>JAJBUK010000121.1 GCA_020860385.1 Clostridiales bacterium
CGTCCTGGCCTCCCCCTCCTTAAACATTTCCCCCGCCTCCGCCCCCCGGCCGCCGGCCACGGGTCCCAAACTTACGCCCCCCCGCCCCCCCCCCGGCGGGGGGGCGGGCAGGGGTGCCGGGGCGGCGGTCCTTAGACAGGGACGCCGGGAGGGACCAGGGGGGCTGACTGGCCGCAAGGCCAGACTGAGGGGCCTCTTTGGCATATTTGACCGGAAAATTGATTTCCGTGGCCTGTGAACTGTCCGGCTGGCCGCCGGGCGCATACAGGGAACCGACGCGGCTCTGCTGCGCCGTTTTTTGCGCTTTCGCGCAGCGCTCCCCGGCGGCGGAGGAAAAAAGTGTAATGATTTGTTGCTTGTGTTCCGGTGCGCTTCAAGCTATAATAGCTATACGGTTATGGATACGACGCCTCCAACAGGCGGCCCATGAGGAGCCGCCCGAACAGGTGCAAATCTACAAGCAAACATCGACACCGGCGGATGCGCATCGCTGTCCGCAGCTGGAGGACAAATGAATGGAACGAATCAGTGAAGAAATGAACCAAAACAGGAAAGAGCGGCGCGTCGCCCCCGTGGGCATCATCGCAGGCGCGGCTGTTGTGGTGCTGGCGGCGGGCTACCTGGCCTGCTGCGCCGCAGTGGACCAGGACACGGTGCTGGGCCACGCCGTGGTCAACGGCGTGGATTTAAAGGGCATGACCTATGACCAGGCGGTGGAGGCGGTGGAGGCCGTCTCCCAGGAGGAGTATGACGGCGTCGCACTCACCGTGGAAGCGGCGGGGGAGACCTATCAGGTGGACCTGGACGGGGTGCTGACTCTGGACGTGGAGGCCACGGTGGACCAGGCGTTTGCCGCGGGCCACGGCAGTTTCCTGACCCGGGGGGCGGCGCTGTTGCGGACCCTGACGGGGGAGCGCACCTATGACGTGCAGCCCACCGTGGCCGACCAGGAGCTGCTGCGGGAGGCCATCGACCACTCCGGCCTGCTGGCGGTGGACACCGGCACGGCCACCACCTATGAGATTCAGGAGGACGCCATCCTCCTGACCAAGGGCACCGTGGGCCAGGTGGTGGATACTGCGGCCCTGGTGGAGCTGATGCTGGACGCGGTGGCGCAGGACGACTTTGCCACCGTGCTGGACTGCCCCATGACCGAGGGCGCCCTGAACGACGCCGACCTGGAGGCCATTTACGAAGCGGTCTATGTGGAGGCGGAGAACGCCACCCTGGACCCGGAGCAGGATTACGCCATTGTGGACTCCGTCACCGGCGTCAGCTTTGACCTGGAGGCGGCGGAGGAGGCCCTGGCCAACGCCGGGGAGGGGGACACCGTGGAGGTGGCCCTGGTCTACACCGAGCCGGACATCACCACCGAACTGATGGAGGAGAACCTGTTCCGGGAGGTGCTGGGCACCTACTCCTCCACCGTGAAGGGCACCACCAACCGCAAGACCAACGTGAAGCTGTCGGCGGAGTCCTGCGACGGGGTCATCCTCCTGCCGGGGGAGACCTTCTCCTACAACGACACGGTGGGCGAGCGGACGGAGGCGGCCGGTTATAAGACGGCGACGGCCTATTCCAACGGCGACAGCGTGCAGGAGCTGGGGGGCGGCATCTGTCAGACCTCCTCCACCCTGTACAACGCGGTGCTGCTGGCCAATCTGGAGATTACCGAGCGCACCAACCATACCTATGCCTCCACCTATGTGCCCCTGGGCCAGGACGCCACGGTGTCCTGGGGCGGGCCGGACTTCAAGTTCACCAATGACACGGAGTACCCCATCAAAATCGTCACCAGCTATTCCGCCAGCAACATCCTGACCTGCACCATCTACGGCACCAACCTCACCGGCAACACGGTGAAAATCACCAACGAGGTCCTGTCCACCACCAACTACAGCGTGAAGGAGGAGGAGGACGACTCCATGTACGAGGGGGAGACTTCCGTGAAGGTGGAGGGGGAGACCGGCTACAAGGTGCAGACCTACCGCAGCGTCTACGACGCGGAGGGCAACCTGCTCTCCACCACCGAGGAGGCCTACAGCGTCTACCGGAAGCGGGACGAGGTGCTGCTGGTGGGGACGAAGGAGAAGGAGACTTCCAACAAGTCCAATAACTCCGACTCTGACAGCAAAAAGAACAACAGCTCCAGCGGAAACAACAATTCCGGCAGCAACAACAGTTCCGGCTCCAACAGCTCTGGCTCCGGCAGCAGCGGCAATTCTGATACGGACACCTCCGGCGACTCCGGCAGCAGCGGCGACTCCGGCAGCACCTGCGATTCCGGCAGTACCGGCGACTCCGGCAGCAGCAGCGGCTCCGGCAGCGGCAGCGATTCCGGCGGCGGCAGCGGCTCCGACAGCAGCGGCTCCGGCAGCAGCGGAGATTCCGGCAACAGCGGGGACTCCGGCAGCACCGACGAGGGGAACACCGCATCCACAGAAGCGGAGGAACAGGGTGAATGACCATGAGCTTTCAGGGGTTTACTGAGGAGACGGCCCAATTCCTCTGGGGGATTCGGCTGAACAACGAACGGGGCTGGTTCCTGGCCCACAAGGAGGACTATCTGACCCACGCCTATGACCCGCTGTGTGCCCTGGGCGGGGAGGTGCAGGAGCGGTTCCTGGACGCCAACCCGGAGCTGGCGCTGAACCTGCGGGTGACCCGCATTTACCGGGACGTGCGGCTGGTGCGGGACGGCAGGCGGTATAAGGACCATCTGTGGTTCGTCCTGTACCCGCCCCAGGAGACGTGGACGGCCAGCGCAGCCTTTTACTTTGAAATCGCTCCGGAGGGCTACGAACTGGGCATGGGCTACTACTGGGCCCCGCCCGCCATGATGGAGCTGTACCGCCGGAAGCTGCTGGAGGAGGGGCCACGGGCGGAGGCCCTGGCCCGGAGGCTGCTGGAGCGGCCCGACTTCCAGCTGGCGGGGGACGAGTATAAGCGCCCCAAGGGGGAGGCGGGCGACCTGCTGAAGCCCTGGTTCAACCGGAAAACGGTGGCTCTGTGCAGCCCCCGCAGCTATGACGACGGGCGGTGCGGTACCCCCGCTCTGGTGGACGATGTGGCGGAGGGCTTCCAATGGCTCCTCCCCTACTATCAGTTTTTCCGGGAGATAGAGGAAGCATACCGGCAGCAGCAATAAAAACCACAAAAAACCGGCTTCTGCAATCGCGCAGAAGCCGGTTTTTCTGTTTTTCACGGCGTCAGTCGCTGACGCTGAACCGGTACTCCGTCACCTGATGGTAAACCTCTCCGGGCCGCAGCTCGGTGGAGGGGAAGGCCGGGCGGTTGGGGGAGTCGGGGTAGTGCTGGGTCTCCAGGCAGAAGCCGCCCCGCTGGGGGTAGACGATTCCGCCCTTGCCGTGGCCCACCGGGTCGTCCTGGACGAAGTTGGCGGAGTAGAACTGAACAGCGGGCTGGGTGGTGTAAACGTCCATCAGGATGCCGGTGCGGGGGCTGACCGCCGTGGCCACCGGCGTCTCCAGGGAGGGCAGGTCGAGAATAAAGTTATGGTCGTAGCCGCCGCCGAAGCGGAGCTGGGGGTCGTCGGCCCCGATGTCCCGGGAAATGGCCTTGGGCACGGTGAAGTTAAAGGGGTCCTCCGGGGCCAGGTCGCGGATGACCCCGGTGGGGATGCTCTCGCTGTCCGCCTCGGTGATGCGGCTGGCGTTCAGCTGCAGCACGGTGTCCAGGGCGGTACCGGAGGCGTGGCCGGACAGGTTGAAGTAGGCGTGGTTGGTCAGGTTGAGGACTGTGGGCTTGTCAGTGGAAGCCTGATAGTCCAGCACCAGCCCGTCCTGCTCCGTCAGGGTGTAGGTGACGGTCAGGGTGACGGTGCCGGGGTAGCCGTCCTCCCCGTCGGGGCTGGTGCGGCGGAGCACCAGGGAGTCCCCTTCCACGGCGGCGTCATACACCTCGAAGCAGAAGTTTCCGTGGAGGTGGTTCCGCCCCTCGTTGGGGGTGAGCTGCACCTCCTGCCCCTCCAGGGGGAAGCGGCTGCCGGAGATGCGGTTGGCGTACCGGCCCACGAAGGCCCCGTAGTAACAGCTGCCCTGTTCGTAGTCCGCCACGCTGTCATAGCCCAGCACCACGTCGGTGGGCTGGCCGTCCCGGTCAGGGATGATGAGGGACTGCACCGTGCCGCCGAAGTCCAGCACCACCGCCTTACAGCCGTGGCTGTTGGCCAGGGTGTAGGCGGTGACGGGGTGGCCGGAACGGGTGATGCCGAAGGGGGCGCTTGTGATGGACATAGACGATTCCTCCCAGTGATGATTGCAGAAAGTGCGGAGCCGAACGGGGTCGGCTCCGCAGGAAATCGCCCGCGCCGCAGAGGGCGGCGGCGCGGGCAGGATAGGACAGGTTTAGATGTTCTCGATAAAATCGTTGACGAAGTACAGCGCCGCGCCCACGCAGGTGGACCAGTTCAGGTAGCGGCTCAGCTTCAGGTACTTGCCGTCGGTGTCGAAGGGGCTGAGGCTGCGCAGACGCAGGCGGAGGTCCTCCAGATAGGGGCTCATGAACTGGGCCAGCACGCCGCCCAGCACCACGTCGCAGTCCAGCACCATGCGGATGTTGTTGATGCCGTAGGACAGGTGATCCAGATAGTCGTTCCAAATCTTCTGATACTCCAGGTTGCCATGCTCCAGAGCGTCGAAGAACTCCTCCCGGCTGATGCCCAGGTCGGTGGAGATGCGGGCGGTGGAGCAGTAGGCCTCCAGGCAGCCGCGGCGGCCGCACAGGCAGCGCTGCCCGCCGGGGACGATGCACATATGGCCGAACTCACCGGAGTGGTGATGGTGGCCCATGTAACGGGCGCCGTCCAGCAGCACGGCGCCGCCTACGCCCCGCTGGATGGAGAGGTAAACCATGTTCTCATGCTCGGCATGGTTCCACCACTCCGCCATGCCGCCGGCGTTGGCGTCATTCTCCACATGGCAGGGATAGGGGATGTGAGAGGTCAGCTGCTCAAAGGTCAGGTTCTCGGAGGACAGGGTGCGGGACAGGGTGATAACGCCGGTGTCTTCATCCGGGATGCCGGGCAGGGCGATGCCCACGCCCAGAAGGGCGGTGCGGTCGATCTGGTTCTTGTCGATAAAGTTCTCCAGCAGGCTGGCGACCCCTTCAAAGTAGGCGTCGGAAATCTCAAAGGTGCGCTCAATATGCTCCTGATACAGCACCTTGGCCCGCAGGTCGATGCAGACCAGGTGAATGTGGTAGTTGGACAGCATGATGCCGATGCTGCACTTGATGGCGGCGTTCAGGCCGATGGCCCGGGGCTTCCGGCCGCCGGTGGAGTCGAAGGTGCCCTGGGTCTCCAGCAGACCAGCGTCTTGCAGCTCCTTCAGGTTCTGGCCCACGGTGGGCAGGCTCAGGTTCAGGTTGTGCGCCACGTCCTGCTTGGTGACAGGGGTGGGGGAGGAATAGATATAGCGGAACACGCGGTTGCGGTTCTGCCGGCGCAGCTCAGCGGTGTTATTATAAGTGGTCATGGGAAGTCATCCTTTCAACATTTAGTGGGGTTCCTTTTGGAAAAGAATATTTCAGCTTTCCCTTAGTCTACCAAAAAACGAAGCGGTTTACAATGGCAAAACTGTATATTTTACAAAAGACTTGCGCGAAGGGTTTTTGTACACTCTGCCCATATGCTCCGCGCCGCGAATAAAATTGGGGGAGAAGTGCGGCATTTTCCGGGGAAAGACGGCGTTGCCTGCCTGTTTTTGCAGATGGCCCCCGGGGAGGAAAACGACCTTCCGGGAAGCACGCTTGCCGTAAGGTCAATATAACACTTTTGAAAAGAGATAGCTATTGATAAAACTGAAAGATTTTCTTCCATAATTCGGATAAAAGTGGTAAAATTATCTAAATACCCGAAAGAGGGAGAACATTCCTTTCAGAGGGGCGACCCTTGCATGGACGGCATTGCCGGAAAGGAGGACGACGCTATGGCGATTCGGTTGACAGACCCGGTGCAGACCCTGCCCGGCATCGGCCCCACCCGGGCCAAAGGGCTGGAAAAGCTGGGCATCGCCACGGCGGGGGACCTGCTGTGGTACTTCCCCAAGCGCTACGAGGACAGGCGTGCTACCTTCTCCATCGCGGACGCCCCTGTGGAGACGGCGGTGTGCGTCCCGGCCATGGTGGCCCAGCGGCCTGTCACCAGCTATATCCGCCAGGGGCTGACGGTGACGAAGGTGCGGGTGGTGGACGACCAGGGGCAGATGACCCTGACCTTCTTCAACCAGACCTATGTGCAGTCCGCCCTGAAGCCGGGGGAGGAGTATATCTTCTTCGGCAAGGTGGAGAAGGACAACGGCCGGGTGGCCATGACCAATCCCGTCTTTGAGCAGAAGGGCCGCCAGCGGTTCACCGGGCGCATCATGCCGGTGTACCCGCTGACGGCGGGGGTGTCCAACAATCTGATTGCCGGGGCGGTGCAGCGGGTGCTGGCGGACTGCGGACGCGCCGTTCCGGAGCGTCTGCCGGAGGGGCTGCGGCAGGAGCGCGGGCTGCTGCCTATCGGCCCGGCCCTGCAATACGTCCACTTCCCCCGGACGGAAGGGGAGCTGGAGGGGGCGCGGCGGCGGCTGGTGTTTGAGGAGCTGTACTACTTCTCCCTGGGCCTGGCGCTGATGAAGACCCGCCGGGGCATGGGCCAGGGGGCGGTCTGTACCGGCGGACAGCTGGAGGACTACATCGCCACCCTGCCCTTCCCCCTGACCAATGCCCAGCGCCGGGCGCTGGAGGAGGCCGCTGCCGACATGGCCTCCGGCCGGGCCATGAACCGGCTGATTCAGGGGGACGTGGGCAGCGGCAAAACGGTGGTGGCGGCAGGCTGCCTGTACCTGGCGGCGAAAAGCGGGTGGCAGTCCGCCCTGATGGCCCCCACGGAAATTTTGGCCCGGCAGCACTACGCCACCCTGGAACCCCTGCTGGCCCAGAGCGGCCTCCGGGTGGGGCTGCTGACCGGCAGCATGAAAGCCAAAGAGAAGCGCAGCGTCTACGAGGAACTGGAACTGGGGCTGCTGGACGTGGTCATCGGCACCCACGCCCTGCTGTCCGAGGGGGTGCGGTTCCGGCGGCTTGGCCTGGTGGTCACGGACGAGCAGCACCGCTTCGGCGTGAGCCAGCGGGCGGCCCTGGCCGGAAAGGGGGGCGAGGGGGACTTCCACCCCCATGTGCTGGTGCTGTCCGCCACCCCCATCCCCCGGACGCTGGCGCTGATTTTGTACGGCGACCTGGAGGTGTCCGTCATGGACGAACTGCCCCCTGGGCGGCAGAGCATTGACACCTTCCTCATCAGCGAGGACAAGCGCCAGCGGATGTACGGCTTCGTCCGCCGCCAGAAGGCGGAGGGGCACCAGACCTACATCGTCTGCCCCGCCGTAGGGGATGCCGCTGCCCCCCTCCAGGAAACGGAGTTGACCCCCGCCCAGGAGTTAAAGGCGGTGGAAGCCTATGCGGAGACGCTGCAAAAAGAGGTGTTCCCCGACCTCCGCATCGGCCTGGTACACGGCAAACTCAGCGCCAAGGCGAAGGCCGCCGCCATGAACGCCTTCGCCAGCGGGGAGACGGACGTGCTGGTGGCCACCACGGTCATCGAGGTGGGGGTGGACGTGCCCAACGCCACCCTGATGGTGGTGGAGAACGCGGAGCGGTTCGGCCTGTCCCAGCTACACCAGCTTCGGGGCCGGGTGGGCCGGGGGAAGGAGAAAAGCTATTGCGTCCTGGTATCCTCCAACCGCAGCGAGGAGACCCGGAAGCGGCTGAAAGCCCTCTGCTCCACCAACGACGGCTTCAAAATCGCAGAGCTGGATTTGGAATTGCGGGGCCCCGGCGACTTCTTCGGCAACCGGCAGCACGGCCTGCCTCAGCTTCGGGTGGCAGATTTGGCGGGGGATATGCGGGTGCTGCGGGAGGCCCAGGAGGCGGCGGAGGCGCTGCTGGCGCAAGACCCCGACTTGCAAAACCCGGAAAACCGTGCTATCCTGGAGCGGGTGCAGGAACTGTTCGCCCAAAATCAGGACACATTAAATTGAACGGAGTTTCAGAACGCAGAAAGGACTGTGGAATCCATGAGTGAATTGTTAGAGAGAAGCAAGGCCCTGCGGGGCGACCCCAACGTACACTATAACTGCGCCCAGAGCGTGCTGATCCCCTTCGCGGAGCGGAAGGGGATGGATACCGCCACCGCTAACGCCCTCAGCGCCAACTTTGGCGCGGGGATGAAGATGGCCTCGGTGTGCGGTGCGGTCACCGGCGCTCTGATGGCTCTGGGGCTGTACGGCGTGGACGACGGCCCCACCGTCAACCGGTTCTATACGATGATAAAGGAAAACCACGACGGTATGCTGCTGTGCCGCGACCTGCTGGCCGCCTACAAGAAGCGCGGCGGCGGGGATAAAAAGCCCCACTGCGACGGGATGGTGTATGAGTGCGTCCTGGCGGTGGAGGAGATCCTCACGGAGAAGGGGCTGCTGTGATAGGGGCGGGCCGCCCCTGAAATGGGAGGCGCGGAGCGGAACTGCCGCTTGACGGCGGAGCCATTGACGTAGCATTTTTTTACTACCTTTCTGCCTCCCCCGAAGGGGGGAGGGGAACCGCGAAGCGGTGGAGGGGTTGCCAACGGGGCGTTCCTTAGAGAAAGAATGATAAAAGAAAGCCGTTTTGCCCTCCCGGCAGGGCTTCGTTCCTTAGATGAAGGTATTTAAATGAACAACGTTTGTTCCCTCCGGGCGGGCCTGACTACCGCCGGCTGACCCTTCACGGTATCCTCCTCGGGCAGTGACCCTCGCCAGCATAGCTGGCATCGGTTTCCGGCTAAAAATATGCCGCTGGCATATTTTTTTAACGCCGTAAATTGTCCCGCCAAGAAATGGGGGAAAGAAGGCGGCTCAGGGAGGGGCTTCGGGGCCTCGCCCCTCCCTAAGAACCCTCCCCCTATCCCGCTGGCGGCTTCGCCTTGTCTCTGCCGCTCCGTGGCAGCGCAGGCAACAGACGATGTGACTTCACACGCACCAAAGCTGCCGCCTATGGCGGCTGGGGCACGATTGCCGTTCCGCCCTGCTGAAAGCGGGCGGAACGTGCAATTTTATTATCCGGCGATGGATAACATCTGTCTGTGAGAAAAGGTTTCAACCTTTCATTGAAAAAGCGTAATGCGCCATTGTTTTTTGATTAAGGGCCATATCCTGACGATACGGCCAGATTTCAGCAACCAAAAGGCAACAAAATTGCCGCCCGTCCCGCGTAAGGCTAGGGAGCGAAGCGGAAATGCCGCTTGACGGCGAGAAATGTGAGCAATCTATCCCCGCTTTACTTCCCGCTCCGTTGCTGTTATAATAAATCCAATCTGAAAAAGGGGGAGGCGACGTTATGAGGAAAGCGGCGGCCCGCATCGCCATGCTCGTGTGCGTGGCGGTGTTCCTGGTGGCGGCGTGGAACATCGCCTCCATCCTCCTGGCCTATCGCCAGGGGGAGCAGCTCTATACGGAGACGGCGGCACAGTACGTCCAGGAGGCCCAGGAGGACGCCTCAGAGCCGACCCAGCAGGCTGAGGCGGCGGAAGCGGACACCGCCCAGAGCAGCGCCCTCGCCCCGGAGACGGTGGAGACAGAGGCGGAGCCTCCCATTTCCGCGGACTTTGACAGCCTCCAGGCCGTCAACCCGGAGGTGGTGGGCTGGCTCTACTGCCCGGACACCGCCATCAACTACCCCGTCCTCCAGGGCACGGACAATGAGTATTACCTCCACCATCTCTATGACGGCACCTACAACTCCTCCGGCTCCATCTTCGTGGACTGCAACAACAGCGCCGGTTTTGCCGACGCCAACACCATCCTCTACGGCCACCATATGAAGAACGGCTCCATGTTCGCGGGGCTGCAAAAGTTTGCCGACCAGACCTATTACGAGGAACACCCCGTTATGTGGCTGCTGACCCCGGAGCAGGATTATAAAATCCTGCTGCTCAGCGGCTACACCACCAGCGCCGACTCGGACGCCTATACCATCTTCACCCAGCCCGGCCAGGCGTGGGAGGACTACCTCGCCCAATGCCTGGCGCAATCCGACTTTACCGCCGCTGTGGATACCGGCGGGGCGGAGAAGCTCATCACCCTGTCCACCTGCGCCTACTCCTTTGAGGATGCCCGATACGTCCTCCACGGGGTCATGGTGGCGGTGGAATAGCAAAAGAAGCGGCGGCATCCCTTGGCTTAACAGTGATAAGGAACTAATATGAACTTATTAACTGTTAGCCGACAAAATCGGGTGTGCATAGCGGAAGCGATGCCAACAAGAACCGTTTGTTTTCTAACAAGAAAGCAGGCGGTTCTTGTTGCATTATCGAATTATATTGCGGAATAATGGAGGAATGCTACTATGAAGCTGATACACTGTGAGTTTAACATTGACACTGCCAGCGTGGAATTGCGGTTCGACGATAGGACCGAGATCAGCATCTACACCCCAGGGGTGGACGATGAAATCTGCCCCACCATCCCTATGCAGACGGAAATAGACTGGCTGATTTACAACGAGCCGTTGACCTATGCCAGATTGGTATTCTCTGGAGAGTTGGCGCAGTATGCCAGGGATATGGCTGGGACACATGGAATAACAGACTGACACAAAAATTCCTAAGCATTAGCTAACAGCTTGATGCGTAAGAGGAATGGGCTTCTACTTGTGGATGAAATCCCCGGTAGAAGCCCATTTTTTATCTTTCTTCGTCTTTTGGCGAGCGTCACTGTGAGTTAAGCTAGAATTAATCTTGCGATAATCTCACCTTAACCCACCTGCTATATACTAAGCCCATACCAGAACACGAACAAGGAGCGTTTTGTTGTACAGGAGGCAGACCTATGAACCTTAGATTATTAAAAACTCTTATGAAGGAGCAGCTTTTCCCCGCATTGGCAGCGTTTGTCGTTGCTCTGATTGCCCTCATCGTTTCCTGCGTGGTGTTTGCAGGAAATACGGCGATAGAATACAGGATTCAGATTTGGATTTACGGCTGTGAGCCGCTGGACTTCTTTTTACCGCTACTGGCCTCGCTGCCCTTTTCCTTCACAATGTATTACAAAAAATCGGATGGATTTCTGCATTATTCCAGCACACGGATGTCGCGCAAACGGTATGTGGCACATCATATGCTGGCGGGATTCCTGCTCTGCGTAGTGGGAATTTCCTTGACCTATTTTTGTGGGCTTCTGTTTTCGGAGTACATCCTGCCATTTGAGGCGACTCCCGGCTATCATTCCGGATTGGAAAGCTATGTGTTTGGCGTCTGGATGGTTTCACATCCTGTGGC
>JAJBUK010000115.1 GCA_020860385.1 Clostridiales bacterium
CCCTTGCAAACCCGCCCTTTTCATGCTATGATGGTACAACCACCAACAAGAGAGGAACATATTATGGAGCTACTGTTTGTCGCCTACCCCAAATGCAGCACCTGCCAGAAGGCCAGACGCTATCTGGAGGAGCGGGGCGTCCACTTTGTGCTGCGGGACATCAAGGAGGAGCGGCCCACCGCCCAGGAGTTGGCCCAGTGGCACAGGGCCAGCGGCCTGCCGCTGAAGCGGTTCGTCAACACGTCGGGGCTGCTGTACCGCTCCATGGACTTGAAAAACCGCCTCCCCGCCATGACAGAGGAGGAGATTTACGCCCTTCTGGCTATGGACGGAATGCTGGTGAAGCGCCCTCTGCTCATCGGGGAGGATTTCGTCCTCACCGGCTTCCGCCAGGGGGAGTGGGACGCGGCGTTGTCCGAACATTGAGGAAATGGGAGAACCATCATGTTTCAAGTGATTCAAACGGAGGGCCGCGCCCGCCGGGGCGTGTTCACCTGTGCCCACGGCACGGCCCAGACCCCTGTGTTTATGAACGTGGGCACTCAGGGGGCCATCAAGGGGGCTGTGTCCGCCGGGGATTTGAAGGACATCGGCTGCCAAATCGAGCTGTCCAACACCTATCACCTCCACGTCCGCCCCGGGGACAACGTGGTGCGTCAGCTGGGGGGCCTCCACCGGATGATGGGCTGGGATGGGCCGATTTTGACAGATTCCGGCGGCTTCCAGGTGTTCTCCCTGGCCACCCTGCGGAACATCAAGGAGGAGGGCGTCACCTTCCACAGCCATGTGGACGGACGGAAAATCTTCATGGGGCCGGAGGAGTCCATGCAGATTCAGGCCAATTTGGGCAGCGACATCGCTATGGCCTTTGACGAGTGCGTGGAGAACCCCTGCGCCCATGACTACGCCCGCCGCTCCGTGGAGCGCACCCAGCGTTGGCTGGAGCGGAGCATTGCGGAGCATCAGCGGCTCTGCGCCCTGCCGGACTGCGTCAACCCCCAGCAGCAGCTCTTTGCCATCAACCAGGGCTGCACCTACCCAGACCTCCGCATCTGGCACGCCCAGCAAATCTCCGCCCTGCCGGAGGATAGCTTCCAGGGGGTGGGCATCGGCGGCCTGGCCGTGGGGGAGAGCACCGAGGTCATGTATGACATCCTGGACCAGGTGGTGCCCTACCTGCCGGAGGACAAGCCCCGCTACCTGATGGGGGTGGGGACGCCCTGGAACATCATTGAGGGGGTCTATCGGGGGGTGGACTTCTTCGACTGCGTCATGCCCGCCCGGAACGCCCGCCACGGCAAGCTGTTCACCTGGAAGGGCGTCCTGAACATCAAGAACGAGAAGTACAAGCTGGACGCCTCCCCCGTAGACCCGGACTGCCGCTGCCCCCTGTGCCGCAGCTACAGCCGCGCCTATCTCCGCCACCTGTTCAAGGCGGAGGAAATGCTGGCCATGCGCCTGGCGGTGCTGCACAACCTGTACTTCTATAACGAGCTGATGGCCCGCATCCGGCAGGCCCTGGACGAGGGGACCTTCGCCGCTTTCCGGGCGGAATACACCGAGGCGCTGCAAAAGCGGGTATAATTTTCTGAAAAATCCCTTGCAAACAGGGGCGGTTTCAGTTATACTACCTGTAGTGCGCGTTTTTACGCAAGAAACGGAGGTAATAACATGAGTGATTGGGGATATACGATCGTTATGCTGGTCGTGATGGTCGCGATTTTCTACTTCCTGCTGATTCGCCCTGAGAACAAGCGGAAGAAGCAGGCCACCGAGCTGCGCAACAGCCTGGCGGTGGGTGATGAGGTCACCACTATCAGCGGCGTGGTCGGTACGGTCTGCGCCGTGAAGCAGAACAGCATCGTCATCGAGACCGGCGCTGACCGGGTGCGCATCGAGCTGATGAAGTGGGCGGTGTCCTCCAAGGGCGTCCAGACCACCGAGGACGGCAAAGCGGAACCTGCCGAGAAGAAGTGAGCCGACGCTCATAAAAATTCCCCCTCTCTCATACCCTGTAACAGGACGTGAGAAGGGGGGATTTTTTTGGTGCAGACGGAACGCCGGGAGACGCTGTTCAACCGATGCACGAGTATTCTGGCGGGGGCGGCGCTGGCTTTCGCGGTGTGTACGCTCCTCCTGCTGGGGGCGGCGTGGCTCATCTCCACCGGCCGGGCGGCGGAAGGGCAGATGCAGCTCTTCTGCTGCCTGGGGGCGGGGCTGGGTTGCTTCGCAGGGGGCTGCTATGCCGCCTTCCGGGAGGGGCGGCAGGCGCTGGTGGTGACGCTGGCGGTCAGCGGAGTGTTCTTCGCGGCGTGGCTCACCGTGGGCAGCGCCCTGTACGCCATGACCACACTGGAACAGGCGCTGCCCCTGCTGGGGGCATCTATCGTGGGAGCGGTGGCAGCCGGATTTGCGGCGGCCTCCGGGGGAAGCCACAGGCGGAGGGGGACCGGCGGCAGCCGATGAAAGGGCAGGCCGCTTTGCCCTCTGCGGGGCAAAAGCGTGGTTTCTTCCGGCATCCTGCGCAAAGAAACGCCCCCTCCCGATTGCCTGCGGCATCCGGGAGGGGGCGCTTTATCACTTCTGCTTCGCCAGCAGGCTGGCGGCAAACTGGTTGGCGGACCGGGGGGTGCGGCTGGGATGGCGGATGTCCCACTTCACGGCCTCCTTCTCCATCTCCTCCCGCGCCATGGTCACGCCGGAGGCGGCGGCCAGGTCGCAGCACATCCGGATGAAGGGCTCCTTCATCAGCTCGGAGTACAAAATGCGCAGGCCGAACCGGGCGGCCAGGGACACCTTGTCCTCGATGGTCTCCCGGGCGTCCACCTCGTCCCCCCGCCGGTCGGAGAAGTTCTGGCGCACCAGGTTCCGCCGGTTGGAGGTGCAGTAGATCACCACGTTGTCCGGCCTGGGCTCCAGGCTGCCCTCCAGGATGGATTTCAATGCGGAAAAGGTCTTGTCCTCCTTGTCAAAGGCCAAATCGTCAATGAAGATGATGAACTTCTGGGGGCGGTGACCCAGGTTCCGCACCAGCTTGGGGATGTCGGTCAGGTCCTCCTTCTGCACCTCGATGAGCCGCAGGCTCTCGAAGCCAGGAACCCCCAGCATAGCCTTCACCGTGGCGCTCTTGCCGGTGCCGGACGCGCCGTAGAGCAGCACGTTGTTCACAGCCTTGCCCTCCACCAGGGCCCGGGTGTTCTCGATCACTTGGTCCCGCTGGCGCTCATAGCCCCACAGGGTATCCAGGGGCCGGAAATCCGGGTGGGCCACCGGGCTGACCCGGCCGTCCGCCCAGACAAAGGCGTGATACTTGGCGAACAGGCCGCAGCCGTTCACCCGGTAGAAGTCCACCAGCCGGTCAAACTGGAAGGCCGCGCCAACGTTCCACTCCGGCAGGGCGGAGATGCTCTCCTCCCAGCTCTCCGGCAGCAGGGCGGCCATCATCCCCTTCAGCTCCGTGCAGCGGGTGTTGGCAATGTCCGCCAGCACCGCCAGGTCGTGCCGGGCGGCCTTCTCCAGCACCGGCGTCACCCGCCCCCGGGCCACCGCGTCCGCAAAGGGGGACTCGTCATAGCGCAGATGGTCGAACAGGTAGTCCGCCAGGGAGTCGTACCCCTCCTCCGCCAGGGCGTAGAAGCAGTTGGCGTAGCTGTCTACATCGGCGGCGCCGTTCTCCAGCGCCTCCAGCAGGTCCCGAAGGTAGGCCAGAGGCGGCAGGTCCATCAGCCCCCGGTAGACGGAAATGCTGCAAAAATCCGCGTATAAATTCTCTTTCATCGGTGTTTATTCCCCTTCCTCCGGCAGCGTCAGCACGATTTGCTGCTCCAGCCGGTTGCCGGTGTCGGCAGTGGTGGTGATGGTGACGGTGTGGCTGCCGGTGGTGTAAGCCTCATAAATGTCCCATTGTACGGATTCCCCCGGAGCGATGGCCTCGCTCTCGTACAGCACCGTCTCGGTCTCCTCCTCCATAATGACGAAGGAGAGGGTCACGGTGTTGCCCTCATCGTTGGAGAGGGTCAGAACGTGGTCGTCCTCCGTCACGGTTTTGTCCAGAAAGCCCGGCCAGGTGCAGTACTCCGGCTCCCGCATCTCCGGTTCTGCCGCTTCTGCGCTGACGCTGCTACTCTCACTGAGGCTGGCCGCCTCCGCCGCAAGGCTTCCGCTGCCGGACTGGGAGGCGGACCCTTCCCCGCCGCAGCCGGTGCAGCAGAGGGCCCACAGCAGCGCGGCCAAACATATCCAGGTTCGCTTCATGTCGGCTCCTTTCTATGCAGCGCAGTATCGCACAGTACTCAACAGGTAGTATTATAGCGGATTTTTTCCCGGGATGCAATGGATTGGGGAAAACTTCCCGCAGATTTGTCTGTGTGGCCCAATGACGCGCCGCCCCCCGGATGCTATCAGAGCTTGCGCAAGGAACCCCTGAACGGATGCGGCTTCGGCGCCTTGCGGTAAACTTCCGCAGAATGCTGCATTGCGCATCACGGCGCGGGCCAGTGCGAAGCTGAACTGCTCATATCCGCCCCGAATAAGACGATGCACCGCAAAGCGACTTGCTTTGCGGCGCATATTCGTCTCACTTTATTCAGCGGTTCCCCGGCACGTTCAGCTGTTCAGCGTCAGGCCGCCGACTGACCGGAACGGCCTCAGTCTGCCCCGGCTTCTGCCTGGGCCATGCCACGGCGCACCGCCTGGATGGCGATGGCGCACTCCAACCGCTTGCGCTCCAGTTCGCAGGCAACCTTGCTGGGCTTCATGATGTCGCCGTTCACGTTGTAGTTGCAGGCGGAGCAGCCGCCGGAGCAGTAGAACTTGGCCCAGCAATTCCGGCAGTCCTCCTTGGTGTAGATGTTCACCCCGGCGAACCGCCCGGCCACCTCCTGGTCAAAGGTGCCCTCGTACAGGTTGCCGATTTTAAAGTCCGGGTCGCCCACGAACTGATGGCAGGGGTAGATGTCCCCCTCCGGGGTGATAGCCACATACTCGTTCCCCGCGCCGCAGCCCCGCATCCGCTTGATGACGCAGGGGCCCTGGGACAGGTCCACGTTGAAGTGGAAGAAGTTCACCTCCGGCCGGTCCACCAGGGCCGCCGCCAGCTTTTCGTACTCGGCGCAGGCGGCGGGCACCTCCTCCTCCGTGATGGCGTAGGGGTCCCCCGGCTTGCCCACGCAGGGCTCCACCGAGACGTTGCGGAAGCCCAGGTCATCGGTGATGTGCAGCACGTCGGCGGCAAAGTCCAGGTTCTCCCGGGTGTAGGTGCCCCGGACGTAATATTCCTTGTCCCCGCGGTCTGCTACCAACGCCTGGAATTTGGGCACGATGGCGTCATAGCTGCCGGAGCCGTCCACCTGGACCCGCATATGGTCGTTGACCTCTTTCCGCCCGTCCAAGGACAGAACGCAGTTCTTCATCTCCTGATTGAAATAGGCGGTGTTCTCCTCGTCCAGCAGCATTCCGTTGGTGGTCATGGTGAAGCGGAAGTGCTTCCCCGTGGCCTCCTCAATGGAGCGGGCATACTCCACCGTTTTCTTGCAGGTGTCCAGCGCCATCATCGGCTCCCCGCCGAAGAAGTCTACCTCAATGTTCCGGCGGCTGCCGGACTTCTCCACCACGAAGTCGATGGCCCGTTTCGCCGTCTCGAAGCTCATCAGCTTCCGTCCGGTGCCGTAGCCCCCCTGGGAGGCGAAGCAGTACTTGCACCGGAGGTTGCACTCGTGGGCCACGTTGAGGCAAAGAGCCTTGATGGGGGTGTTCTTCACCACTGCCCAGGTTGGGTCGATGTACGTTTCGTCCTGGTAGAGCAGGCCCTGCTCCTTCAGCTCCTTCAGCTCGGCCCAGCATTCCTCCACATCTTCCCGGGTATAGGCGGGCAGGCGGGCGGCCAGGGCCTCCACATCGTCGCAGAACCGCTCCGCGCCCATGGCCTCCAGCACATCATAGCTCAGCTTGTCCAGCACATGGACCGCGCCGCTGGCCACGTCCAGGGCAATATAGCAGCCCAGCGTCTCAAATGTATGAATCATGTTTCGTTCCTCACTCTTAACCTGAAAACAAGGGAGCCTCTGAATAAATGGACGAGAGCGGATTGCGAGGAAATTTGCGTCGTAAAAAGGCGCAAAAGCGCAGGATCAGGAGCGCCGTTAGGCGCGGGCATACCCCTTGAGGGTAATCCTGACGGATTTCAAGATTTTGCAACGCATTTACAGCGGAAATTTACCGCAAGACGCCGTCCCCTCCGGGGATTTCCGTTGGTCAAAGCACATTTGTTCAGAGGTTCCCAAGGTTTATCGCAAAAGAAAACTCCCTGCCGCAGCAATGGGAGTTTTCTGGCCGTTTCCTGAAACCGCTTACTTCTGCTCACACTGCTGGTTGGCAACAGTGCAGGAAGTCTTGCAGGCAGACTGGCAGGAAGTCTGGCACTCGCCGCAGCCGCCGTGAGCGGCGCTGTTTTTTAGAGTGGCACCATTCAGCGTCTGGATATGCTTCATGTTATTTCCCTCCTCGTCATAGGTCTTTCCATTATATTATCATATCCCGGCGGATAATGCAATTCTTTTCTGAAAAAATTGCGGAAGCCGTCCTGCATGGGCCGTGGGCATCAGCGAGCGGGGAAGCAGGTCCCGGCCCTTGCGGCTGCAATAATTTGTCAACTTTGTAAAACATAACGTTGACAATCTGCTGGGCCTGTGCTATCATCACAAAGAAACAGGGAAACATACGGACAAAGGAGGCGTCTCCCATGAACGGAGCAGCTAAGAAGCCGGGCGGCAGCTCGAATCAACCGAAAACCGTTGGCGCAAGCATCCCGATTAGACCACACCATGGTATGTGTCTGGCCTACTATCAGGGCAAGGGCTATAGCCCGGCCTTTACCCGGGCGGTTGACGAACTGCTGCCCCGGCTGATGGAGGAGAACCCCGTCGTGCAGCTGACGGTGGCGGCGGACGTGCTGTGCGCCGCCTGCCCCAACCGGCGGGGGAACGAGTGCAGCGGGACAGGGAACGCCTCCCGCTACGACCGGGCGGTGCTGGAACGCTGCGGCCTGCATGAGGGGGACGAGCTGCCCTTCCTGACGTTTGCCGCCGCCGTACAGAAGCATATTTTAGCGCCCGGCGGACGAACGGCGATCTGCGGCGGCTGCCAGTGGAACGAGCTGTGCGGCGGGCCGGGCCGATGGACGGAATTGGAAGAATCATAGCAAGGACAGCTCCGCCGGGGCCTGCGACCAGGCTCTGGCGGAGTTTTTCTGCGATTGCCGCTTTTACGCTGTTTTAGGCGCCTGCGCACCCTAAACGGGCAGAAAAACTGCGCGGAAATACCTGCCGCGTAGGAATCTGGGGAAAAGCCGAAAAAAAGATTGCATTTTCCAGGGAAACATAGTAAAGTATTAGATAATGCCATGTTTGCACGTTGTTCATCCGGCAGCCGTTCGGCTGGCCGAATGGGAGTCCATAAGGAAAGGGGTGCTGTGGAAATGAAGAAGGGAATCGCGCTGCTGGCGGCGCTGACGCTCTGTGCAGCCCTTTCCACGGCGGCCTTTGCCGTGGGGGATGTGGAGGACACCGCGGCCGTGATTGCCACTGAGGCGACGGAAGAGGACGACCCTACAGTAAACCCGGACGATTCCACAGAATCGGATGACAGCGGCACCACCACATACACGACGAGCAGCGGCTACACTTACACCCTGTCTGGCGGCGCGGCCACCATCATCAAGTATGAGGGGAGCGGCGGGGAGGTCACCGTTCCGGCTTTTCTGGACGGCTATCCCGTAGTCGCTATCGGAGCCAGCGCCTTTGATGGAAACACCGCCCTGACCTCCATCACCCTGTCGGAGGGCATCACCTCGATCGGGCAGTGGGCGTTTGCCGAGTGCGTTCGATTGACCTCGGTGACGCTGCCGGACACCCTGACGGAGCTGGGCCGGGAGGCATTCTATGGCTGCACGTCGCTGACCACCCTGACCATTCCGGCCAGCGTGACCAGCATTGGAATGTGGCTGACAAGCGGCTGCACCGCCCTGACGGAATTTGTGGTGGAGCCGGGGAACAGCGCCTATGCCAGCGTGGACGGCGTCCTCTTTAACGCGGCGCTGACGGAGTTGATTTGCTGCCCCATCGGTTATGAGGGGAGTTACGTTGTACCTGACGGCGTCACCGTCATTGACGAATCCGCCTTTGAGGGCTGCGTTATGCTGACCGCTGTGACCTTTCCTGCCAGCCTGACTACGATTGGGGACAGCGCCTTCCTGAACTGCACCGGGCTGCTCACCGTTTCCATGCAGAGCGGCGTCGTGTCCATCGGGAGCCACGCCTTCCACGGCTGCGTCGGCCTGACAAGCCTCTCCCTGCCTGACAGCATCACCGACCTGGGCAGCTATGTGTTCCAAAACTGCACCAGCTTGACTTCGGCCCAGCTGCCCGGCAGTCTGACCTCCATCAGCGCAGGGCTGTTCTATGGCTGCATCGGCCTGAGCAGTATCACCCTTCCCGATACCGTCACGGAAATCAACGAGTATGCCTTTGGCGGCTGCACCTCCCTGACTGCGCTGGCCTTGCCGGACAGCCTGACCCTCATCGGCTACTGCGCCTTTTCCGGCTGCACCCAGCTGACCGCGGTGGTACTGCCTGCCAATGTCAGCAGCGTTTACGCCTATGCGTTTCAGAACTGCACGGCGCTGGAATCGGTTATGATTTACAACAAAAGTGTCACGCTGAATGCCAACGTCTTTTCCGGCTGCGATGCGCTGACGATTTATGGGTACAGAAGCTCCTCCGCCAGGCAGTATGCCGCCGCCTATAACATCCCCTTTGCGCTGCTGGACCCGTCGGAATCCATCGACCTGACCGCCTGCACCATCACGTTGGAGGGGACGGAGTTCGTCTGCGACGGAACCGCCCTGACCCCTGCCGTCACCGTGTCCGACGGGGAAAGCATCTTGACGGAGGGGACGGATTACACCCTGTCCTATAGCGACAATGTCCAGCCGGGCACGGCCACCGTTTTGGTCACCGGCGTGGGCGGCTACACCGGCAGCCTGACGGCCACCTTCTCCATTACGCTGGCAACCCCTGTGCTGGCCGACCTGCAAAGCAGCGAGGATGGCATCCTCGTCAGATGGACGGAGATTGCCGGGGCAGAGTGCTATACCCTGTTCCGTGCCAGCAATGGAGGCGCATTCCAGGAGCTGGCTACCGTTTTTCAGGGGGCGACGGCCTATCAGGATGCCGACGTATCCTCCGGTACCCTGTATTGCTATCGGGTGGTGGCGGTTTGCGGCGATGTGACCAGCGCCACCTCCGCCGAGCAGCAGCTGCAATACCTGACCATGACGCCCTCTGCCGACCCGACAGACGCGGGTAGCGAAGAAGAGGATACAGGCACCTCGGCGGGAGACGCATCCGACGCCAACGCCGACGCTGCGCAGTCCGCGGAGGACAGTGCCGACGATACGGATGCCACCGACGCCGCGGAAGCCTCCGAAACGGCGGAGGACACAGCGGCTGTCGCCTCGCTGAACACCGGCGACCAGTCCAATTTGGCGCTCTGGTGCGGAGTATTGGCCCTTTCAGGCGGCGTCCTGGCTGCCATCGTCCTGTTCCGTTACAGACGGACCAAATAACGAACCCACGGAAATGGAGCCTGAGATTTGGAAAAGATTACCAGCCGCGCAAATCCCCTTTTGGGGCATTTCAAAAAGCTGCTGCGGGATAGGAGCTATCGCCGCGCCTGCGGGGAATATGTTGGCGACGGGGTCAAGCTGCTGGAGGAAGCCCTTCGCTGGCAGGCCCCGCTGATTGCCGTCCTGCTGACGGAGGACGCCGTTTGCCCACCGCTGCCCCAGGGGGTGCGGCGGGCTGTCCTTCCCTCCGATGTGATGGCCTCGGTTTCCCCTATGAAGGCCCCCCAGGGCGCGCTGTTCTCCCTCCGGCAGCCCGACCTCCGGCCACCGGAGCGATTAGACGGCAGCCGGTACCTGATTTTGGACGGATTGCAGGACCCCGGCAATGTGGGGACCATTTGGCGCACCGCCGACGCCTTCGGCGCGGACGGCCTGCTGCTGACCGGTCACTCGGCCGACCCATTCGGCTGGAAGGCGGTCCGGGCCAGCATGGGGGCGGCGTTCCGCCTCCCGGTGTGGGAGGTGGAGGGCGAGGCGCTGCTGCCCCTGCTGGACAGAAGCGGTCTGCCCCTGTACGCCACCGCCCTGCGGGAGGATACAGTAGCGCTGCAACAGGCCGACCTGGCCCGGTGCGCGGTTGCCATCGGCAGCGAGGGGCATGGCGTGTCTGGCTGGCTGCTGGATGCCTGCCGGGAGACGGTAAAAATCCCCATGGAGATGCAATGCGAGTCGCTGAACGCGGCCACAGCCGCCGCCGTGGTGCTGTGGGAGTGGTACCGTGATGGAGCGGGCCGGTGAGGCGCTGCACCAGCTATCGCGGGAAACAGTATAAGTTTCCCGTCGGGGCAAAACCGGCGGGGTTAAGATAAAAACGGGAAAGCGAGGACTTCATCGTGGATAAAAAGAATCTCAACAAAATACTCACCTTCGTCTATATGGCGCTGCTGGCCATCGGTGTCCTGCTCTTTGTCACCTCCAACTTTTTGACAGGCGACACGGACTATGCCAGGCTGATTGGCGGTATCGCCTGCGGCCTGCTGTCCAGCTTCGTGAAAACCTATATCGATATGAACCAGTGAGCTGACAGGCAGCGGAGGGAAGGCGTCCAAACACCCGAAGCCCGTTTTGCGTGTGCCTGTGGACACGCCTAACACATTTTGCAAATTTTGAAGGATAGAAGGAGCGTCCGGATATGCTAAAGGACATTACGCTGGGCCAATATTTTCCGGGGGATTCGGTGGTGCATCGTCTGGACCCCAGGACGAAGCTGATTTTGGTCGTGGTCTATATCGTGGCCCTGTTTCTGGCGGAGAGCTTCCTGACCTATGCCATCATGTTCCTGATTCTGGCCTTTTGCATTCACGCCTCCAAGGTGGGGGTGAAGCCCATCGTCCGGGGGATGCGGCCGGTGCTGATCATTCTGATTTTCACCGGCGTGCTGAACCTGTTTTACGCCACCGGCGGGGTGGAGCTGGTTCACATCGGCTTTATCCACATCTACAGCGAGGGCGTCAAGACGGCAGTGTTCATGGTGGCTCGCATTATGATGCTGATTTCCGGCACCTTCCTGCTGACCTATACCACCTCGCCCATCCAGCTGACGGATGCCATCGAGAACCTGCTGGGGCCGCTGAAGAAGCTCCATGTGCCGGTACACGACCTGGCGATGATGATGTCCATTGCCCTGCGGTTCATCCCCACCCTGATCGAGGAGACGGATAAAATCATGTCCGCCCAGAAGGCCCGTGGGGCGGACTTCGAGACGGGCAGCCTCATCGACCGGGCTAAGGCCATGGTGCCGCTGCTGGTGCCGCTGTTCATCTCGGCCTTCCGCCGGGCGGACGAGCTGGCGACGGCCATGGAGTGCCGCTGCTACCACGGCGGCCAGGGCCGCACCCGGCTGCACCGGCTGAAATACGTCAGGAACGACTATGTCGCTATGGTGGGCGGTTTGGCCCTGTGCGTCCTGGTGGGCGTGCTGGGCGTGGGCTACGGGCTGTGATGATGAGAAACATCGCCTTAAAGCTGATGTATGTGGGCACGGACTACCACGGCTGGCAGCGGCAGAAAAACGCCATGACGGTGCAGGAGATGCTGGAGACCTGCGTGGCCAAGGTGGTGAAGCACCCGGTCAAATTCACCGGGGCGGGGCGGACAGACGCCGGCGTCCACGCCGAGGTCTACATCGCCAACTTCCGCACGAGCTGCAACATCCCCTGTGACCGAATGCCTCTGGCTTTCAACGCCCGGCTTCCGGGGGACATTGTGGTGCTGGCTGCCCGGCAGGTGTCGGAGGAGTTCAACGCCATCGGCTCCTGCCTCAGGAAGGAGTACACCTATCGTGTGTACAACTCCCGCATCCGTAATGCCTTTTATGTGGACCGGGCGTATTTTTACCCCAAGCGTCTGGACGAGGACTTTTTGCAGGACGCGGCGAACCGCTTCGTGGGCACCCATGACTTCTCCGCCGTCCGGGATGTGGGCACCCCTACCCGCACCAACGTCCGCACCATCTCCTACTTTACTGTCAGCCGGAGCGGAGACCTGATCGAGCTGCGGGTCTGCGCAGACGGCTTTTTGTACAATCAGGTGCGCTGCATGGTGGGTACCATCCTTTACGCGGCGGAGGGAAAGTTCCGCCCGGAGGATATTGACGGCATTTTGGCCCGGAAGAACCGCACCGAAGCAGGCCCCACCGCGCCGCCGGAGGGCCTGTATATGACGAAGCTCTGGTATCGGGAGCCGGTGGGGCTGGAGACGGACCCGGTGGACAGCAGGTTGTAATCGCCGCCTTGAGACGGGAAAGGGAGCGCAGCTATGGCAGGGAAACGACTGAAAAACAAAAAACAAACCGCGACGGAGCCCAAGCCGCCGCCGATTCCTGTCCGTGTGCTGGTGCGGCTGATCGCCATCATCGTGACCTGCGTGATGGTGCTGGGGGCTGTGCTCTTCATCGTGTATCGGGACACTGTCACGCTGGACGGTGTGGTGCGCTACTTCCTGTATCGGAACATTGAGCGGGATGAGGACGGCGAGGCCCAGGACTTCACCTTCAGCACCGACGCTGCGGATGCCTACGCCATGGTGGGGGACAATCTGGTGATTTGCGCCACCAACTCCGTTCAGGTGTACTCCCTCTCCGGCAGCCAGCTGCTGGAGGAATCGGTGCAGTACGCCACGCCGGTGGCCCTGTCGGAGGGTGATACGGCCGTGGTCTACGACCTGGGCGGCAATGACCTGATGGTGATACAGGGGGAGGAGGTCGTCTTTTCCTACAGTACGGAGACCAATTACACCATCCTGGGCGCCCGGCTGAACGAGAACGGCTACCTGACGGTCATCGAGGAGGCCGCCGGGTACAAGGCTGCCGTTACCGTGTTCGACGAGGGCTATGACCCGGTACTGAAGGAGAACCTCTCCAGCGCCTATGTCATGGATGCCCTGGTGTCCCCGGACAACGGCACCCTGGCCCTCATCACCATCGGCCAGGAGGACACCTCCTTTGCCAGCTACCTGGAGCTGTACGAGTGCGCTACGGGGGAGAAGCTGGTGGGCATGAACCTGGGCGATGATACGGTGCTAGATCTGTACTGGACAGGGGATACCATCCGCATCCAGACGGAGAGCGGGGTCCTGCTGGTGGACGGCGGCGGGACGCTGCTGAACAGCTGGTCGGACAGCAGCCAATACCTGCAAAATTTTGCCATCAACGGTCTGGACTTTTCCGTGGAGCTGATGGGGAAATATAAGGCGGGCAGCATGGGCCAGCTGATGATCATTGACGAAAACGGGGATGAGTATGCCTCCAGGGCCATTAAGGAGGAGGTGCTGTCCGTGTCGGTGGCAGGGCGATATATCGCGGTGCTGACGGCCAATCAGCTGATGATTTTCACCAGGGACCTGGAAGAGTATGCCTCCGTTGCCAACGGCGGCGAGACCACTGTGCTGATGCGCTCAGACGGCTCTGCCATGCTGCTCGGGGACGGCAATGCCCATCTGTATGTGCCGTGATGGCAGAAGGACGGAGAAGAATTTGCGGTTTTTTCAGAAAAAATTTGCGATTGGACATAAAATATTCATAACCCCGTGCTATACTGGGTAGGAATACGGGGGAGGGAACCCCCAGGTGTACAAGAGTACAAACGCCAAGGAGTAATGAAAATGAAACCTACACTTTGCTCAAGATGTCAGAAAAACGTTGCAGTCGTTTTTATCACGCGCATGGAAAACGGTGAAACAAAGAACGAGGGGCTGTGCCTGAAATGCGCAAAGGAGCTGGGCATTCAGCCGGTGAACGAACTGATAGATAAGATGGGCATCTCCGATGAGGATATGGAAAACCTGACCGGCGAAATGATGAACGCATTCGGCGGCCCGGAGTCCCTGGAGGAACTCACCGACGGCGATGAGCCGGAGCAGGAGGATGATGAGGAGGAGCATAAGACTGCCACCTTCCCCTTCCTGAACAAGCTCTTCAACCGCGATAACCAGTCCGGCCGCCCCCAGGATGACAGCAACAGCGGCAGGCAGGACCGGAAAAACGAACCGCCCAGAGACCGCTCCGCCCAGGGGCAGAAGAACGGCAAGCGGAAGTTCCTGGAGAGCTATTGCCAGTCCCTGACCGGCAGGGCCAGAGAGGGCAAGCTGGACAATATCATTGGCCGCCAGGAGGAGATCGCCCGGGTGATTCAGATCCTGAACCGCCGCCAGAAGAACAACCCCTGCCTGATTGGCGAGCCGGGCGTTGGCAAGACGGCCATCGCCGAAGGGCTGGCCATCCGCATTGTGGAGGGCAACGTCCCCTACAAGCTGCGGGATAAGGAGGTCTACCTGCTGGATTTGACCGCCCTGGTGGCGGGCACCCAGTTCCGGGGCCAGTTTGAGAGCCGGATGAAGGGCCTGATTGACGAAATCAAGTCGGTGGGCAATGTCATCCTGGTGATTGACGAGATTCACAACATCGTCGGGGCCGGAGACGCTGAGGGCAGCATGAACGCCGCCAACATCCTGAAGCCCGCCCTGTCCCGGGGGGAGATTCAGGTCATTGGCGCCACCACCTTTAACGAATACCGCAAGTATATCGAGAAGGACACCGCCTTGGAGCGCCGGTTCCAGCCGGTCACTGTGGCGGAGCCGTCCATTGACGACGCCGTGGAGGTTATCCGGGGCGTGGCCCACTACTATGAGGACTATCATCAGGTCATCATCCCCGACGCAGTGGCCCGGGACGCGGTGCTGCTCTCCGAGCGGTATATCACCGACCGGTATCTGCCGGACAAGGCCATTGACCTGATCGACGAGGCCTGCTCCGACGTGAACCTGCACAACGCCAATCTGGCGAAAATCGCCGCGCTGGAGAAGGACAAGGCCGACCTGGAGAAGGAGCAGGAGCTGCTCCAACTCCAGAGCAGCCAGCAGAGCGAGGCCCATAACAATGAGCTGACTGCCAATGAGAAGCAGATTTCCCGCCGCCGCCAGGAGCTGTCCAACCTGAACGCAGCCCGGCAGAACCTGCGGGCCAACACCTCCCTGACGGAGGAGCAGCGGGAGGAGCGGCTCCGCCAGAACGCTGACCAGACCCAGCACGTCAAGGAGGAGATGGCCAAGCTCCAGGAGGAGCGCCGGAAAATGCAGGAGGCCAACGATGACCGCACCTTTGAGCAGCGGGCCATCATCCAGAGCAAAATCCTCCAGACGGAGAACCAGCTCAGTGAGTTGAAGGCCATCCCCAGGCCGGAACTGAGCGTGGAGAATCTGGCCCGGGTCATTGAGCAGTGGACGGACATCCCCGCCAGCCGCATCCAGGAGGTGGAGTTTGCCCGGCTGTCCACCCTGGGCGACCGGCTGAAGGAGCACATCGTAGGCCAGGACGAGGCGGTGGAGGCCGTCACCGCTGCCATCCGCCGGAACCGGGTGGGCATCTCCCCCAAGCATAAGCCGGTGTCCTTCATCTTCGTGGGCTCCACCGGCGTGGGCAAGACGGAGCTGGTGAAGCGGCTGGCAGAGGACCTGTTCAGCACGCCGGACTCCCTGATTCGGCTGGATATGTCGGAGTATATGGAGACCTACGCCGTCTCCAAGATGATTGGCTCCCCTCCCGGCTATGTGGGCTATGACGAGGCGGGCCAGCTGACGGAGCGGGTGCGCCGCAGGCCCTATTCAGTTATCCTGTTTGACGAAATCGAGAAGGCCCATCCGGACGTGCTGAACATCATGCTGCAAATCCTGGACGACGGTCAGCTGACCGATTCCCATGGCCGCAAGGTGAACTTTGAGAACACCGTCATTGTTATGACCTCCAACGCCGGCAGCAATGAGCAGGTGGGCAGCGTGGGCTTCGGCAAGACGGTGAACGAGCAGGATAAGGACAAGACCATGAAGGCCCTCCAGGGCTTCCTGCGGCCGGAGTTTATCAACCGTGTGGATGAAATTATCCACTTCAACCGCCTCAGCGAGGAGAACTTCCGGGCCATCGCCTGTATCATGCTGGGCGAGCTGCGGGACGCTTTGGCGGAGAAGCGCATCACCTTCACCTGGGACGACAGCCTTCTGGACTACCTGACCGAGAAGTCCTACTCCCTGACCTATGGGGCCAGAAACCTGCGCCGCCTGATTCAGAAGGAGCTGGAGGACGCCATTGCCAGCGTGCTGATCGACCAGTATATGATTGCCATCACCCGGATGCACGCCAGCGCCGGGGAAAGCGGCATCGTGCTGCAATCCCAGTGAGACGCTGTAAATTGTTGGAAAGATGTGAAAAAATGACTGTTTGTGAACGCTTTTTGCGCTATGTGTCCTTTGATACCCAGTCGGACGGCGAGAGCCAGACCGTCCCCAGCACCGCCAAGCAGCTGACCCTGGCTCAGGAGCTGCGGCAGGAGCTGGCCGCGCTGGGGCTGGAGGATGTAAAGGTGGACGAGTTTGGCCGGGTATACGGCCACCTGCCCGCTACCCCCGGCTGCGAGGAACTGCCCGGCCTGGGGCTGATTGCCCATATGGATACGGCGGGGGAGGAGAGCGGCGCCAACGTGAAGCCTCGCATTGTGGACTACCAGGGGGGCGACATCGTCCTGAACGAGGCGCTGGGCATCGTCCTGTCCCCCAGGGAGTTCCCCAGCCTGAACCGCTATGTGGGGAATCACCTGATTGTCACCGACGGCACCACCCTGTTGGGGGCGGACGATAAGGCCGGCGTGGCGGAAATCGTCAGCGCCGTAGCCTGGCTGGCGGAGCATCCGGAGGCAGCCCACCGGGCGGTCTATGTGGCCTTCACCCCGGATGAGGAGATTGGCCGCGGCGCGGACCACTTTGACTTTGACTATTTCCAGGTGCCGTATGCCTACACCGTGGACGGCGGCGAGCTGGGCGGGCTGGAGTATGAGAACTTCAACGCTGCCGCCGCGAAAATCACCATCCGGGGCCGCAGCATCCACCCAGGCGCGGCCAAGAACAAGATGGTGAACGCCGTCCTCCTGGCCTCTGAGCTGATTCAAATGCTGCCTCCGGCAGAGACCCCGGCCCACACAGAGGGCTATGAGGGATTCTACCATGTGGGCGGCATCAAGGGGGACACCAGCTCCGCCACGGTGCGCATGATCATTCGGGACCATGACCGGGCCAGCTTTGAGTCCCGCAAAGCCTACCTGGAGCAGGTGGTGGACTTCCTGAACGCCAAGTATGGCGAGGAGCGGTTCACCCTGGAGTTGCGGGATTCCTACTATAACATGAAGTCCTGCATCGAGCCCCATATGGAGCTGATCGAGCAGGCGGAGCAGGCGTTCCTGGATGCGGGGGTGCAGCCCTGTACCGTCCCCATCCGGGGCGGCACCGACGGCGCACGGCTGAGTTATGAGGGGCTGCCTTGCCCCAACCTGTCCGTCGGCGGCGTCAACTATCACGGCCTGTATGAGTACATCCCGGTGGAGGCCATGGAGGCTATGGTGCAGGTGCTGGTGAACCTGGTGCAGGCGGATGGCCGATAACAGCGTACTGGTGGGAATGTCCGGAGGCGTGGACAGCTCGGTGGCCGCCGCCCTGCTGCTGGAGCAGGGATATGGGGTAACGGGCTGCACCATGCACCTCTTTGGCAATGATGCGCTGGGGGTAGGGCAGGAATCCACCTGCTGTAGCCTCAGCGACGTGGAGGACGCCCGCCGGGTGTGCTGGAAGCTGGGGATTGCCCACTATGTGCTGAACTTCAAGGAGCAGTTCCGCCGGGAAGTTATGCAGGACTTTGCGGAGAGCTATCTCCGGGGGGAGACCCCCAACCCCTGCATCCGCTGCAATGGGGAACTGAAGTTCGGAGCCATGCTCCACCGCGCAGCGGAGCTGGGGCTGGACTATGTGGCCACAGGGCACTATGCCCGCATTGAAAAGGCCGGAGGCCGTTACCTGCTGAAAAAGGCGGCGGACGGGCAAAAGGACCAGACCTATTTCCTCTATAACCTGACCCAGGCGCAGCTGGCCCATACCCTGATGCCCCTGGGTGGGCTGACCAAGGAGGAGGTGCGGCAAATCGCGGAGCAGCATGGCTTCCTGAACGCGAAGAAGGGGGACAGCCAGGACATCTGCTTTGTGCCGGACGGGGACTATGGAGCCTTTATCGAACGATTTACCGGCCAGACCTGCCCGCCGGGGGACTTTATCGACCGGGACGGCAACGTGCTGGGCAGGCACAGGGGCCATATCCGCTACACCCTGGGCCAGCGGAAGGGGCTGGAAATTGCCCTGGGCCAGCGGGCCTATGTGACGGCCAAAGACCCTGAACGGAATACCGTCACCCTGGGGGGCAATGAGGAACTGTTTTCCGATGGCCTGGAGGCCAGAGGCCTGAACCTGATTGCCTGTGACCGGCTGGACGGCCCCACCCGCTGCACGGTGAAGATTCGCCACAGCCGCCAGGAAGCCCCCGCCACCGCCGTCCAAACCGGGGAGCGCACCCTGGAGGTGCGGTTTGACCAGCCCCAGCGGGCGGTCACGCCGGGGCAGGCCGTGGTGCTGTACAGTGACGAGGTCGTCCTGGGCGGGGCGACCATTGACAGAGCGATTCAGCGATAAGGAGGAATTTGCGATGATGCCCACGAGAGACGAGGCGTTTGCCCTGGTGAAGGAGTACAATCAGGAGCCCTTCCACATCCGCCATGCCCTGACGGTGGAGGGCGCTATGCGTTCCTTCGCCCGCAGCCTGGGCTATGGGGACGAGGAGGAGTTCTGGGGCATCGTGGGGCTGACCCACGACCTGGACTTTGAGCGCTACCCGGAGGAACACTGCGTCAAGAGCCAGGAGATCATGCGCCAGCAGGGCTGGGACGAGCGGCTGATTCACGCCACCGCCAGCCACGGCTACGGCCTGTGCTGTGACATCAAGCCGGAGCATGAGATGGAGAAGGTGCTGTTCGCCTGCGACGAGTTGACCGGCCTGATTTACGCGGCGGCGCTGATGCGCCCCAGCAAGAGCGTGCAGGACATGGAGCTGAAAAGCATTAAGAAGAAGTTCAAGGACAAGAAGTTTGCCGCCGGATGCAGCCGGGACGTTATCCTCCAGGGCGCGGAGATGCTGGGCTGGGAGCTGGGCGACCTGATGCAGCGCACCCTGGATGCCATGAAGGAGAGCGAAGCGGCCATCAACGCCTATTTTGAGGAGTAATACCATGAAAAAATCAAACGCCATGCGGCTATGCGCTGTGACCCTGTCCCTGGCTCTGCTGCTTTTGGCAGGGGCGGGCTGCTCCAGCCAGGAGGACGCCGACACCAGTCAGGCCTCCACCAGTCAGGCCTCCTCCAGCGGTCTGACCGCGGAGGAATTTGAATCCCTGATAGAGAATGCCGAGACCTCAGCCACGGAATCCGAAGAGGAGGAGTCGGTGGACCCCTTTGAGGGCATGACCGACGAGGAAATCGACGAGTACTTCCAGGAGGCGGACGAGGGATATGACACCAGTGACGACCTGAACCTGACCGCCCTGGACCCGGAGGGCATTTCCCAGGTGGAAATGGTGACCTGGGACGGCTACCTGCTGTATCTGCCCATTGTGGACACCTATGACAGTGAGCCGGACGTAATGCTGAACAGCGACCATATCACGGACTTTGACCTGACCTCCTCCGCCTACACCCTGACGGCGGAGAATCTGGACGCTTCCACCAGGACGGCGAAGGAGGTGCTGCAAACCTCCATCGAGGGATATTACGAGGCGCTGGTGGAGCAGTACGGCTATGAGGAGACGGTTGCCATGACCGGCATCACCTCCAATGAGGCGGGCGACGCTTACACCGCAGGCTTCGCCTACTACGATGAGGACCTGGACGCGGAAATCGTGGTGCTGAACCTGATGTTTGAGGTGGAGGACAGCGACTGGTGCATCGCCTATGAGATGCTGTGCCAGCCATCCGCCCTGACGGCAGAGGATGTGGCGGCCTTTGAAGCCATGTACGCCTATGTGGGGCTGGAGCTGCCGGTCAGCCTGTCCTGAACGAAAACTATGACAAATAAAAACTCCCCGCTTCCATAACAGGAAGCGGGGAGTTTTGTCGTTTCGGTTAGTCCACCCACACCTTGCCGATGTCGGTGCGGTACTGCATATCCTTCCAGGTGATGGGCTTGGCGGCGGCGTAGGCGTTGGCCACGGCCTCTTGCAGGGTATCGCCCCGGGCGGTGACGCCCAGCACACGGCCGCCGCTGGTCAGGTAAGCGCCGTCCGGGCCAAATTTCGTGCCTGCATGGAACACATACGCGCCCTCCACCTGCTCCAGGCCGGAGATGACGTTGCCCTTCTCATAGCTCAGGGGATAGCCGCCGGAAGCCAGCACCAGACAGCAGGCCGCCCCGTCCTTCCAGCGGATGTCGGTTTTGTCCAGCGTCCCGTCAATGCAGGCGTTGAAGATGTCAAACAGGTCGCTGTCCAGCAGATAGAGCAGGGGCTGGGTCTCCGGGTCGCCAAAGCGGGCGTTGTACTCCACCACCTTGGGGCCGTCGGGGGTCAGCATCAGGCCGAAGTACAGCACGCCCTTGAAGGGGCGGCCCTCCGCCTTCATGGCCTGGATGGTGGGCTGGAAAATCTCCTCCATGCAGCGCCGGGCGATGTCCGGGGTGTAGTTGGGAGAGGGGGCGAACGCGCCCATGCCGCCGGTGTTGGGGCCCTGGTTTCCGTCAAAGGCCCGCTTGTGGTCCTGGGAGGACAGCATGGGGACGACGTGTTCCCCATCCGCGAAGGCCAGCACCGTCACCTCCGGGCCGGTCATGCATTCCTCGATGACCACGGTGGAGCCGGAAGCGCCGAACTTGCCGTCCTCCATCATCTCCCGGACGGCCTGCTTGGCCTCGTCCACCGTGGCGGCCACGGTGACGCCTTTGCCCAGGGCCAGGCCGTCCGCCTTCACCACGATGGGCGCGCCCTGGGCGTCGATGTAGTCCAGCGCGGCCTGCTCCTCGGTGAAGGTCTGGTACTTTGCGGTGGGGATGTGGTACTTCGCCATCAAGTCCTTGGAGAAGGACTTGGATGCCTCGATGATGGCGGCGTTCTTCCGGGGGCCGAAGGCGCGGATACCCGCCTCCTCCATGGCGTCCACCATGCCCAGGGCCAGCGGGTCATCCGGGGCCACCATGACAAAGTCCATGGCGTTCTCCCTGGCCCAAGCCACCATCCCCGCCACGTCCGTGGCTCCGATGGGGACGCAGGTGGCCAGCTGGGCGATGCCCGCGTTGCCCGGAGCGCAGTACAGCTCCGTCACCTTGGGGGACTGGGCCAGCTTCCAGCAGATGGCGTGTTCGCGGCCACCGCCGCCGACGACTAATACTTTCATGTTTCACAGCTCCTTTTTATGGTATCCCAAATGATTTTTTGTCATAGCATTACTGCACGCTGACCGTTCCGGCCAGCACCTGCTTATAATCCTCGTAGTTTTTCTCCAGCAGGGTCGGGGTGTCCAGCCCATAGGGGCATTTGCCCTTGCACCTGCCGCAGTGGAGGCACTGCTCAATGCGCTTCATCTTCTCCTGCCACTCCGGGGTCAGCCAGGACTGGGCAGGGGCCCGCCGCAGCATCAGGGACATTCGGGCGCAGCTGTTGATCTCAATGCCCACCGGGCAGGGCATACAGTAGCCGCAGCCCCGGCAGAACTCGCCCCGCAGTTGGGCGCGGTCATGGTCGATGACCGCCTGCAGCTCCGGCGTCAGGGCAGGCGGATTGTCGATGTAGAAGAGGAACTCGTCCAGCTCCCCCTCCCGCTGCACCCCCCAGATGGGCAGCACATTGTCAAACTGGGCCTCGAAGGCGTAAGCAGCGGCGGAGTTGGTGATCAGGCCGCCGGACAGGGCCTTCATGGCGATGAAGCCCATATTTTTCTCCCGGCACAGCGCCACCAGCTCCAGCTCCTGCTCCCCGGAGATGTAGGAGAAGGGGAATTGCAGCGTCTCGTACAGCCCGGAGGCGATGGCTTCCTTTGCCACCGCCAGACGGTGGTTGGTGATGCCGATGTGGCGAACTATCCCTTTGGCCTTGGCCTCCAGCATGGCCTCATAGACCCCGGTGCCATCCCCCGGCTTGGGGCACCAGGCCGGGTTGTGGAACTGATAGAGGTCGATATAATCGGTGCGCAGGTTGCCCAGGGAGGTGTTCAAATCCTTCCAGAAGTCCTCCGCCGTCTCGGCGGCGGTTTTCGTGGCCAAGTACACCTGGCCGCGGATGCCCTCCAGCGCCTCGCCCAGCTTGCACTCGCTGTCGGTGTAGAACCGGGCGGTGTCAAAGAAGCGGATGCCGCCGTCGTAAGCCTTTCGAATCAGTCGAACCGCGTCCTCCTGGGAGATACGCTGAATGGGCAGCGCGCCGAAGCCGTTCCGGTTGACGGTGATGCCGGTGCCGCCCAGAGTGACCATATCCATAGCGTTCCCTCCGTTCATAGGAATAAACTGCACATACTATTGGCTATGCAAAATCAGATACAGAACGAAGGAAGCTTGCCGACACAAAGTATGGATTATTGGAATCGTTTAGCTTTTCAATCAAAACTGAGTCACCATCTGATGCCAAGATTCTGTATGAATCACCTACATTTAGTGTCAAACCTCTGTCGTATTTTGCACCTGTTTTGACAGTATATGTTTTTTCCGCAACTTCGGAACTGTTTTTTTTCTGTTCCTTGAATTGGTGAGAAATCTTCTTGCACAGAACCTCGAACCCTTTACCAACTGCTGCTCCAAGTCCTGCTCCAAGGCCCAAGGTCAAAATGCCCAGATTTGCAGGCCCGCCGACTTTCTTTGCCAATGTGGTCATCGTTTGGTATAGCCCCAGATTGCTCATGTTGCGCCTCCTTAAATTATATCTGCATACGCTTCCATTAGTCAATTTTAGTATAAAAGAAAATTAACTGATACAGTCAAAGGACAGAGGTGTTACCTCTGTCCTGGTAGTTTTAGTGATGGAACAGCCGCATCCCGGTGAAGCACATGGTAATGCCATGGTTGTTGCAGGCTTCGATGACGTTATCATCCCGGATGGAGCCGCCCGGCTCGGCGATGTACTGGACGCCGGACTTGAAAGCCCGCTCCACATTGTCGCCAAAGGGGAAGAAGGCGTCGCTACCGCAGGCCACGCCGGACAGCTTGGAGACCCATTCCTTCTTCTCTGCCTCGGTGAGGGGCTCCGGCTTGACCTTGAAGCTCTCCTGCCACACGCCGTCGGCCAGGATGTCCTCATACTCATTGGAGGTGTAAACGTCGATGGCGTTGTCCCGGTTGGGGCGGCGGATACCGTCCACAAACTGGAGGCCCAGAACCTTGGGATGCTGGCGCATCCACCAGTTGTTGGCCTTGTCACCGGCCAGACGGGTGCAGTGGATGCGGCTCTGCTGGCCCGCCCCCACGCCGATGGTCTGGCCGTCCTTCACATAGCAGACGGAGTTGGACTGGGTGTATTTCAGGGTGATGAGGGAGAGAATCAGGTCGGTTTTCGCGCTGTCAGGCAGGTCCTTATTCTCGGTAACGATATTGGACAGCATTTCCTCGTCGATGGTCAGGAAGCTGTGGCCCTGCTCAAAGACCACGCCGAAAATCTCCCGCCGCTCCTGGGCCTTGGGCACATAGTTGGGGTCGATTTGGATGACGTTGTAGTTGCCCTTTTTCTTGGTTTTCAGGATAGCCAGCGCCTCGTCGGTATAGCCGGGGGCGATGATGCCGTCGGAGACTTCGGCCTTGAGATAGGTGGCGGTGGAGGCGTCGCAGACGTCGGACAGGGCGGCCCAGTCGCCATAGGAGCAGAGCCGGTCAGCGCCCCGGGCCCGGATGTAGGCGGAGGCGATGGGGGAGACCTCGGCGCCCTCCTCCACGAAGTAGATGTGCCGGTCAATGTCCGTCAGCGGCTTCGCCACGGCGGCCCCGGCGGGGGAGACGTGCTTAAAGGAGGCGGCGGCGGGCAGGCCGGTGGAGGCTTTCAGCTCGCTGACCAGCTGCCAGGAGTTGAAGGCGTCCATAAAGTTGATGTAGCCCGGACGGCCGTTCAGTACGGTGATGGGCAGGTCGCTGCCGTCCGCCATGTAGATTTTGGAGGGCTTTTGGTTGGGGTTCAAGCCGTATTTCAGTTCCAGTTCCTTCATCTTTTACACACGACCTTTCAAACGTTCACGTTTTTGATGACATCCTGGGTCTCGCCGGTGGCCAGGTCGAGATAGCGGACGAACAGGCTGATCTTGTTGTCTCTGTTCAGGCTGCTCCACACCAGCTCGGCGAAGGCCTCCGCAGTGGGCGCGTCGATGCCCACCAGCTCCGGCTCCCCCTGGAAGGAGGGCAGGGGGTCGCCGTCTCCCATGTAGGTGTGGATGAAGTGGCCATATCCGGCCACGGGGGCGTCGTATTCGTAGAAGTACCGGCAGGTCTGAGCGGGGTCGCCCTCAAAGCTCTTGAGGATGGACAGGTTGTAGCTGCCGTCGGGCTTCACCACGCCGGAGATACGGGGGGTGTAGTTGGGAGCGTCCGGCTCAAAGGTGCGCTGGAGCAGGGCGTGGCGGTAGCACTGGCCCTCCTGGAAGGCGTGCCAGATGGTGTCCGTCTGGTCGCCGTTGGTGACGATGGTCTTGCCCTCGTAGACCCGGACGGGGTGATAGATGATGAGGCTGGGGTCGGTCATTTTGGAGGGGTCAAAAGCCTCGGTGCGGATGCCGTCCTCAGTGACGGTAAAGACCCGGTTGCGGCTGTTGACGCTGCGGCCCATGATGAAGTAGGCGATGACCGCCTTCGTGTTATCGGCGCTGCGGCCCAGGACGATGCCCCGGCCGGGATAGGAATTTGTTTGCAGAAGCTCTGCCAGATTCAAAACCTTCATAAACGCTCACCTTTCTTAGTCTGCAATGCGGACGATGCGGCCCTCCACCGAGAGCTTCCCGTCGCAAAAGAGCTGCACCGCTTTCGGCAGCAGCTTCCACTCGCACTCTTCCATGATGCGCCGCTGTAAAGTCTCCGGCGTGTCCTCCGGCAGCACGTCCACCGCCTTTTGCAGGATGATGGGGCCGCCGTCGCAGACGGCGGAGACGAAATGCACCGTGGCCCCGGACACCTTCACGCCGTAGGCCAGCGCCTTCTCGTGGACGTGGAGGCCGTAGCAACCCTCGCCGCAGAAGGAGGGAATCAGGGCGGGGTGGATGTTGATGATGGCGTTGGGGTAGGCGTCCACCAGCTCCGGGGTCAGGACGTACATGAACCCGGCCAGGACGATGAGGCCGATGCCCAGGTCTTTCAGCTGGAGGGCCAGGGCGGCGGTCATCTCCTGATTGGAGGCGTACTCCTTCCGGTTCACCACATAGGTGGGGATACCGGCCTTTTTCGCCCGCTCCAGGGCGTAGGCGGTGGGGGAGGAGGACACCACGGCGGCCAGCTTCCCGTTGGGGAACATCCCGGCGGCCTCGGCGTCGATGAGGGCCTGCAAATTGGTGCCGCCGCCGGACACCAGCACGGCGATTTTTACCATCAGTACTTCACCTCGACGGCGTTGTCGCCCTGACCGATGTGGCCGATGACGAAGGCGTGCTGACCGGCCCGCACCACGGTCTCCAGCGCCAGCCTGGCCTGCTCCCTGGGGACGGCGATGACCATACCGATGCCCATGTTGAAGGTGTTGTACATATCCCGGGTGGGGATGTCGCCCGCCTTCTGGATGAGGTCAAAAATCGGGGGGCAGGGGAAGGCGTTGGTGTCAATGACGGCGGTAAGCCCTTCCTTCATCATCCGGGGCACGTTCTCATAGAAGCCGCCGCCGGTGATATGGCTGATGCCGTGGATGTCCACCCCGGCAGTCATAAGCTGACGGATGGCGTTGACATAGATGCGGGTGGGCTTCAGCAGTTCCTCGCCGATGGTGCAGCCCAACTCGTCAGAATAGTCAGCGTAGTGATGCTCCACATCCAGCACCTTCCGCACCAGGGAGAAGCCGTTGGAATGGACGCCGCTGGAGGTCAGGCCCAGGAGGATGTCTCCTGCCGCCATATGGTCGTGGGTGATGACCTTCTCCCGGTCCACGATGCCCACAGAGAAGCCGGCCAAATCGTACTCGTCCTCCGGGTAGAAGCCGGGCATTTCGGCGGTCTCGCCGCCAATCAGGGCGCAGCCCGCCATGCGGCAGCCGTCGGTGATGCCCTTCACAATGGCCTCGATGCGGGAAGGGATGTTTTTACCGCAGGCGATATAGTCCAGGAAGAACATGGGCATAGCGCCGCCGCAGATAATATCGTTGACGCACATGGCCACGCAGTCAATGCCCACGGTGTCGTGCTTGTCCATCAGGAAGGCGATTTTCAGCTTGGTGCCGACCCCGTCGGTGCCGGAGACCAGCATGGGGGTTTTCATCCCCGTCAGGTCGGGCTGGAACAGGCCGCCGAAGTCCCCAATGCTGCCCACCACGCCTTTAATATAGGTGGACTCCACCAGCGGGCGGATGCGGTCTACCGCCTCATAACCGGCTGTGACGTCTACACCGGCGGCGGCGTAGGAGTCAGATTTACTGTTTGCAATCATAACTTTTGTCCCTCCTGGAAGTGAAGATGTGGAACCGGCAGAATATAGTTGCCGGTGAAACAGGCGTCGCAGTAATTCAGGTTCAGCTTTTCCGACAGGTGCCGCAGCCCCTCCAGGGGCATATATTGCAGGGAGTCCGCCCCAATCAGGCGGCAGACCTCCTCCTCGGTGCGGTCATAGGCGGCCAGCTGCTCCCCGCTGGGGATGGCCGTGCCGTAGTAGCAGGGGTGGCGGAAGGGGGGCGCGGTGACCTTCATATGCACCTCGGTCGCCCCGGCGTCCCGGAGGAGCTGCACGATGCGGGCGCTGGTCTTGCCCCGGACGATGGAATCGTCCACCAGAATGACCCGCTTCCCCTTCACCACGCTGCTGTTGGCGTTCAACTTGATGCGCAGGGCGTTGCGGCGCTCCCAGGTGCTGCTCTGGATGAAGGTGCGGGCGATATAGCGGTTCTTCACCAGCCCGATGCCGTAGGGGATGCCGGATTCCCTGGCGTAGCCCAGGGCGGCGGCCAGCCCAGAGTCGGGTACGCCGATGACCAGGTCGCCGTCCACGGTGCTGTTCCGGGCCAGGTAGCGCCCGGCCTCCTCCCGCACGTCCCCAATGGTGGTGCCGTCAATGACGGAGTCCTGACGGGCGAAGTAAATCAGCTCAAACATACACAGGGCGCTCTTTGCCGCCTTGACCCGGCAGAACTGGGAGGTCAGCGACCCGTTCCGAATGGAAATCAGCTCACCGGGATGCACGTCCCGAATCAGCTCGCCCCCCAATGCGTCGATGGCGGCGGACTCGCTGGCAAAGACATAGCTATCCCCCACCCTGCCCAGGCAGAGGGGGCGGAAGCCGTTGGGGTCCCGGAAGGCGACCATTTCATCCTGGCTCATCACTACCACGGAGTACGCGCCGATCATGTACTCCATGGCGTTGATGACCGCGTCCTCCAGGGTGTTGGTGCGCAGATGCTCCCGGACGATGAGGTAGGTGATGATCTCCGCGTCGTTGGTGGTCTGGAAGATGGCCCCCCGGCTCTCCATCTCAATTCTCAGCTGCATACTGTTGACCAGCTTGCCGTTGTAGCACAGGGCCATGGAACCGATGGTACGGTGAACCACGATGGGCTGGGCGTTTAACGGGTTCACGTCGGCGGTGTTGTTGGCGTGGCGGACATGGCCGATGGCGGCGCTGGCGCCCACCAGCCTGTCCAGCTCCTTCCGGGAAAAGACCTCCGGCACCAGCCCCTGGTCCTTGTGGAGCCGGATGGAGCCGTCAATGCAGGCGGCGATGCCGCAGGAGTCCTGCCCCCGGTGCTGGAGGGTGTAAAGGGCGTTATAGGTGTCGTAGACCGGTTCGCGGCTGTCCTGGGCCGCTCCGACCAGGTTGGAGGGAGCCTTGACGATGCCAAAGATGCCGCACTCCTCGTGCAGTTCCTCAGCCGGGTCAAGGGGCAGGGATAGTGTTTCCATAGTCACACTCCTGACGGTCAAAACTTGGGGAAGCTCATTGCAGCTCCGCCTGAACCTTCGCGTCCTTGGCCCGAACCCCTTCTGCCATCTCGACCTTGAAGGCGGCCAGCTTGGCGGCCAGCGCCTCATCCTGGATGGCCAGCATCTGGGCGGCCAGAATGGCGGCGTTGGCGGCCCCGTTGACGCCTACGGTGGCGACGGGGATGCCGGTGGGCATCTGCACGATGGAGAGCAGGCTGTCCAGCCCGCCCATCATGCTGGTCTTGATGGGCACGCCGATAACGGGCAGGGTGGTGTAAGCGGCCAGCACGCCGCCCAGATGGGCGGCTTTGCCCGCCCCGGCGATGATTGCGCCGAAGCCGTTTTCCTTGGCGTGGGAGGCGAACGCTTCCGCATCAGAGGGCGTGCGGTGGGCAGAGATGACCCGCACCTCATAGGGGATACCAAATTCCTTCAGTTTGTTGACGGCGTCCAGCATGACGCTGAGATCGCTGTCAGAACCCATAACAACGGCTACTTTTAAAGACATTTAGCTTTACCTCCCAGTAAAAGAAACAGCAAGCAGAAGCATCAAAGTCTGCCTGCTGCACGGATTGCGGGGCTGCATCCGGCCCCTAAAAACAAAAGAAAAAGCAGGATTCATGCGCCCTTCTTCTCTGATAAGTTCATTTTAGCGGATTTAAAAGCTGTTTTCAAGTGAAAACAAGGTGGGAAAGGGAACTTTGGCGCCTTCCACAATGGAGCAGCAGAAAAAGAATTTATCTTTGTGAATCCGACCAGAACTTTTGTTACAGCAGCGCAGTACCGTGTAAAATGCGTTGGCACTGGGCCAGACGCTCCGTCCAAGACGCTTCCCCGGCGTAGGCTTTGCGGGTGCGGGGCAGCGTTTCCCCCGACTCCGCCAAAGCCCGGCGGCAGGCGTCCAGGAATTCGATGTCAAAGTGGGCGGGGTAGACTACGTCCGCATATTGGTCCAGCTCCGGCCCTGCCGTCAGGGTGACGATGGGCTTGCCGGTCTGCAAACAGGCGTAGAAGGTCTCCGGCAGGACGCTTTCCGCCCCATCGGAGCTGGACAGGGAGAGGCAGACGTCAAAATGGCCCAGGTAGTGGGGCAGGGAAACGTAAGACTTCTCCCCCAGCACATGAATATTGGGCAGCTGCGCCACCGCGTTGCAGGCAGGGTTGTAGCGGGAGATTTCGCCTGCCAGCACAAAGTGCCAGTCCGGCTGGGCCTTGGCGGCGTAAATCAGTGGGGCCAGGTTTACCTCCCGCCCACAGCTGCCCAGCATACCGAAGATGGGGTGGGGGATGTCAGCCAGGTCATGAGGGGTGCGCAGGTCGCCGCCGATGCTCTGGGCGAAGAGGGATTCGTCAAAGCCGTTTGGCACCAGGGCCAGGTTGTGGCAGGCCGGGGAAAGCTGCCCCTCCAGCAGAGGGGAGGCGGCAAAGACGATATCCGCCCCGTCGCACAGCGCCGCCTCCCACTCGGCGGGGGCCAGGCCGTCCCAACTGCGGTCACAGTCGTAAATCAGCCCGCTGTGGGGGATGTCCTGATAAAATCCGGCGCAGACCGGGGAGGAACACCACAGCAGCGGCTCCTCCCAGCCGTACTGGGCCATGGCGGAGCGGATGAAGGTGCCGATGCGCTTGCACTCCCCCGGCGCGCGGGTCTCGTAGTCCTCCGTCACGGAGACAGAGCAGGGGAGGGTGAACAGCGTGACCTGCCGGTTCAATCGGCGGCCCTCCTTCGGGTGCCGCCACTTGTGCTCCCCCCAGGCGAAGGGGCCGATGGCCGGCTCAAAGACCATCAGCTCCACATCCTCCAGGGAGCCGGGCAAACGGCGCAGCCGGGACGGGAACTGCTGCCATCTGTAATTGGGTATGGAAACGATTTGCACCATGGAAACCTCCCTGGCGGCATCTGCCGTCGTCTGCGCAGAAGCATATAGCGTGATTGTTTTTATTGTATCACAGAGTTCACTAGTTTGCCACCGTTTTTTCCAGGTTTTGCTGTGATTCCGCTGATTCTATCACAAATTGAATGGAAAGGGCTGGCAAGGCCAACCTTTTGTGGTATACTGAGGGCATAACGATAGGAGGTATACCGTTATGAAACTGAAAGCGAATATTGACTATGCAAAATTCCTGGCCAGCGTACACAAATGTAAGGGCGAGGTGTACTATGACACCGTGGAGGGCGACCGGCTGAACCTGAAGTCCACCCTGTCGGAGTACCTGTTCGCCACCGCCGCCGTGACTTCGGACTTCATTGAAAACGGCGGCGTCGTCTGCCAGCAGGAGGAGGACTACGCCCTTCTGGCGGACTTTGTGGAGGCGGAGCCGGAAGCGTAAAAGAGCGGCGTCCCTCCCTCTCGTCCGGGATGGGGCTGTGATACTGTTGAAATTCAGGAACCTATAGCTTAATGCGGAAAGGAGTGTGGCGGCGTGCCGCTTTGGTTTGAGCAGTTGGAAGGGCAGCTTTTGCTCTGGATACAGGACCTGCGTTGCGGGCCGCTGTCCGCTGTGCTGGTGCCGCTGACCTGTCTTGGAAATTACGGCGGGATTTGGATTGCCTGCGCCCTGGTGATGCTGTGCTTCCGGCGCACCCGGCGGGCGGGCATCGCGGGGCTGGCGGCGCTGCTGCTGGCTCAGGTAGTCAACGACCAGCTGCTGAAAAACCTCATCTGCCGCGCCAGGCCCTTTACCCAAATCGAAGGGCTGTGGACGCTGGTGGAAGCGCCCACGGACTATTCCTTCCCGTCGGGGCATACCTGCTCCGCCTTTGCCGTCGGGGTGACCTGGTGGCGGACGCTGGATTTCCGCTGGCTGAAACGCCTGCTGATGGCGGTGGCGGTGCTGATGGCCCTGTCCCGGCTCTATGTGGGGGTGCATTATCCCACCGATGTTCTGGGCGGCGCGGCAGTGGGGAGCCTGGTTGCCATTCTGGTCTGCCGCGGTCTGGCGTGGCTGGAGCAAAGCGGACGCGGCAGGCTGCCGACGGAACAAGAGTAGCATACGGGCGGAAGGGATCACCCTTCCGGCCCGTGCTGCGCCGTTTCGGCTGGGAAGCAGGCTCAAATCGGGTTCTATTCTCATCGACAAATTAGCAAATTGTGTCGATTCTAACACAAAACCATATATTATCGTTGTCTGCAAAACAATCCGGCTTCAACAGTCTGTTGACTTTGGCTGTTTTCGGCTACTATAATGGATAATAGAAAATTGTCAACGTTTTGCGCGGCGGGGGATACTTCATATAAAGCCGCCGCATCAGGCAAGGAGGGTACCATGACTTTACAGGAAGCAATGCAGGCGCGGCACAGCGTGCGCAAGTACAAAAAGGACCCGCTGCCGGCGGACGTGGTTCGCCAGCTGAACGAGCGGATTCAAACACACAATGAGACGTACGGCCTGAACATCCAGCTCGTCACGGAAAATACGGACGCGCTGCCGGGCATCATTGGCATGACCATGGCGAAGGGTGTGCGCAATTACATGATCCTCGCCGGGCCGGACACAGCCGATGTGGACGAGAAGCTGGGCTACAGCAGCGCCGACCTGATGCTCTATGCCCAGACGCTGGGGCTGAATACCTGGTGGGTCGGCGGAATGTACAGCCACAAGGGTGCCAGGAAGAATTCCACCGCCGGGGACAGCGCCAAAATCATCGGCGTTGTTGCGGTAGGCTATGGGGAGAACCAGGGCGTCCCCCACAAGTCCAAGGCGGCGGAGGCCGTTTCCTCCTACGAGGGCGACGCTCCGGACTGGTTCCAGGCGGGGGTCGCTGCGGCGTTGCTGGCCCCCACTGCCATGAACCATCAGTCCTTTACCATTCAGGGCGCGGGCAATCAGGTGTCCATGACCTACGCCAGCGGCTCCTTCTCCGGCGCGGATTTGGGCATCTGCAAGTACCACTTTGAGCTTGGCGCAGGCAGGGAGAATTTTCAGTGGCGCTGACGCCGCATGGAGGGATAGCCAATGCTGCTTCGTATTTTCAGGGCCTGGCTCAGGTGGCGGAAGGATTGGGATTCCCTGTGCAACTGCTGCGGGAAGTGCTGCTATATCCGCACCCTGGGGGCGGACGGTCAGGTCGTTATCCACTACGACAACCCCTGTGAGCATCTGGACACGGAGACACACCTATGCAGAGTCTTCGACGACCGGTTCCGCAAGTGTGACCACTGCGGCAAGGTGAACCTGTTTACGGCGTTATTCAACCCGACGCTGCCCAAGGACTGCACCTATGTGCAGACCTTCCGGCTGTGGGAGGATAAGGAAGAACCGTCGTAAAGGCATGCAGTCAGGTGCCGTCGGGGGATTCCTTCACCTTGCGATGTGTCGCCTCCCTCAGCACCAATTCCATCTGATAAAGCCAACCGGCAGCACCCATCGATGAGAATCACCGTTCTCCGATGGGCGCTGCTTTTATTCAGAGGTTCTTTAGAGGCTCCCCGGCGGTTTTCGCGGGATTTGGGTATCCTATCTGTGTGCCCGGAACCCGCTGATTTCGCACAAACCGCTTGCAGCTTTTCTCCGGCTGTATTATAATAAAGCCAGACACAGAACGATAGGAGGGGTCCCTCTGTACGATTTACTCATTCTCGGCAGCGGCCCGGCGGGGTTGGCCGCCGCTATTGCGGGGCGCTCCCGAAACCTGAAGGTGCTGGTGGTGTCCAACCCGCCGTCGGCCAGCCCGCTGGCGAAGGCGGAGCGCATCGACAATTACCCCGGCCTCCCCGGCGTTACCGGGGCGGAGCTGCTGGACAAGCTGCAGAGCCATGCGGAGGCCATGGGGACGGAGTTCCTCACCGGCAAGGCGCTGTCCGCTCTGGACATGGGCAAACGCTGGTGCCTGACCGTGGGGCAGGACGTGGCGGAGGGCCGGTCGCTGATCGTCACCTCCGGCGTCACCCCGGTGCAGCACATCCCCGGCGAAGAGCGGCTGCTGGGGCGTGGCGTCAGCTACTGCGCCATCTGCGACGGGATGCTGTACCGGAAACGCAGCGTGGTGGTCATCGGCAGGAGCGCAGACGCCCCTCAGGAGGCGGCCTGGCTGTCCTCCATCGGCTGCCAGGTGACCTATGTGGCTGCCAAACGGCCGGAGGGCCTGCCGGAGCATATCCCTTTTATCCGGGCCGGACAGCTGGAAATGGAAGGGACAGACCGGGTGGAGGCGGTGCTGGCAGACGGGGCAAGGCTCCCCTGCGAGGGGGTGTTCCTGCTGCGGAATGCCGTCGCCCCCGGCGACCTGCTGCCGGGGCTGGCCTTCCGGGACGGCTATATCGCCGTTGACCGCAGCGGGCGCACCAACCTGCCACGGGTCTATGCCGCCGGGGACTGCACCGGCAAGCCCTTCCAAATCGCCAAAGCGGTGGGGGAGGGGCAGGTGGCTGCCCTGACCGCCGCAGAGGACGCGGAAGCGTCTATTTAGAAAGGTAGGAAACAGATATGGCAAATTTAATTCACTTCACGCAGGAGACCTTTGACGCAGCCCTGGCCCAGAAGGGCCTTGTGCTGGTGGACTTCTGGGCCACCTGGTGCGGCCCCTGCCGGATGCTGGCCCCGGTCATCGAGGAGCTGGCGGAGGACTACGACGGCAGGGTCACCGTGGGTAAGGTGGACATCGACCAGGAGATGGACCTGGCCACCCGCTACGGCATTATGAGCATCCCCACCGTGATGTTGTTCGAGAACGGCGAAGAGGTGGGCAAGCTGGTGGGCGTCCGCCCCAAGGACAGCTTCACCGAGCTGATCGACGCGGCCCTGGCGTAAAAAAGGCACAAAACCGCCTGCTTCCCAAACCGGTATTGGTGGGAAGCAGGCGGTTTTTGATTGGGCAGGGTCACAGCGTTGCCGCCATGACCGCCTTAATGGTGTGCATCCGGTTTTCCGCCTCGTCAAAGACGATGGACTGGGGGCCTTCAAACACCTCGTCGCTGACCTCCATGGCCTCCCGCTGGAAGCGCAGGCCCATCTCCTTGCCGATGGTGGTCTTATGGTCGTGGAAGGCGGGGAGGCAGTGCATGAATTTCGCCTGGGGCCCGGCGTTGTCCATCAGGGCCTGGTTCACCTGGTAGGGGGCCAGGTCGTGGATGCGCTTTTCCCACACCTCCACCGGTTCGCCCATGGACACCCACACGTCGGTGTACAGTACGTCCGCTCCCCTGGTGGCGGCCACAGGGTCGGTCACAAAGTCCAGGGTGGCCCCGGTCTCGGCGGCGATGGCCTGGCACTGGGCGATGAGGGCCGGGTCGGGGAAGTAGGCTTCCGGGGCGCAGGCGGTGAAGTGCATCCCCATCTTGGCGCAGCCCACCATCAAGGAGTCGCCCATATTGTACCGGGCATCCCCCAGGTAGACCAGATGGATGCCCTTCAGATGGCCGAAGTGCTCCTGAATCGTCAGAAAGTCCGCCAAAATCTGGGTGGGGTGGAACTCGTTGGTCAGGCCGTTCCAGACGGGGACGCCTGCGTACGCCGCCAGCTCCTCCACGACGGCCTGGCCGAAGCCCCGGTACTCGATGCCGTCAAACATCCGGCCCAGCACCCGGGCGGTGTCAGCGATGGACTCCTTCTTGCCGATTTGGGAGCCGGAGGGGTCCAGATAAGTGACCCCCATCCCCAAATCCCGGGCGGCCACTTCAAAGGCGCAACGGGTGCGGGTGGACGTTTTTTCAAAAATCAGCGCGATATTTTTTCCCTCATGGATGCGGTGGGGGATGCCAGCCTTTTTCTGGGCCTTCAGCTCAGCGGCCAGGGACAGGAAGCCTTGGATTTCCTCTGGGGTGAAATCCAGCAGCTTGAGAAAGCTCTTACCAGTGACGTTCATTACAATTCCTCCTGGAGCAGTCAAATATACCTCTCTATTTTAGCGGATTTTTGCCGTGCTTGCAATGGGGGAACCGCAGTTTTTCCTGAAAACGCTCCAAAAAGAAATGGTTTACAATTCGGACATCATTTCAGCCGTGGATGTGTTATAATGATTTTGATTCGTCAGGAGAGGGGAGATTTTCTTGGAGCGGGTGAAAAAGCTGCTGGCGCAGGTGGCGCCCTGGATGCTGGTGGCGGTGACGGCGGTGGCCTTTTACGAGGTTTTAGAGCATCTGTCCTGGTTTGTGCAGTTGGGGAAGGCGGCGCTGGATCTGCTGTTCCCCTTCCTGGTGGGTATCGCCTTGGCTTGGCTGCTGGACATTCCCACCCGCTATCTGGAGGAGCGGTGGCTGAAGAACCGGGCGCTGTCCGTGGCGGCGGTGCTGGTAGGGGTCGTGCTGGTGATTTGGCTGCTGATCGCCATGGTGGTGCCCCAGCTCAGTCTCAGCATGGAGAGCTTTATGGAAAACGTCCCCGCCTACCTAGCCAATCTGGAGGGGCTGCTGAACCAGCTGCCGGTGGACGTTACGCTGGACGAGACCCTTGTGGACACCCTGTTCTCCGACTGGCAGACCATTTGGGAGGAGATCCTCACCCTGGTTGAAAACTACTCCAGCAACCTGTTTGCCTACGGCAGGGCCATCGGCAACGGCCTGGTGACGGTGCTCACGGCGGTGGTGTCGGCCATCTATATCCTGCTGGAGAAGCAGCAGATGGTGCGGCAGCTGAAGAAGGTGTGCCATGCGCTGCTGCCCACGGAGGGCCAGCGGTGGCTGAGCAAAATTTACCACCTGTCCGACCGGATGCTGACTAGCTTCCTGGCCGGGAAAATTCTGGACAGCACGGTGATCGGCCTGCTCAGCGCGGTGGTGCTTGGCCTGCTGCGCATCCCCTTTACACCCCTCATCAGTGTGCTGATCGGCGTGACCAACATCGTGCCGGTGGTGGGACCCATCATCGGCGGCGTCATTGGCGGCGTCATCTTGCTGCTGGCCTCGCCGGGGAGCGTGCCCCTGTATGCGGTGCTGGTGCTCATCATTCAGCAGCTGGACGGCCATGTCATCGGCCCGAAGATTTTGGGCAACACAGTGGGGCTGTCCACCATGTGGACGCTGTTCGCTATCGTCATTGGTGGGGAGCTGTTCGGATTTGCCGGGATGATTTTGGGCGTGCCGGTGTTTGCCGTACTGTACAACCTGGGGGCGGAGTTTATCAATGGGCGGCTCCGGAAAAAGGCGGCGCAGGCGCAGCAGAGCAAAAAATCTTAAAAAAAAGCAAAAATTGGGGCTTGCATTTTCTGTCGGAGTGTGATATTATAATCTGGCTGTCAGGGATGGCAACATCCGGGTGTGGCGAAGTTTGGTATCGCGCTTGAATGGGGTTCAAGAGGCCTTGAGTTCGAATCTCAACACTCGGACCAAAGAATGATAATCCGAACGTAATTACTCAAGTGGGTAATACGTTCGGATTTATCATTTCTATTGAGATGATTCTATAAGCATGGAAAGAAGATGATTGCTTCTTTCATTCAACAGATAACGAGTTGCTCACAATCTTTTCAATAAACTGGTTGAAAAAATTGTCAGTTATGCTATAATTCAAATTAAGTTTATCTCATTTTATGGAACCTATGCAAAGTATGTACTGCCCTGAATTGTGGGCTTGATGATATTGCAGAAATATAGAAAGACGGTGAATGACTATGTCCGGAAATTCCAGTTTAAGCAGGGCTAAAACTGCGCAGAATGATGAGTTTTACACACAATATCACGATATTGAAGCGGAAATGAATGCCTATGTGGAATATGACCCTGATGTATTCCGTGGAAAAACTGTACTTTTGCCGTGTGATGACCCTGAATGGAGTAATTTTACAAGATATTTTGCAGCAAACTTTTCCCGTTTTGGGTTGAAGAAACTCATTTCAACATCATACGCAAAAGGCGCAGGAAATCAGCAAATGACCTTGTTTGAACTGCAATCACCACTGTATGATGAAGAAAAGCACGAAACACACGGTAAACTATTTACACTTACACATGACGTTGATGGTTCGGGCAATGTTGATTCCGATGATATAGAATTTTCTGGTTATCTGGATGGTGATGGCGATTTTCGCTCAGATGAAGTGTGCAAATTACGGGATGAAGCAGACATAGTTGTCACAAACCCGCCGTTTTCTTTGTTCCGGGAATTTCTTGCATGGATTATCGCCGGGAAGAAAAAATTCGTCATTCTTGGAAATATGAATGCCATTCCTTATAAAGAAGTGTTCCCGTATCTAAAAAACAATGAAATATGGCTTGGCTATAAGGCGTTGAATCAGGATATGTATTTTAATATCACTGATGAGTATAAGAAATTCCTTTTGGAACACAAGAAAGAGGGTTCCGCATACAAGATTATTGATGGTGTCGTTATGGGCCGCCTTGCTTCCGCTTGCTGGTTCACAAATCTTGAGCATGGTAGACGCCACGAGGAATTATTGCTTGACACAATGGCACATAATTTGAAATTCAACAAGAAGCTGAAACGGGAATTTGAAAAAAGATATGGCAAAGTAGAATATCCCAAATATGATAATTACGACGCGATTGAGGTACCATTCACAGAATGTATTCCGTCTGATTTTACTGGCGTAATGGGCGTACCCATCACATTTATGGACAAATATTGTCCTGAACAGTTTGAAATCGTCTGGCAAGCAAGCGGCAACGCTTATGCAAATGCGCCACATGAAATTATGGAAGAACTACAATTTGACCCGACTGTCAAATATGGCGGCGGGCTTGGAACTGCTGTTTGTTATGGACAGGCAAAGTATTCCCGTATTCTTATCAAATTTAAGGAAAGGGGTAATAAGCAATGAAAACAGAATTGCATACAAATTGGACCGTTGGTGACGTATGCGAAGGGTTTGTATTTGACCGTAACGAGGGAAAAGGGCTTTTCGGATTGGACGGACAACTGGTTATACAGCCTGAATATCAACGTAATTATATTTACGGCGATGGAAAACGTGACGTTGCTGTTATTGAATCCCTGTTGAAAGGTTATCCTTTAGGCCTTATTTACTTTGTAAAAAACAAAGATGGGTTATATGAGGTGTTGGACGGGCAACAACGGATAACATCGTTTGCACGTTTTGTAAGGCACTCATGGCCTTTTGCAGTTGAGCGCAATGGAAAGCCACGCTATTTTGGTAGCCTTGACCCGGATGAGCAAAAGAAAATCATAGAAGCGCCGTTGACAATCTATGTTTGTGAGGGCGAACCATCAGAAATTCAGGCGTGGTTTGAAACAATCAATATTTCCGGTGTTCCACTTGTTAAGCAAGAATTGCGTAATGCAGCATATCATGGGCCGTTCGTTACTCTTGCACGTTCTGTTTTTTCCAATACAGGAAATTCAAATATGAACCGTTGGCAAACTTATGTCAAAGGGGATCCAAAGCGACAAGCTATTCTTGAAACCGCCCTTTCGTGGGTAAGTGATGGTAAAATTGATAGTTATATAGCAGCGCACCGGAATGACACCAACATTGATGAGTTGCGTAATCACTTTGACACAGTTATTGATTGGGTTGATTCAGTGTTTGAATACACAGGAAGTGAGATGTGCGGCCTTGATTGGGGTTCTCTGTATCGCCAATACCACAAAAACTCCTATTCAAAAAGCAAAATTGCTGCACGGGTGAATGAACTTATTGTTGATACGCAGATAGGAGACAGGCGCGGCATTTTTGAATATATTCTTGGTGGAGAGGTAGACACAAGATTGTTAAGTATACGCGTCTTTGACCCTAAAACGAAAAAAATTGTATACACCAAACAGACAGCTCGGGCGAAAACGGAGGGAAAATCAAACTGTCCGTTGTGCGCTATTGGACATGATGCAAATGCAAAGCGGATATATAAAGAATCAGAAATGGACGCCGACCATGTGACCGCATGGAGCAAAGGCGGCGCAACGGATATTTCTAACTGCCAAATGCTTTGCAAGACCCATAACCGAGCCAAAGGCAATAAATAGTAGCAAGATTTAACATTTGGTGATTGATACTTTTTAGCATAAACATTAGATGCGAGTATCAACCACAATATATGTAAATCAAAAAACGCCCATACACAGGATATGAGCGTTTCTTGATTCAATCTTTCCCGAAATAGCACTCGCTGTCCTTTTCTTTCAGCTGTCGTGCTTTCCATTCTTTAAATTCTCGTTTTCCTTCTTCACTCTCGAAAAAAGCCTTTATTTCAGGAAGAAGAACGCGTGCCAGCGCTTCAACTTCATGGGGAGGGATGCCAGTGCCGTGGTCATCCGGTTTCTCTTGTCGTGCCAGTTGTTATTCCCCTCCTCCTGCTAAAGCATTTGTTCATCCAGTAGATAAGCCTGAAACACGGTTCCATCTCCCGTGATGAATCGCCCTTGTACATCTTTCGGGATTTGATCGGCTGCACTGGTATTATCCAAAATGATTTGAGACAGCACGTTATCCGCCCTGCCACAAACGCGGAAATCCAGATTGTTCCGAATCTGCCCCGGAAGGATAGTAGCATCTGGCCGCTGTGTAGCCAGTATCAAGTGGATGCCGAAAGCTCTGCCCTGCCTTGCAATAGTGGACAGCTTGTTTTCGATTTGTCCCAGCAGCTCCTTGTCTGCCTTGCTTCTGCCGGTCTTGTCCAGCAGCTCCGCGACCTCATCACAGGCAAAAATCAGCCGGGGGAGTTTTTTCCCTGTAACCCTGCTGTATTCGCTCAGATTTGCGCACCCAGCGTTGACAAAGCACTGTTTACGCGCTTCCAGTTCTGCTACAAGTTGCTCCAGGGTCGTAAGCAAATCGGCCTCATCGAAACACATCCGGCATTTTTTGTGCCAGGCAGCGGAAAAATCTACGCCGCCCTTAAAATCCGCTATGTAAACCTCTGCACCCTTATGAAGTGACTGCATCAGCAACAGCTTTAACAGGACGCTTTTCCCGCTTCCTGTCGAACCGCCCAATAGGATATGAGGAATGTTTGCCAAATTGACTGTTACAGGGCCGGATAAACTCTCTCCAAGTACAAGGACAAAATCTTCCTGGGAAAGCGTCTGCTCTGTCCATGGCAAAATAGACGGCAGTTCACACTCGGCAGGGACACCGTACACCAGAATGGTTTTTCTTCCTTTTCCATATTTAATGCTGTCGACTACGATGCCGAGCGCAGCCTCAATTCCAGCGCGATGATCTTCCCAGGTGCTGAGGGGAATTGACACTGGGTCAAACTCCCACACCATCAGACGAGCGTTCCCAATATGTTTTTTATCTGTCGGCTTGGAGATGGAGATCAGAAAGGGCGCTTCACCGGCGTGATTCGCGATTCCACCTCTTAACAGATTTTCCCTTATCCTTGTACTGCCCCATGGCGTACCAATGAATACGAGAACGCCAAAAAGAAAAAGAATGGTAACCAATACCAACAGCGGCACCACCAGTTTATCCATGTCTGCAATCAAAACGCTAAGGGCATCGTATCCAAAAATCGCGCCCCGGAAGTACCATAAAAGCGCTAATGCCAGCACTGCGACCAACAGGAAAAGGCTTTTCGGTGAACAGTTTCTCACCGCATTTACGCCAGCGCAAAAGCGCTTGAGCATATAACGATGCTCCGTTTTTCGGTTTATCCTATCTCGGTCGATTTGGTTCATATTGAATTTACCTCCGTTACTGTGATAGCTTCAGTAAAGTCAGCCCCTTTTCAGGGGCCGAACTTTACACAGGATTGTTTTTCACAGGCTGATCTACCCCATCCTTTTTATGAACGATTTTAGTGCCATCTGGCAGATATTCGATAACATTGTGGATTCGCCGCATCAGGGCACGCCAGGTTTCCGGCTTTCCATACTGAACGGCCGGGTACTGCGCTTCAAGAGGAATATTAGAGGTCAAAACGACCTTGGTGTAACAAGCTACCCGATCATTGTACCGCGCGGGAAGCGTAAGCGGATAAATGTCCAGATAATTCAGCATATCAGAAATCGGAATCTGACTGTCAAATTCTTCAAAAACCAGCACATCCTGGCAATTGTAAGCATCAAAATTGACACCGCTGTGGCCTCTATAATTCGTGATACGGCAAATCTCCTGCGCCGGATACTGCTCGAAAATGTAACGGGTCTTTCCGGTTCCGGTGGCTCCATATAAATAGGTGACTTCCAACTGACGCTTTTCCTTGGCATATTTCCCCGTTAAAAGGGTCTGCCGAAGCGCATCCAAATCCCGCACATGGAACCCGAATTTGGGATTATCGGTGATGATTTCGACATTGTCCCTTCCGTCCTGGATGTCTTTTACAAGTTGTGCCATGGCAGGCGCTTTTTCTTCCCGTGGGCTGGGCAGTACTCCATATTCCTCAAATGTACCCGGAACGATTGTTTCTGCCTTGTCCGTATTTGCCCATTTTCCCTCTTTCAAAATATATAACCGGTTTTCCTGTGCAGTCCCATATGCCTTCTCAATATGGGCAATTTCAAAACGGTTTTTTATCGTCGAGAACCGAATGGGCGATTCTGAAAGCATGAAAATATGCGTATGATACGTTCCGGTTGTAGCGATTTCGTCTGCCAGACAGAAATATTGCAGGATAAACATCTTCAAAATTTCTACAATTTTCTCATGGCTGAAGCCAAACAAAATCGGATTATTGATAGTCAGAGCCCACTTGCGGCTCTGCGAGTTATTAGCCATTGTGTTCTCCTTTCCTGCTACATGCGACACGATTTTCCGTAGAGGTAATACTACCCTCTACGGAAATGCGGCGCTGCGCTATAGTCGGGGAGGCAATCCCTTGAGGGGCTTGCTTCTCCCCGACTGGCAACGCCGAGGTTACTCCAGCGTAGTATCCAGCACGGGATGAATCCCCGTCGCCCGGGCACCGATAGAGTACTGCCCCCGTGCCCAGTAGATGTAAAGCTCCAGGTTGTCAAACCATACCTGCTCGTACCCCTCATCAGGGGGTTCCAAGAGTTTCTTCCCGTCAATCTTAACGGTCAGCTTTTCGAACGACTTTTCAGGCGTCACGATGGTATACCCGTAACCAGCAATTTTATCCGTTCTCACGTTTTCGCGGTATTCGTACCTCGGCGTGACATCGACCAGCAGCAACGTGCTGCCGATGGATTCGTCTACCGCAATCTTCAAATCGGTCAATTTGAGCATTATTGACATATCTCCTTTCTGCCCAGGTGGCACTTGGCCAAAGTGCCAAACAGGACGATGTAACAGGTTCCTGTTACTATCAATGATATCACATCTAATTCCTCAGAGATTTCAAAAATGAAATGTCAGAAATTCCAACTGTTAATTTTTTGTGAACAATTTTCATTTTTTTCAAAAAAATCGCCGTTCCTGATAAAGGAACGGCGATATATATCTATTATTCTAATATTCTAAATCTTGGTTTCTTAACAGCTGAAGTCCTTGCCCATCCAATTCAATATTCCAATCGGTCACCCTGGAATATTTTCCCCAATGATTATACACATATTGATATGTTGCAATAGGGAATGCGGCGCACAACAGTTCGTCCAATTCTTCTTTTGTTAGCTTTAATGCGATGGCAATTTGAAACACATCATCCAGTGTAATTATAACAGAACTACCCAGATGCATAATGCGAGAAAGTTTTGACTCTGACATATGAGTGGTATCTGCAAGTTCTTTTTGGGTTGTCGGTTTGTTGGTACCCCCAATTTTGGTTTTATTTTCCTTACGATTCTTCTTCAATTGCCGATGAATGTACTTACCAAGTTCAGAAAGCTCTGATTTAGATTCGGGTCTTTGCTTTGACTTTCTGTCAGCCAAAGCGAATTCCCTCAGTTACAAATATTTATACGGGCTTATTGTCGAAGGTGGTGTGATGATGTCTGTTAGCATGACGCTGCAACAAAAGAAACTGCCTTTTCTGCACCATAGACACCGCCTCCTATTCGTGATCGCGTTTTGGTGAATATAATTTATCCACCTTCGACGCAAAGCCCCAATCACGAAGCACAATTTGCATTGTGTCAAATGTGGCCTCAACCACATCTTAGAGGTCTGCATATACACAGGACTTCGGACTAATTTATTGCAAAATATAACCGTCCTCCGCCTGCGTGGGAGCATACTACTCCCAAGGCAAATTAGTCCCCAGCAAAACTAGAGACTTGGTCAATTAGTTGACCGACAAGCTCGTAAAAGATGTTTATGTGCCACCACATTGAATCGAACGCTTAAATTCGCTCCAATGAACATCTCTCAGTGGTAATTACCATTTTACTCCTATTTGAGTCGCGAAACATGAACGAACTTTTAACAATATTTTAAAAC
>JAJBUK010000113.1 GCA_020860385.1 Clostridiales bacterium
TTAGCCGAAAACCGCAGCCAGCTATGCTGGCAAGGCTCACTGACCGAGGAGGATACCGTAAAGGGTCAGCAGGCGGTAGTCAGCCCGCCCGGAGGGCAAGCCGTTGTTCCTTCAAAGAACCACATCTAAGGAGATTTCACCCCTCCGCCTCCTTCGGAGGCACCTCCCCTTTCAGGGGCGGCAAGAAGTTGTTGTAATCATTACATCAGTGGCTCCCCTGAAAGGGTAAGGAGCGCAGCGGAAATGCCGCTTGACGGCGGAGCTGTCAGCGAAGCTGACTGAGGGGTGGGAAGGTCAGAGTGAGGGGTTCCTTAATTGAAAACCTGATTTCCGTGCAAACCCGCACCATCACCTTGACGCCATCCCATTTATCCTTTATAATTGTAACAACGTTTTGCGATGATATGGCATCGTCCATCGAAAGGATATGATACTATGTTCCCCCGCTCCAGCGGCATCCTGCTGCACCTGACCTCCCTCCCCGGCGACTATGGCATCGGCTCCATGGGCCGGGAAGCCCGGCACTATGTGGACTTTCTCCAGAAGGCCGGACAGAGCTATTGGCAAATCCTCCCCCTCGTCCCTCCGGGCGAGGGCAACTCCCCCTATATGTCCCCCTCCTCTGCGGCGGGAAACCCGCTGCTCATCGACCTGCCCACCCTGGTGGAGGAGGGCCTGCTGCAATGGTCCGACCTGGCCCCTTACCACTATTACGACGTGGATTGGGTGAACTACGGCTGGGTCAATGAGATTCACGGGATGCTGCTCCACCGGGCCTATGAGACGGCCCGCACCCGTCCCGACGTGATGGCCCAGGTGGAGGCCTTCGCCGCCGAACAGGGGGACTGGCTGCCCGACCTGGCCCTGTTCCTGGCCTGCGGGGAGAAGTTCGGCTGCAAGCTGGTGGACTGGCCGGACGAGGATTTGGTGGCCCGTCAGCCGTCGGCGCTGGCGGCGTACCGGGAGGAGCTGGCAGAGCCGATTGGCTATCATGTGTTCTGTCAGTACCTATTCCACCGCCAATGGCGCGCCCTGCGGCGGTACGCCAATGAGCGGGGCATCAAGCTCATCGGGGACATCCCCTTCTACGTCTCCCCCGACTCCGTGGACGTGTGGGTACATCCCCAGCTGTTCCAGGTGGACCCGCAGACGCGCCGGGCCACCTTCGTGTCGGGGGTTCCGGCAGATATGTTCTCCGCCACCGGCCAGCTGTGGGGCAACCCGCTGTACAACTGGCCCGTCCACGCCGCCGACGGCTATCAGTGGTGGTGCAGCCGCATCCGCCGCACCAGCCGGTTCTATGACGTGATTCGCATTGACCACTTCCGGGGCTTCCACACCTATTGGGAGATTCCCGCCACAGCGGAAAGCGCCCTGGAGGGCCGCTGGCGGCCCGGCCCCGGTATGGCGCTGCTGGACGCCCTCCGCCAAAACGTGCCGGAGGCGGAGTTCATCGCCGAGGACTTGGGGGACATCAGCGAGGAGGTCTACCGCTTCATCCAGGGCTCCGGCCTGCCCGGTATGCGGGTGCTGACCGACGCCTTCAACGATGTGGGCGGCGGCAGCTCCTTCCTGCCCCACCACTGCGTCCCCGGCTCCGTCATGTACACCGGCACCCACGACACCCCCACCTTCCTCCAATGGCTGTTCGACCAGGCCAATGACGACCAGCGGAGTTACGCCTGGCGCTACCTCCGCCTGCGGGAGGACGAGGGCCTGAACTGGGGCGTCATCGCCGGAGCCTGGGGCAGCGTCTGTTCCCTGGCTATGGCACCCTTGCAGGACGTGCTGGGGCTGGGCGGGGACGCCCGGATGAACACCCCCGGCACGGAAGGCCCCCACAACTGGAGCTGGCGGGTGCGGATGGAGGCGCTGAACGATGAGGTAGCCTGGAAGCTGCGGGAGCTGACCTGGCTCTATGGCCGCCTGCGCTGAGATGAAGATTCGCCTGCTGGCCGCCCGCCCGAAGGAGGGGGAGTCCCTCCACCAGGCCGCCCACCGGCTGCTGGCCCTGGCGGCGGCGGGGGCGGGGCTGCCTCCTGACCTTCCCCTGGGCCGCACCCCGGAGGGAAAGCCTGTTTTCCCGGACGCGCCGGGGTTTCACTTCAACCTGTCCCACGCCGCCGGATGGGCGGTGTGCGCCGTGGCCCCCTGCCCGGTAGGGGTAGATTTGGAGGGGGAACGGCCCTTGCGGGCCAACGTGGCCCGGCAGTTCTCCCCTGCCGAGCAGGCCCAGCTGGCGGCGCTGCCCCCGGCCGCCTTTTTCGACCTGTGGGTGCTGAAGGAGGCGGCGGCGAAATGCACCGGCCGCTGCGGAATGCGGGGGGTGCTCCGCGGCTCAGAGGTGACGCTCCGCCCCCTCTCCGTGGGGGTGGACGGCGTCGGGGCAGCGCTGGTATCCTTCCCGGAGGAGGGGCTGCACCTGGCGGTGTGCGCTGCCACAAAGCTGCCGCTGGCGCCGGAGCTGACCATACTGTAACGCTGAAAAAAGCCGCTGCATGAATGCAGCGGCTTTTTCAGAAACAAATCGGATTTAAAGGATGACAAAGGTGACGCCGTTGTTGTACCGCTCCAAATCCTGGTCCCGCCTGAGGGCGTCGCAGCGCTGGAGGGCCTGGCGGGTCTCCTCCTCGAAGATGGAGAAGTTCTCTCCGGGGACGAAACCGGCGATTTGCCCCCGCGCCTGCCGGGCGGACAGCTCCCGGCGGACGGCCACCCGAATCTTCCCGCCCCTTCCGGAGGAGCCGTAGCCGTGAATCAGCTTCACCGCGGCGTATCCCAGCGCTTGCTGGTGATGAGCTCGCTGTCCAGCCGCCGAAGGGCCTGCTCCACCGTGGGCAGACCCTGTTCCAAATTCACCTGACGCAGCTGCCCCGCCACAGGGCATCCCTCCCGTTCCGTTTTTCTACCATGATAGCACAGCTTGCGCCGTCTGACAAGAAAAGACTTGCCAACCGGTCAAAACTGTGGCATAATAGGAAGACGATGAGCGTGGAGATGTATCGAAGTGGTCATAACGAGCCTGACTCGAAATCAGGTTACCCGTAAGGGTACGTGGGTTCGAATCCCACCGTCTCCGCCAAATGATACGGCGCACAGGCCATACGGCCTGTGCGCCTTTTTTCGTTCCGAAGCCCCTCATACGCCGGTGAGATACCGCCCCATCAGCTTCTCATAGACCCGCGATAGCATCCACGGCTCGCTGACCATCCCCCGCACCTGGGCCGGGGTCAGCCAGCGGACGCCGGTGTTCTCCCCGGGGCAGGGGCGCAGCGGCGTCCCCTCCTCCGCCTCCACCAGCCAGGTGAGGTTAAAATGCAAATGACAGGGGACGTACTGCCCCCGCTTCTCGTGGCCCGCCACAAAGAGCTGCTCCAGGGAGCAGGGCCGGGGGGACACCAGCCGCCCACCGGTGACGCCGGTCTCCTCCGCCAGCTCCCGCAGGGCTACGGCGGCTAAATCCGCCTCCCCGTCGGCGTGGCCCCCGATCCACGACCAGGACTGGTACAGGCTGTGGTACACCATCAGGGTTTTCGTCCGCGTGGGGTTCACCACCCACACGGAGGCGGTGAAGTGGCCCGCCAGATTCTCCCGCAGCAGGCAGTCCGGGTTCCGGGCGGCGAAGGCCAGCATGGAAGCCTTGTCCCGCGCCTCCTGCTCGTTCCAGGGGGAATATGCCCTGAGTTCCTCTAAAAACGTCATGGTTCGTCAGCCTCCCAACGCCTGGGCAATTTCCCGCTCCACCTCCTGCACCTCGTCCCACAGGGTGCGGGCGGAGATGCGGAGGGAGCCGTGGCCCAGGATGATGACCTGCTCCAGCCCGTCCGACGTGGCCACCCGCACCCGATGATGTTTACTCAGGTCTAGGGTGGCCTTTTCGATGTACATATCCGCCGTCTCCGCCTCTTTCGTGTAGACCACATGGATATTCCGGTACCGCTCCACCGAGCCGACGCCCCCCTTCACCTTGTAGGCGTCAAAGACCACGATGACCTCGCACCGGCGCATCCCCCGGTAGTTGCAGAGGATGTCCAGCAGCCTGTCCCTGGCGGCGGACAAATCCTCCCTGGCCAGGGCTTTCAGCTCGTCCCAGGCGAAGATGATGTTGTAGCCGTCCACCAGCAGGTACTCCGTTTGGAGGGGCTGTTCCTTCAGCTTCACCGGCTTGCTCCGGCTTTCTTCCGTGCGGATGCGGGCCTGGGACTCAAAGGCCCGCCGCTGCTTCACCGGGCCGTAGGTCTGGGCGAAGATGGCCTCCAGTTCCTTGTCCATCACCTGGGCCGCCCGGAACCGCCTGGCCCGCTCCTCCATGGGGGCGGGCTCCTCCTCCGGCTCCGGCTGCGGGGGCTGCCAGGGGGGCAGGTGCATATACTCCGGCACCTGCCGCCAGTTCACCACGAAGCCCGCGCCGTGGGCGCAGAATACGGAGTCCGGCGTGTTGGCAAGGTCGGCCTCCGGCTGGTAGCCCAACCCCGCGATGACCTCCTCCGCATTGTGACAGGGCTGATACCCCGATACCGTGCAGCTCAGCCGCCCCCGGCCTCCGGTGTAGGCGGCCAACTCCGTCTGGTACCCCCGCAGGGTGGACACCGGAGCGCTGCCGGTGAGTACCGCGGTTTCCTGCCCCGTCTCCGCGATTTGGCAGGAACCGCCGCGCTGCTCCAGGTCGGTCATGGCCCGGCCCACCTGCTCCAGGGGCACTTCCAGCCGAAGGTCATACCAGGGCTCCAGCAGCAGGCTTTCCGCCTGCATCAGCCCCTGGCGGACGGCCCGATAGGTGGCCTGGCGGAAGTCGCCGCCCTCGGTGTGCTTCTCGTGGGCCCGGCCGGTGAGGAGGGTGATTTTCATATCGGTGATGGGGGAGCCGGTCAGCACCCCCAGATGCTCCTTCTCCTCCAAATGGGTCAAAATCAGCCGCTGCCAGTTCCTGTCCAGCACATCGCCGCTGCAAGATGTGTCGAAGGTCAGGCCGCTGCCCCGCTCCCCCGGCTCCAGCAGGAGATGCACCTCCGCGTAGTGCCGCAGGGGTTCAAAGTGGCCCACCCCTTCCACCGGGGCGGTGATGGTCTCCCGGTAGAGGATGCTCCCCTCCGAAAATGTCACCGCCAGACCGAACCGGTCGGCAATCAGCCGCTGCAACACCTCCAGCTGTACCTCGCCCATCAGCTGCATATGAATTTCCTGAAGCTGCTCCCGCCAGACGATGTGAAGCTGCGGGTCTTCCTCCTCCAGCTCCCGGAGCTTCTGGAGCGCCTCATGGACGTTGCAGCCCTGGGGCAGCGCCACCCGATAGGTCAGCACCGGGGTCAGGGTGGAGGGCTGGCCCCCCGCTGCGCTGCCCAGCCCCTGGCCGATGAAGGTGTTCGTCAGGCCGGTGACGGCGCAAACCGTCCCCGCCGGGGCCTCCTCCGCCTGCCGGAATTTCTGGCCGGAGTAGCGGCGGATTTGGTCGATTTTCTCCGCCCAGACCTCCCCCTCCGGCACGGGGCGTCCGTTCCGGCCCAGGGTGCCCCGGTTGGTCAGCAGCTGCTTGGGCCGCAGGCACCCGCCGGTGACTTTCAGCCAGGTCAGCCGGTTTCCCCGGCCGTCCCGGGAGATTTTATACACCTGAGCCCCGAACGCCGGGGGATAGGTGGGCGGCAGGGCGTACCGGGTCAGCCCGTCCAGCAGCGCCGTCACCCCCTCTAATTTCAGCGCTGAGCCGAAGTAACAGGGGAACACCGTCCGCCGGGCGACGGCTTGGGCGATGGCCTCCCTCGTCAGCGCTCCCGACTCCAGATATTGCTCCAAAAGGGCCTCGTCCGCCGCAGCGATATCCTCCTCCCCCTCCGGGTCGGGGACGGAGAAGTCGCAACAACCGCCGTCCAGCCGCCGCCTGAGCTGCTCCAGCACCGCCTCCCTGCCGCTGCCCGGCAAATCCATCTTGTTCACAAAGAGGAAGGTGGGGATGCCCCGCTGCTTCAACAGCCGCCACAGGGTCTCCGTGTGGCTCTGCACCCCGTCGGTGCCGCTGATGACCAGAATGGCGTAGTCCAGCACCTGGAGGGTGCGCTCCATCTCGGCAGAGAAGTCCACATGGCCCGGCGTGTCCAGCAGCGTCACCTCCAGCCCCTCCAGGGGCAAAATCGCCTGCTTGGAGAAGATGGTGATGCCTCGCTCCCGCTCCTGGGCATCGGTGTCCAGGAAGGCGTCGCCGTGGTCCACCCGGCCCAGCTTTTTCAGCTGGCCGGTGGCGTACAGCATGGCCTCGGTCAGGGTGGTTTTCCCCGCGTCCACATGGGCCAGCAGGCCGACGCACAGGGGCTTGGATTCGGTTGTCTGTCCGCCCATGAAATGACCTCCCCTCATGGCGAGTTACTGGTTTCATTTTACCACAAGGGGAGGGAATAGTCGAGGATGGATTTTGGGGGACCGCATGATGTTTTCACGGCGGCGGGAACCTCCCTATTGTGGAGATGGAAACCAGATAAAATCGTTTTATACCAGCGGTCACCTTGCATCGAACCCTTGACTTCCGGCGGGAAGGTGCTACAATGATGCAATAGGAACCTTTTGCGTAATCGGAAAGATGAGGCATAGCACATGACAGAGTTTCAGCAGACGGGGCTGGCGGAGTATCATTGCCCCCGCTTTCAGGAGCTGCCCTCCATCCCCCTGTATAAGGATCAGGTGGTGGAGGAACTGAACCGCTACCTGGCCCCCCTTCACTGCGGTGAAATCACCGCCACCATGGTGAACAACTATGTGAAGGTGAAGGCCATCCCCCCACCGGAGAAGAAGCGCTACGGCCGGGCCCAGCTGGCGGGGCTGTACCTGATTTGCCTCTTAAAGCAGGTGTACAGCCTGGGGGAAATCACCGCCATGCTGCGGGTAGCGGAGGAGCCGGAGGACTTCCCCGCCCGGTATGACACCTTCTGCGCCGAACTGGAGGAGGTGTTCCGCAGCGTGTTCACCGGTCAGACGCCGCCCCGGGACGGGCAGACCCTGACCGTGACCAAGGCGGCGGCCTACACCCTGGCCTATAAGCTGTACGCCCTGCACCTGCTGCGGCAGGCCGCCCGGCGGCGGGCCAGAGCGCTGGAGCAGGCGGAGGCGGCTTCCCAGCACGCCAAAAAAGAGGAACGTAAGACAGGAGGATGACCCCACTATGGAATACCAGGCGGGAACCTATGACATTGCGGTAATCGGCGCAGGCCACGCCGGGATAGAGGCGGCTCTGGCCGCCGCCCGGCTGGGGCTGAAAACCCTCTGCTTCACCGTGAACCTGGACGCGGTGGGCAATATGCCCTGCAACCCAGCCATCGGCGGCACCGGCAAGGGCCAGCTGGTGCGGGAGCTGGACGCCCTGGGGGGCGAGATGGCCAGGGCCGCGGACAAAGCCTGCATCCAGTACCGCCTCCTGAACCGGGGGAAGGGGCCTGCCGTCCACTCCCTCCGGGCCCAGGCGGACCGCCGCCGGTACCAGGAGGTGATGAAGCACACCCTGGAGACCACGGAGAACCTCTACCTCCGTCAGTCGGAGGTGGTGGAGGTGCGGACGGACGAGGCCGGAGCCGTCTCCGCCGTAGTGACCGCCAACGGCGGGGTGTACCGGGTGCGGGCGGCGGTGGTGGCCACCGGCACCTACCTGGGGGGCAAGACCATCGTGGGGGACGTGGTGCGCACCTCCGGCCCGGACGGCCTCCAGGCCGCCCTGCCCCTGACGGACAGTCTGCGGCGGCTGGGGCTGCCCCTGCGCCGGTTCAAGACGGGCACGCCCCCCAGAGTGAACCGCCGCAGCGTGGACACCAGCCGGATGGAACTGCAGGAGGGGGACGAGCTGCCCCTGCCCTTCTCCTTCACCACGGAGGAGGTGCCGGAGAACCGGGCGGTGTGCTACCTGACCTACACGAACCAGACCACCCACGACATCATTCGGGCCAACCTGGACCGCTCCCCCCTGTACAACGGCACCATCGACGCCACCGGCCCCCGGTACTGCCCCTCTATCGAGACGAAAATCGTCCGCTTTGCGGACAAGGAGCGGCACCAGCTCTTCGTGGAGCCTATGGGGCTGAATACGGAGGAACTGTATCTACAGGGCCTGTCCTCCTCCCTGCCGGAGGACGTGCAGGTGGCCATGGTACACTCTATCCCCGGCCTGGAGCGGGCCGAACTGACCCGCACCGCCTACGCCATCGAGTATGACTGCGTGGACCCCACCTGCCTGCTGCCCACCCTGGAGTGCAAGACCGTGCCGGGGCTGTACGGCGCGGGCCAGTTCAACGGCTCCTCCGGCTACGAGGAGGCAGCGGCCCAGGGCTTTGTGGCGGGGGTCAACGCGGCGCTGAAGCTGCTGGGCAGGCCGCCCCTGGTGTTGCGCCGGGATGAGGGATACATCGGCGTGCTGATCGACGACCTGGTGACCAAGGGCACCAACGAGCCCTATCGGATGATGACCTCCCGGACGGAATTCCGGCTGATTCAGCGGGAGGACAACGCGGACGAGCGCCTGACCCCGGTAGGCTACCGCATCGGCCTGGTCAGCGAGGAACGGTACCGGGCGGTGCAGGAGAAGTACGCCGCCGTTTCCCGGGAAATGGAGCGGCTGGAGCACTGCGGCGCGGCCCCGTCTCCGGCGCTGGACGCCTTTCTGGAGGCAAAGGGGGAGCCGCCCTGCCATCACGGGGTAAAGCTGTCCGACCTGCTGCGCCGCCCCAGAGTGACCTACGAGGAGTTGGCCCCCTTCGACCGGGAGCGCCCGGCGCTGCCCCCCGCGGTGACGGAGCAGGTGGAAATTCGCCTGAAATACCGGGGCTACATTGACCGCCAACTCCGCCAGGTGGAGGAGCAGCGGCGGATGGAGGCCCACGCCCTGCCGCCCGACCTGGACTACAGCCAGCTATCCGGCCTGCGGCTGGAGGCCCGGGAGAAGCTACAGGCCATCCGGCCTCTGAATCTGGGGCAGGCCAGCCGCATCTCCGGGGTCAGCCCGGCGGATGTGGCGGCGCTGATGGTGTATTTGCAGGGGGCGGGGGAAGGATAAAGAGGGCGGGTTTTACTCGCCCGGCGGGGTCTCGTTCCTTAGATATGGTTCGTGGGAGGAACCACGGCTTGCCCTGGCAAGGGCAAACGCCTTAGTGTCTAATGATATCCGTATCTAAGGAGCACTCCGTTGGCAAACCCCTCCACCAACCCAAAAACGCCCGCCTGCGCGTGACAGTCACGCGCAGGCGGGCGTTTGCTTTCCAGGACAGCCTCACAGGATAAAGTCGAAGGCGTCTCCGGACTGAACGAAGTGTACCGGCACATCCCCCACCAGCTGGGGCAGGTACCGCACCATGTACTTCATGCCGATTTCCTCAAAGTTGAAGTGGCCGATGTTGTAGACGATTTTGGGATGGCCCAGCTGGCTGGCGTCCCGGATATAGGCGCACACCGTCCAGTCAATGACCTCCAGGGGGATGATGGCGTCGATGTCCTCCTCATCCACCTTCAGCAGCTTGGCGGTGGCCCGGCGGTCCTGCTCCCCGATATGCTCCCACAGGAACACCTTGGATACTTTGGCGTGGGGGTCGCCGGAGATGCGGATGCCGTTCAGGTTCAGCTTCTCCTTCAGGTACAGGCCCAGCTCGGTGGCGTCCGTCTCCGGCAGCTGGAACAGCAGGGGCTTCTTTTCCGAGCCGATCAGGTATTGCTCCCAGCCCAGTTCCTTCATAATGCCGTAGTAGATGCCGTCCAGGGGCGGGTCAATGGGGCTGCCGCCATGGATGTGGTCGTGGTCCCGCCAGACCACGATGCCCCCGTCTTCCAGAAGCTGACGCTTCTCCTGGAAGATTTGGCTGTCGGCCAGGTAGGCGGTGGTGTCCTCATGGCTCCAGAACAGCGGCTCGTGGGCGATGATCAGGTTGGCCCCCAGCTCCGCCGCCCGGCGGATGACGTTGACGGAGGCGAAACAGGTCACCACAATGCCGGTACACTCCTGCTCCGGGTCGCCGTACTTCACCACGTCGGTGGTGGGGAAGGCGCTGTCCATCGGCGGGTGATAGGCGATGACCCGTGCAATGACTTCGCTGATTTTCATCATTCATAACTCCTTATCTTTCCCGGCGGCGGCGCAGCGGCGGCCGCGCCGGTTTATCACTATGACAGGGGGAAACGGCTGATACGTCAATCCCGGCGGCTCCGGCTCACCAGCCGCAGCAGGTACAGGAAGAGGTTGATAAAGTCCAGATACAGTTGCAGGGCGGCGTAGACGCTGTACCGCTCGGCCAGTTCGCCCCCGCCGGTCTGGTCAAACATCTGGCCCAGCTTCTGGCTGTCGTAGGCGGTCATGCCCATGAACAGCACCACGCCCACCGCGCAGATGAGGGAGTCCAGCATGGGGGAGCCCAGGAAGATATTGACCACTGCCAGCACCAGCACCCCGATCAGCGTCCCCATCAGGCTGCTGATCCAGGGGGACAGGTCCCGCTTCGTCACCGCGCCAAAAATCGCCATGCCCCCGAAGGCCGCCGCCGTGGCCAGGAAGCACTGGAAGATGGTGGCAATGTCAAACACCAGGAACAGGCTGCCGAAGGTGACGCCGGTAAGGCAGGCGTACCCGGCGAACATGGCGATGACCTGGCCGTATCCGGCGGTGGCGATGGCCCGGTTCAGGGCCACCACCAGCACCAGCTGGGCCACGCACAGCAGCAGCACCGGCCCCATGCTGTAGGACAGCCAGGGGAAGTACATGGCCGTCACCAGCGCCGTGGCGAAGGTGATGAGCAGGCCGAAGGCCATGGTCTGGTAGGTGCGGGAGAAGTAATTCCGTTTCGCCGCCGCCCGCTCCTCCGGGCTGAGGTAGGAATAGTTGTTGTAATCGTAATCCTGATACATAGAGGCTCCTTCTTTCCGTCTCCCGGCGGTGCCGGGGCAGAGATTCCCTGATTCTTTCACCCTTTTAGTATAACGCAAAAGGGCGGAGAAAATGCGACTACGGGATTAACATTTTGTGAACAAAAATGGTTCTCCCCTTGGCAAACCAGTGTGAGGGATGCTATAATATACGTCAGAAGCAAAGCAATAAATCGGAATTTACGAGGATGAGACTGTATGGAATTAAAAAGAATTGATTATGACTTTACTGTATGTAAGAT
>JAJBUK010000002.1:0-5829 GCA_020860385.1 Clostridiales bacterium
CAGGTGGTCTATCCCGTTAGAGACGATGTGACTTCTCACTGGTGAGACTGCCGCCCATGGCGGCTGGGTAACATTCTACTTTTCCATTTGGTTGTGCTAATCTGATTTTCAGTGCGGAAACGCATTTTTTCTTTAGAAAGACGAAAATAAATCCTTAAGTTGATGACATTGCCCTGCAAGGGTAGGGAGCGCAGCGGAAATACCGCTTGACGGCGGAGCTGGCTGGCTTTTGACCAGACTGGGGGGTCTCTTTGGTACATTTGACCAGAAACTTGATTTCCGTAGACAAAAACAGGGCCTCCGCCGTCTGGCGGAGGCCCGTTGCCGTATTGGATTAGAATTTCGCGCCGCCGAACTCGCTCAGCTCCAGATGGCGAGCCTTGTTCTTGTCCAGCGCCCAGTTGACGCTCCACTGGGCGGAGAACAGGAGCAGCTTCGCCCCGTGGTAGTCCTCCACCAGCTTGATGTCCCGTCCGTCGCCGATGATGAGGTCGTCGTCCAGGCTGCCGTCAAACCGGTCTACCCACCGCAGCGTCTCATAGGGCAGGGACTCCATCACCAAATCCACGTTGTACTCGTTTTTCAGCCGGTACTCGAACACGTCGAATTGCAGAGTGCCGACGCAGCCCACAATGACCTCCTCCATGCCTGTGTAGGGGATTTTGAAGATTTGGATGCCGCCCTCCTGGGCGATTTGCTCGGTGCCCTTGATGAACTGCTTGCGTTTCAGGGTGTCCCTGGGCCGCACCCGGCGGAAGTGCTCCGGGGCGAAGGTGGGGATGGGGTCGAACCGGAAGCTCTGGCCGGGGGTGCAGAGGGTGTCCCCGATGGAGAACATACCGGGGTCAAAGACGCCGATGATGTCCCCGGCGTAGGCCTCCTCGATGATTTCCCGCTCCGCCGCCATGAGCTGCTGGGGGCGGGACAGCTTCACCTTCCGGTTCTGCTGCACCAGGTAGACCTCCTTCTCCGCGTCGAACCGGCCAGAGCAGACCCGGACGAAGGCGATGCGGTCCCGGTGGGCCTTGTTCATGTTGGCCTGGATTTTAAAGACGAAGCCGGAGAAGCGCTGGTCAAAGGCGCTGACGGTCTGGTCGCCTGCCTTCCTGTCCAGGGGCGGGGTGGTCATGCGGAGGAAGTTCTCCAGGAAGGGTTCCACGCCGAAGTTGGTCAGGGCGGAGCCAAAGAACACCGGGGACAGCTTGCCGTGGCGCACCTTGTCCATATCCAGTTCGGCCCCGGCCCCTTCCAGCAGCTCCACTTCCTCCACCAGCTGCTGATATTTGCTCTCGCCAATCAGGTCGGCCAGGCTGGGGTCGTCCAAATCCACCTCAGTGGCGGTGGCGGCCTTGGCGTTGGTGTTGGAGGTGAAGTGGATGATTTTATGCTCCCGCAGGTCGTAGACGCCCTGGAACTCCTTGCCGCAGCCGATGGGCCAGTTGATGGGGCAGGTTTCCACCCCCAGTTCATGCTCGATTTCCTCGCACAGCTCGAAGGGGTCACGGGCCTCCCGGTCCATCTTGTTGATGAAGGTGAAGATGGGGATGTTCCGCATGGCGCAGACCTTGAACAGCTTTCGGGTCTGGGGCTCCACGCCCTTGGCCCCGTCAATGACCATGACGGCGCTGTCCGCCGCCATCAGGGTGCGGTAGGTGTCCTCGGAGAAGTCTTGGTGGCCGGGGGTGTCCAGGATGTTGATGCAGAAGCCCTCGTACTGGAACTGCATGACGGAGGAGGTGACGGAGATGCCACGCTGCTTCTCAATTTCCATCCAGTCCGAGGTGGCGGCGCGGGCGTTGCGCTTGCCCTTCACCACGCCGGCCTGGTTGATTGCCCCGCCGTAGAGGAGGAACTTCTCCGTTAGGGTGGTCTTGCCGGCGTCCGGGTGGGAGATGATGGCGAAGGTGCGGCGGCGGCTGATTTCTGATTCGTATTGGCTTGACATAAAAACCTCCAAAATAAGGTAGTGATGGGATTTATGGATAAATGTGGGGGCGTTCCTTCGGGAAGGAAGGAGGAAGGAAACAGGTTTTCCCTTCCGGCGGGGCCGGTTCTCCTTAGATATGGTTCTTTGAAGGAACAACGGCTTGCCCTCCGGGCGGGCCCCATTTCTTGTCCCGCCAAGAAATGGGGGAAAGAAGGCGGCTCAGGGAGGGGCTTCGGGGCCTCGCCCCTCCCTAAGAACCCTCCCCCTATCCCACTGTGGGCTTCGCCTTGTCCCTCAATCAGGTGGTCTATCCCGATAGAGACGATGTGACTTCACACTGGTGAGACTGCCGCCCATGGCGGCTGGGGGACGATTGCCGTTCCGCCCTGCCTAAGGGCGGGCGAAACGTGCAATTTTATCATCCAACGATGGATAACATCCGACTGCGAGGCAAGGTTTTAGCCTCTGATGAAAAGCGTATGAATGACCAACGTTTTCAGGATTAGGAGCGACAGCGTGCCCTTACCGCCAGATTTCAGCGACCAGAGGACAACAAAATTGACGCCCGTCCCGCCGTAAGGCGAGGGAGCGAAGCGGAAATGCCGCTTGACGGCGGAGGGACGAGGCGGCAATCCCCGCCAGCCGCCATGGGCGGCAGCTTTGGTGCGTGTCAAGTCAAATCGTCTGTTGCCTGCGGAATCACGGAGCGGTAGAGACAAGGCGCTAGCCGGTAGTGGGATAGGGGGAGGGTCCTTAGGGAGGGGCAAGGCCCCGAAGCCCCTCCCTGAGCCGCTCTCTTTCCACCATTTCTCGGCGGAGCGAGAAATGGGGCCCGCCGGTCGGGCAAAACGTAGTTCATTCAAAGAACCGTATCTAAGGAACGAAGCCCCGCTGGGAGGGCAAGAACCTATTTCCTTCCTCCATCTTTATCTAAGGAACGACCCCCTAAAACCGAATATAGCTTCCCTATGGCGGCGTGCTGTCGGTAGGCAGGCTCCTTCTGCCCCCACGATACCCGTACTGCTTCATACGCCTGTCACCGTCCTTTCGCTGCACACAAAATTTCATGATACATTATACTGTCATTCCCGGAAAAAGGCAAGAGAGACTTTCACCCCCAAAAATGCGCCCTATGCCTTGTTCCCATCCAAAAAACGTGATATACTAGGGGTACCTGACAGCCAGACTGTCAGGTTTTGGAAAAAGACCCTTTGCCGCATTTTTAGAGGTGATATGTATGAATTTTAACCCACCTGACAAAAATAATCGGGAATCCCCCCAGAAGCTGGGCTCGCCGGAGTCCTGGGTGGACCAGGACCTGCTCCGCCCCCGTGCCCTGAAGGAGAACGCCCGCCGCGTCATGGCCTCCGACCGGAGGAACACCACGGTGGTGACCTTCTGCTATCTGCTGATGGCCTCCTGGCTGCCCACGCTGTACTTCCTGTTCCTGTCCAACCCGGTGTCGGACGCCCTGGACGCCCTCTATGCCGGGTTTTACGACCTGTCGGAGCAGGTGGCCCAGCTGACCGATGAAGGGCTGGTCACCCTATACGGCCAGGTGCTCAGCGGGGCCTGGAGCGCCCTGCGGGAGGGGCTGGCCTCCGGCTGGGGGCTGGTGTCCACCTTCCTGCTGATTTTGATCATGCTCATCGGCGTGCTGACGGAGTACGGGTTCAAGAGCTGGTCCCTGCGCCGCCTGCGGGGGGAGTTCGTAGGGCCGGAGGTGCTGCTGCATGTGGTGGACCTGGCAGGGCGTATCCTCCTGCTGACCCTGCTGGTGCTGGGGACGGTGTTCCTCTGGGGCTGGCTGCTGGCCCCCCTGGCCCTCTATATGTGGTACCGGCTCCGGATGGCCGCCTACCTGATGCTGGACTGCCCGGATATGTCCGCCTGGCAGGCGTACTGCGTCAGCCCCTCCGTTCTGCGGGGCCACAAGTGGCAGCTTCTGAAGCTGGACGTGTCCTTCTTCGGGTGGCTGTTCCTGGCGGAGGGCGTCACCTATGCGGCCAGTATGCTCAGCGGGAACTACTACGTCTATAACTTGCTGGCGCTGCTGGCGGGTACTGCGGTCTACCTGTATGTGGAGCCGTACCGGAACCTGTGCTACGCCGGTTTCTTCCAGGCGCTGAAAGACGGCTCCCCCCAGCTGCGGGAGCTGGAGGAGGCTCTGGCGGAGCGCCGCCGTCAGCGGGAGGAGGAGTGAGCCACCGCTCCCCGCCTGAAAAAAGAAGGAAAAATAGGAAAAGTTAGGCTTTACAAACCATAGGTTGGTTTGCTATACTCTAAATAGGAATAATTCCTATTTTAATTTCAAAACTTTACGGAGGTATTTTAGTATGGCTAAGTTTGTATGTCAGGTTTGCGGTTATGTTTACGAGGGCGACGCGCTGCCCGCAGATTATCGTTGCCCGATTTGCAAGGCCCCCGCTTCTAAGTTCACCAAGCAGGAGAGCGATATGGGCTGGGCTGCTGAGCATGTGGTCGGCGTAGCGTCCGACGCTCCCGAGGACATCAAGGAAGGTCTGCGGGAGAACTTCAACGGCGAGTGCAGCGAGGTCGGTATGTATCTGGCCATGTCCCGCGTGGCCTTCCGGGAGGGCTATCCTGAAATCGGCCTGTACTGGGAGAAGGCCGCCTACGAGGAGGCGGAGCACGCCGCCAAGTTCGCCGAGCTGCTGGGCGAGGTGCTGACCGATTCCACCAAGAAGAACCTGCAGATGCGGGTGGACGCTGAGAACGGCGCCACCGCCGGCAAGGTGGAGCTGGCCAAGAAGGCCAAGGAGCTGGGCCTGGACGCCATCCATGACACCGTCCATGAGATGGCCCGCGACGAGGCCCGCCACGGCCGCGCCTTCCAGGGGCTGCTGGAGCGCTACTTCAAGTAAGCGCCGCTTCGGTTCACCGATGATGCCAAACCGCCGCAGGGGTTGACCCCTGCGGCGGTTTTCTTTTTTTTGCGGTTTTGGGCGCACCCTGAAAGGGTAGGGGAACCGGCGTTAGCCGGTGGAGGGGTTGCCAGCGTGGCGTTCCTTAGATAGGATATTGGAAGGAAAAACGGCTTGCCTCCTGGTGGGGGCTTCGTTCCTTAGATATGGTTCGTGGAAGGAACAACGGCTTGCCCTTGCCAGGGCGGGGCCTACTTTTCTCGCTCCGCCGAGAAAAGTAGCAAAAGAGGGCGGCTCAGGGAGGGGCTTCGGGGACTCGCCCCTCCCTAAGAACCCTCCCCCTATCCCGCTGTGGGCTTCGCCTTGTCTCTGCCGCTCAGTGGCAGCGCAGGCAACAGACGATGTAACTTCTCACTGGTGAGACTGCCGCCTATGGCGGCTGGGGCACGATTGCCGTTCCGCCCTCGCCGTCAAGCGGCATTTCCGCTTCGCTCCCTAGCCGAGGGCGGGCGGAACGTGCAATTTTATTATCCAATGATGGATGACATCTGACTGTGAGGCAAGGTTTTAACCTCTGATGAAAAGCGTATGAAAAACCAATGTTTTCAGGATTAGGCGTAATAACGTACCCTTACAGCCAGATTTCCGCGACCAAAGGCCAACAAAATTGCCGCCCGTCCCGCCGTAAGGCGAGGGACATTGGCGGCAATCGTCTCCCAGCCGCCATAGGCGGCAGCTTTGGTGCGTAGGGATTCCATCGTCTCTATCGGAATAGACCACCTACGGGCTGGACAGCGCGGAGCCCCAGGGCTATAGGAGAGGGGTTCTTAGGGGGGAGCGAGGCCTCGAAGCTCCCTCCTAAGCCGCCCTCTTTCCCCCATTTCTCGGCGGCGCGAGAAATGGGGCCCGCCGGGAGGGCAAGCCGTTGTTCATTGAAAGAACCTTATCTAAGGAGAACCAGCCCCGCCGGGAGGGCAAGCCGTTGTTCATTGAAAGAACCTTATCTAAGGAGAACCA
>JAJBUK010000002.1:5929-11082 GCA_020860385.1 Clostridiales bacterium
GCCCCGCCAGGAGGGCAAGCCGTAGTTCCTTTCAAGAACCTTATCTAAGGAGAACCAGCCCCGCCGGGAGGGCAAAACGTGGTTCCTTTATCCTTCCTTATCTAAGGAACACCCCGTTGGCAACCCCTCCACCGGCTAACGCCAGTTCCCCTCCGCCGTCAAGCGGCATTTCCGCTTCGCTCCTTCCCTTTCAGGGGCGGCAGGAGCGGCAAAGCCAGGGGGAACCCGCAAGAGGTGGTGCGGTTACAGCTCCTCCAACTCCGCCTTCCACAGCGCGGCCACCGCGTCGGAGGGCATCCGCCAGTCCCCCCGGGGGCTGAGGGTGACGGAGCCCACCTTGGGGCCGTCGGGAATGCAGGAGCGCTTGAACTGCTGGACAAAGAAGCGGTGATAGAAGTTCTTCTCCCACTTCAGAATCGTCTCGCCGTCGTAGCTGCCCCGGAAGGCGTACCGGGCCAGCCGGTACACCTTCTTTGGCGGGAAGCCGAAGCGGATGCCGTAGTAGAGGAAGAAGTCGTGCAGTTCGTAGGGCCCCACCAGGCTCTCCGTCTCCTGGCTGATTTTCCCGTCCACGGCGGGCAGCAGCTCCGGGGACACGGGGGTGTCCAGAATGTCGTCCAGCACGGCGGAGAGGGCGGGGGCGGACTCCCGGCTCTGGTCGCTGACCCAGCGGGTCAGGTGGCGCACCAGCGTCTTGGGGATGGAGCAGTTCACGGCGTACATACTCATATGGTCGCCGTTGTAGGTGGACCAGCCCAGCGCCATCTCGGACAGGTCGCCGGTGCCGATGACCAGCCCGCCGGACTGGTTCGCCAAATCCATCAGCACCTGGGTGCGCTCCCTGGCCTGGCAGTTTTCATAGGTGACGGAGCGGTCGTCCGGGTCGTGGCCGATGTCGGCAAAGTGGCGCATGACGCTCTCCCCGATGTCCACCCGACGGAAGGAGGTTCCCAGGCAGTGGGCCAGCTGGGTGGCGTTGTCCCGGGTGCGGTCAGTGGTGCCGAAGCAGGGCATGGTGACGCAGAGAATGTCGGTGTTCGGCCGCCCCAGCAGCTGCATGGCGTTGGCAGTGATGAGGAGCGCCAGGGTGGAGTCCAGCCCGCCGGACAGGCCAATCACCGCCGTCTTTGCGTGGGTATGCTCCAGCCGCTTCCGCAGCCCCCAGGAGGCCAGGGTGAAAATCTCCTGGCACCGGGCGGCCCTGTCCCCCAGGTCGGCGGGGACGAAGGGGTTGGGGGCGACGTGCCGGGTCAGCTCCGTCTGCTCCAGCGTCAGGGAGAAGGGCACCTCCTCCACGCAATATTCCCCATCGGGGGGATAGGTGGACATTCTCCGCCGCTCAAAGGCCAGCTTGTGAACGTCCACCTCCGAGACGGTCAGCCCGGTGGCGAACCGCCGCTCCGCCAGCAGGGAGCCGTTCTCCGCAATCAGGTCGTGGCCGGCGTAGACCAGGTCGGTGGAGCTCTCCCCCTCCCCGGCGTCGGCGTAGACGTAGCCGCAGACCAGCCGCCCGGACTGGCCCACCACCAGGCTGCGGCGGTAAGCGTCCTTGCAGACGATTTCATCCGAGGCGGAGGGGTTCAGAATCACCGTGGCCCCCGCCGCGCACAGGTCGTTAGAGGGGGGCGCGGGCACCCACAGGTCTTCGCACAGCTCCACGCCGACGCACAACTCCGGCAGCTCCCGGCAGCGGAAAATCTGCCGGGCGTCCACCGGCACCTCCTGGCCGCAGAAGGTTGCGGTCAGGGACAGGTCCCGCCCGGAGGCGAACCACCGCCCCTCGTAGAACTCGGTGTAGTTGGGGATGTTCACCTTGGGCACGATGCCCAGAATCTCCCCATTGCACAGCACCGCCGCGCAGTTATACAGGGCGTTCCGCTCCGGGAAGCGGAGGGGCAGACCCACCACCGCCAGCAGGTTCAGCCCCTTGGTGGCCTCCGCCACCTGCTCCAGGGCCCGCACCGCCCCGTCCAGCAACACCGGCTGGAGGAACAGGTCGGCGCAGGTGTAGCCCGTCAGCCCCAGCTCCGGGAAGCAAATCGCCTTCACCCCACGGCGGGCGGCCTCTTTCAGCAGGGCGATGGTCTGCCGGGCGTTGTAGGCGCAGTCCGCCACCTGCACCTTGGGGGTGGCGGCGGCTATGGTGACAAATCCGTCTTTCATGGCACGGTCTCCTTTTTTCTCTGCCCGGATGGGCAGGATTCATTTATTTGGGAGGTGGATTCTCTGGGGAAGGGTGGAAGAAGGAACTGGGTGGTTGCCCTCCCGGCGGGGTTGGTTTCCTTAGATAAGGATTGATAAAGAAACCACGTTTTGCCCTCCGGGCGGGCCTGACTACCGCCTGCTGACCCTTTACGATATCCTCCTCGGACAGTGACCCTCGCCAGCATAGCTGGCATCGGTTTCCGGCTAAAAATGTGCCACTGGCACATTTTTGGACGCCGTAAATTACTCCGCCAAGAAATGGGGGAAAGAAGGCGGCTTAGGAGGGAGCTTCGGGGCCTCGCTCCCCCCTAAGAACCCCTCTCCTATAGTCTTGGGGCTTCGCGCTGTCCAGCCCGTAGGTGGTCTATTGGGGCGACAGACGATGTAACCTGTCACGCACCAAAGCTGCCGCCGATGGCGGCTGGCGGGGATTGCCGCCCACGTTCCTGCCTTACGGCGGAACGGGCGGCAACTTTGTTGCCCATCGGTATACAACATCTGCCTGAACCGCAAGGTCACAACCTCTGATGAAAAAGTGTAATAATCCAAATTTTTGCAATAGGAGTAAGAACCTACCCTTACAGTCAGATTTCCACGACCAAAGGATAATAGAATTGCTCGTCCCGCCCGCCTTTGGCAGGGCGGAACGGCAATCCCTGCCAGCCGCCATAGGCGGCAGTCTCACCAGTTATCAAGTCACATCGTCTCTGACGGGATAGACCACTTGTAGGCTGGACAGCGCGAAGCCCCAGCGGGATAGGAGGAGGGTTCTTAGGGAGGAGCGAGGCCCCAAAGTTCCTCTCTGAGCCGCCCTCTTTTGTTACTTTTCTCGGCGGAGCGAGTTTTCGGCGTTCAGGAAATATGCCAGCGGCATATTTTTAGCCGAAAACCGCAGCCAGCTACGCTGGCAAGGCTCACTAGCCGAGGAGAATATGCTAAAAGTAATAGCGCGGCAATCAAGCCATGCCCTGGCAAGGGCAAACGCTCTATTTCCTTCCAGTATCCATGTCTAAGGAACGGTCGCCCCCGCGATTGGCAAAGAACGTCGCGCTTATATCAAACTTCATCCAGTTAACGCCTTCACACTTACAAGTTTCGTTCCTCCGTCTATTCTACCCTGTCCCGGCAAAAATTACAAGGGAAGATTCACTCTTCCGGCATATCCCGCCCCATGGGGACATACACTCCCCTGACGGAAAGGGCGGGTGATACCAATGAAGCAACCGAACAAGCTGCTCCGCCGGGGGGTGGCCCTGGTCAGCGCCGGGGCGGCGGTGTGGCTGACGGCCCAGACGGCGGACCTGTCCGGCGCGTGGGACACGCTCTCCTCCCTCCACGCCGGAGAGGGAGCGGTCACGGCTCTGCTGGAGGCCGCCCTGGGGGAGACGGAGGACCCGCTGGAGGACGTGGGGCTGGAGGGCGTGCTCCGCCTGGCGGTGGAGGACACCCCGGAGCTGGCCGCTCAGGGGGACGCTGTGGCCGCCTGGCTGGAGGAGGAATCCTCTGCCGGGACAGCCGACCCGGAAAGCGAAGCGCCCCCGGAGGAAGCGCCGGAGGCGGACGGGACGGATGAGGCGGAAGCGGCTTCCTCTGACCCAAAGCCGGAGGAATCGGAGCCAGAGCCGGAACCGGAAGCAGCGGCGTCCTCCTCTGACCTGGAGCCGGAGGAGGACGCCGCGGAAGCCCTGGCGGTGGACTGGGGCAGCGTCTCCGCCGACGCCATCGGGGTGGATAACAACACCGGCGGCAAGAGCGTGGATGTTTCCGCCCTTCTCAGCGGCGGAATGCCCCTGAAGCTCCAGAGCGCGGAGGCGGGGCCGCAAATCCTCATCATGCACACCCACACCACCGAGGCCTACGCCATGAGCGGGGACGATGTGTACACCGAGACGGACACCAGCCGCACCACGGACGAGAACTATAACATGGTGCGCGTCGGGGAGGAGATGAAGGCCGTTTTTGAAGCCTGCGGCCTCAGCGTCCTCCACGACACCACCACCTACGACTACCCCAGCTACAACGGCAGCTATGGCCGCTCCCTGGCGGGCATCCAGGCGTACCTGGAGGAGTATCCCACCATCGCCGTGGTGCTGGACGTCCACCGGGACGCCCTCATCGGCAGCGACGGCACCGCCTACGCCACCACCACGGAGGTGGACGGTGAGGCGGTGGCCCAGGTCATGCTGGTGGTTGGCACCAACGACAGCGGCCTGGAGCATCCCAACTGGACGGACAACATGGCGGTGGCCCTCCGGCTCCAGGCGGCCATGCTGTCCCTGTCCCCCGACCTGGCCAGGGACATCGACCTGCGGAGCCAGCGGTTCAACCAGCACCTGACCACCGGCTCCGTGCTGGTGGAGGTGGGCACCAGCGGCAACACCCTCCAGGAGGCCCTGGCGGGGGCGCGGCTGTTCGCCCAGGCGGCGGCCACGGTGTATCTGGACTGCGTGGAGTAGGGGCGGCCAAAGGTCGACTTTCCATCCATCGTTTCGGTGACTGCCAGCGGTTCCCCTGGTGCAGTAGGGGCGCACAGCGTGCGCCCGGCTGACGTACCCTCCTTAGAGAAGGACGGATAAAGGAAACAGGGGGTGCTTGACCGGGGGCCGTCAGTTTCTTATAGCAACAATCAAAAAACACGGCACACTTGACATTGGGTGTATGACAAGGGTAGGAGGCGAGGAACATGCTACACAACGAAGCGCGAGAACTTCTGGTAGCCGGCTATGAAAAGACCCATGATGCCCAACTCATAGCGGACGCATACTCGGTGAGCAAACGAACGGTATACCGTCTGGTGCAGCAAAAACGCGAGACTGGGAACGTGGAACTGCACACCAGTCAAAGAGGCCGAAAGCCTGTTTTGAGCGAGGAAGATAAAACTCATATCCGCCAATGCCTTGATGAAAAGCCAGATATGACCATTGAAGAAATTCGTGAACAACTGCATC
>JAJBUK010000080.1 GCA_020860385.1 Clostridiales bacterium
AAAAGAGATTGATGATGTATTGTTGGACAGGCTGATTAGTCAAATGCTTAGGTATGGAGCTTCTGAGACAGTAAAAGGATTTGTAAATAATTAGCTGCTTATATACGACAAGGGAGCGTTGCAGAACTAAATCTGCAACGCTCCCTTGTCTTTTTAGAGTATCTATCTCGTTCTGATGCGCCTGGAGCGGACAGAGAACGAACCCCATCGGGAACCGCCAGACCCGGTGCTGGCAGCGGTTGCTGCCCTTGTCTCCTCCGAAAACCGGGAGTGGACAGGCAGTCCCACAGAGCTTGCTGACCAGGTCAATGTTGGTCTGGCTGCGAATGCCCTCACCAAATACCTGAATATCAGGTACAGCAGGCTGTTAGACGAGTACCATGTCAGGTATCGGAACAAGGCCCGGCACTCCGGACGCAGGGTGACGCTAACCTATATGCTCATCGATAACCCTGCCTACACAGTAGTCGGGTAAGGGGCGCGACGGTTGCGACGGTAGCAACGGCGATATGGACAGCGCCTATACAACCGTCGCAATCGTCGCTACCGTCGCGGAAAGGAGATGTAAACCATGAAGAACGTGCAAATACCCTATGAGCTATTTGTTGATTTGGTGCTTTACCACCTGAACGGCGAGGACGATGTTGATGGCGAGATTCAACAGGGGCTGGAGCGAAAGCTGGACGCCATGCTGAACCGACAGCTCTATTCGCAGTACAAGACCGCCCCCACCGAGGAACAGAGGGAGCAGGCACGGCAGGAATACCTTGACCGTCGGGGCGTTCCGCTGAGCTTCCGCTGGACTGTTCCTCCCTGGGAGCTGTGACAGGAGCGTGGCACGCTCCTGTGCAGGCAGACAGGGAAAAGTGGTGCGTGTCATTTTGACACGTACCAAAACCGGTGGAACTGCCTGACCAATTCCGCAGAATTGCGAGGGTGGTTTCTCCGGCCAGGAGTACAGAGGGCGGGTAGGCCCTTTGTGCCGGAGTCCAGAGGGGTGCAGCCCCTTTGGTCAGTGTCCAGAGGTGAAACCTTTGGGCGGGAAGTGCAGAGGGCGGCAGGCCCTTTGCTGGGGTGTTGTCCGCAGACAACAGGGGCAAAGCCCCTCACCCCCTCGGACACGAGCCGCAGCGAGCGTGCCGAGGCGCTTCTCCGCCGAGGCGGAGCCCACGGCACTTTGCAGACCGCCGGTCTGAAAGTGTGATAGTGGGACGCGATTTGTCAAGGGTAATTTAGAGTTTCCTCAACTGTCGATACCGGTGATTTGTTACAGTAAAATGCACAAACCTCCTTCCTACTTGAAGAAACGTTTAGGAAAAGGAAATCCCCTGCGTATCGGGATTTGATATACCGTAAAAACTGCTTTTCCGTAAGCAGCACACACGCCGCAGAGATCCGGAGGTCGTATGCCGCCACAAATCTGAAAAAGTTGACAACCTGGGGCCATAAAGGCTTCTTTTCCCAATTTATGTTCGTTATTTTTTCACCGTTTTGCGGAAATAGTTCCGTTCCTGCCGGATGGGAGTTGGTTTTTGACAAACTGAGCGGCCCGATGGTTATCCATCGGGCCGCTGCTGTATGGATTCAGCGTTTTCTCAGCGCATCATGACCTTGACATAGTAGGCCTTGGCCAGCTCATCGCCCTTCTCGGCGCATTCCTTCAGCCGTTTTGCCAGGTTCTCTTTCAGCTTTCCTTTCTCTTCCTGGTTCATAACGTTCCAGTTGGACGGGCTTTCCAGGGCCAGCCTGGCGAATTCATCCGTGGCGAAGGCGCTACCAAACATGGCGGCATAACTCAGGCGATATGCGCACATCTCCACATTTTTATTTATCTTGCCGAGTCCGGCGTAGATGCCCGTGCCATAGTTGTCCATGGCGAGGAAATAGGAGGGAATGCCGGTGACCTCAGGGGGAACACGCTCGTCATCGTCCAACGGGTGTAGGGCCTCCATAGCCTTAAAGGCGTCGTCCAGCGACTTGTCAAAGACCTTCTTTTCCTTTTTCTCCCGCTTGAGCATATGCTCCAGACCTTTGTTCACGTCGTCCATGTTAATGTCATCCGGAATCTCCGCAAGATGCACGTCAAGGAAAAATTCCTGCAAAACCTCTGCGTTGCACGCATACTCTCCATGACTCCACCCCTCTACCTTTGTTGCATTAGAGAGGCAGCTGCTAAAGAGATTTGAAAAGAGTTCACTGTCATATTGATTCTTGATACGAGCAGTCAGCACCTTTTGATGATGTCCAAAGCTGTTGAACGCCGCAAAGCCGATTTTCCGCATCCGCAGGGTTTGCTCGCCCAGCTTTGTATTCACCATAAACGCGGGCTTATCGTACCAATAGAAGAAGTTGTCCAGCCACTTCCTGCCCTCGGCATCGCCGGATGCCGCGGCCCTGGCGCGCTTGTAGTAATCCTCCGCCTTCTGGGGGTCGAAGGGAAGCCGACAGCCGCAGTCGTAGTACAGACCCAGCAGGAAATATCCCTGCCAGCCCTGGGGATAGTTCTGCAGCGCCTCTTCCAGAGCGTCGAAGAATTCCGGTTTTTCTTTTTTTACCGCCTTCTGATAGGTGTCCCAAAAGGCGTCCCCCGGCGATTTCGGTTTCTTACTGAATAATCCCATGACGATTCCTCCTGACAGTTAATTAGAAGTAGACGGCTCCGACGTTGGTGGAGGCCGAGCCGTTGGACATACTATATACAGTGGAGATTATAATCTCGTTGCCGTCGGCGTCCCTGTATTTCGCCTCGACGCCGCCAACATCACCCCATTTGGTATACACGGTGGTGCCGATGGTGATGACGCCTGGCAGGTCTCTGGGGGTGTAGACAAGCTTTTCGGGTTCTATGGAGTCGCCATTGCCGGGGGCCGGTTCCCCGCCGCCGCTGCCGCCGCCGCCCAAGGCGGCGAAGAGAATCCAGAGGCCGATGACCGCACCCACCGTCAGCAGGAAGATGTAGTAGAAGATGCCCCACACGAAGGGAAAGGCCAGCAGGAACGCCGCCGTGACCAGCACGCCCAGCAGATGGTGCAGCACGTCCTTCCCGTGGGTCAGATCCAGCACCAGCCGAACCACCTTATACACCACCACAACCAGGGCCGCCACTTGCAGCAACACGCTGACCGTGGCCATAGCCGCGGACTCCAGGTAGCCCAGCAGCCAGCCCAACTCCACCAGGAGCAGGAAGGCCAGCCAGCCGCCCCAGAAGGACCGGGCGTCCCCCTTCGCGGGTTCCCGGGTGAAGTCCTGCCCGGCATAGTTGTTCTCAAACAGGTTCACCGTGGCCCGGTAGAAGGGCAGGAACACCAGCGCCATCACCCCGAAGGCCAGCAGCATGATCCCTACGGCGGCTATGGTCTGAATGTCCCCATCGTCAATGTGGGTTGTCAGGTAGACCGTGGCCGAATCCTGAATGGCCATGCCCTTGTCGCACAGGGTTTCGTTCAGGCTGTACAGCCCGCCGAAGATGCCGCCGGTCAGGTTGCCGGCGATTTGAATCAATGTATCCATCTGTTGTCAACCTCCCAGTGAGTGAATCAGCTCCAGGACGTTGGCGGCGTCCTCATCGCCCCCGTCGGCGGCCTTTTGCAGCCAGAACAGGGCCTTTTCCGTATCCTGGGGCGCGCCTTCGCCCAGGTAAGACATACTTCCCAGCAGACCCTGGGCGGTTACGACGCCGCCCTCCGCCGCCTTGGTGATCCAGAAGAGGCGCTTCTCATCGTCCTTCGGCACGCCCTTGTGTTCGCCGTCGAAGTACAGGGCGTACTCGTACTGTGCGTAGGATTGGCCCTGATTGGCGGCCTTGCCCAGCCAGTAGAAGGTCTTTGCGTCGTCCTTGGGGACGCCGAGGCCGTTCTCATAGCGCTTGGCCAGGGCATATTGGGCATTGTTGTCGCCGCCCTCGGCGGCCTTTGTCATCCAGTAGACCGCCTTCTCGGTGTCCTGGGGGACGCCGGTGCCCTTCTGATAGTAGCCGGACAGCTCTGACTGGGACTGGGCGCATCCGCCCTCGGCGGATTTGATGTACCACTGGGCGGCCTGCTCCTTGTCTCCGAGGACGTCGAAATAGTCGCCGCAGACGCCCTGGGCGATGGCCTGGTAGGGGCAGCTGTCGTCAAGGGCGAATTTTTCCGCCAGGGCGTAGGATTCCTCCCGCTTGCCCTCCCGGAACAGATTGGCGGCCTGCGCCAGGAAAGCGTCTGCCTCCGCCGACTGCTCGTCCGTCAGCTCCAGCGGGGTGGGCTCCCGCTTCTGGGCGGCTGCCTGCTGGGCGGCGGCTTGCTGTGCGGCTGCCTGTTGAGCGGCTGCCTGTTGAGCGGCTGCCTGTTGTGCTGCGGCCTGCTGGGCAGCTGCCGCAGCCGCATTCTGCCGCTCCGTTTCCTGTCTGGCGCGCTTCTTTTTGAAGTGCCGCCAGACCAGTACGATGATGATGATTAGAATGATAAGTTCCATACGCTCGTTTCCTTTCTCTCTTGTATTGGGGTTTGCTGTGCCTACATATAATTTAAGTATAACAGATAGTTTCGGTGCTATCATCGTTCTAAACTTTAACATTTTTCTTTTCTCGTCAATAGAGCGGTTCTTTCGCAGTGGCGGCAGGCGCAGGGCACAGAAACCGCCCGGCCGAAAGCGGCCAAGCGGTGGGTGAGGCGGCTGAGGCGCCCCCGCTTCCTGCTTCCCTGCTGCTAAACCGGAACCGGACAGACAGAGAAACCGGACGAACGGTTGCCCGCTCGTCCGGTATTCTTTTGCTGAGGGATTATGCTGCGCCTGCCTTCGACAGGTATCGTAGCTCCTATCATACTTTTCATATTTTACATGATGAGGAGAAAATACATGAGCGGGTGATGATTGCCTGTTGCACTGTAGCCGTTCTATTCCAACCGACTGCTCTTATCCAAAACTCGGCTGATCCACTGCTCCTGGAACGGGAAGTGGGAGATCAGATCGGAATAAAGCTCTGTATAGACTTTATATGCCTGGGAAGCGTTGCCCTGTGCAGTGTAGATGTCTCCCATCTTTTCCATGCTCTCCAGGGTGTCCTTAAAGTGCAGGCCACGGTAGCATGCCGCTCGCCGGACGCATTCCAGTCCCAGCGCCTCCGCCTGGGCCAGGTCGCCCCTGACCATGAGGAAGTCTATCAGGGCAAGATCAAATTCGTTGAGCCGGAAGGCATTAGGAAACAGCCGCTGAATGCCGTCCCGGGCGCTCCGGCAGATTGCCTCCCCCTCCTCATATCGACCCATTTGATATAATATCTGAGATTCATAGCAGAGGATATATTGTATTTCTGTCTCTGCTCCCAGACTATATGCGTCAGTGGTATTTTGCTCCTGACGGCAGAGCGCCTGGTATTTCTGCTCCAGCGAAAGGGACTTGTGAATGTGGGCAAGCGCCTGCTCCAGGTCGCCGTCCCGCAGTTCTTCCCGGGCAACCTTTTCATAGGCCGTGGACAGGAGCTGGTAATACTGGCGATCTGCGGGGGCACAGCTGCGCAGAGCGTTCAAACCCTTTTGATACCAGACACCTGCCTCGTCATATTTGAGGCCGTTGTGATACACTGCAGCCATGCGGAGGTACATCTCGCCGGTCAGCTGGTGAGACAGCCCATAGCGGTGCTCCACGCAGGAGACGATCCGGGCGCAGTACTGCTCCGCCTCCTGATAGTACTCCTGCACCCAAAGCCAGGTAGCCAGCTGCTCCAGATGCCTTGCCATCCCGGGAGTAGGGTTGGGAAATGCGCTTAACAGGGCGAATACATACGACTCCATCTCCTGGTTTTCCTGATAGGTCTGATCCCACATGTGAAAAAGGGACTTGCAGAAATTCTCCACCAGCCGCCTACAGTTGGTCAGGGTGGGAGAGAAAACCTGCCGGGCGGCGGCCGCTATCAGAGGATGCAGGGAGACGATGCCGTTATCATCGATGTTGACCAGCATAAGAGCGTTCAGCGAGGAGACCGTCTCTTCTGCGACCCCGCTGAGTGTCCTGTAGAAGTCCAGAGCGATGCCCTGAGTGGGCAGGATAGACAACTCCCGCATGGTCTGCTTTTCCGCCTGGCTGAGCGTGAAGCGGGCAAAGATGTCCATCAAAACCGTGTACGGCAGAGTCGGCTCCTCTGAGGTACTTTGGGCAGGGTATATGCCTAAATTCTGGCTGACCACCGGCAGCCCTGTTGTGCGAACGGAAGAGGCAGCCAGTTTCATCAGCAAGGTGTGTCCGCCCAGAAGGCCGCTGTATTTTTGCAGGGTGCTCCGCTCCTCCCCGCTTGGGGGGTGTCCAATGTAGAGACGCAGAAAATCCTCCTGCTCTTTCGGGTCGGACAGACATCCCACGCAAAGTCCGTCCCGGATGCCCCACAGGGTCGGGTTGATGCGAGTGGTCACCAGAACGTGGCAGGGCAAAGAAAACAGACGCCTCATGTCCCGGTCTGACTTGACATTCAAATCGTCGATGACAATGAGCAGCCTGCTCTCTGACGCAACGTTGCCCAGGACAGACATCTTTTTCTCGAAATATTTGGCGCGGCTCCCAATCGCATCACGGGAGTATTGCAGATTGGAAATGGTCACCTGAGAATCGTCGATGATTGCCGATCGGATGCCCTTGCCTGCAGGAAGAAAGAGCATAGCGTCATACCGTCGGGCGTACCGCCGCATATAGGCTCTGGCCAGGGCACTCTTTCCCATCCCGCCGATGCCGTATAGAACCACCGTTCGCCCGCCTCCTTCGGGGGCGAACCTGCGGCCGATTTCCTCCAGCAGCGCCTCTCTGCCCACAAACGGCTCCTTTCCGGGAATGTAGTGGGAGAGAAGGCGGAAGGTGTGCTCCTGCTCGTATTTGGCAGTCATCTGTTCCAGCCGTCGTTCCATCTCCTCCTGTTGTTCCGCATCCCGGAATCCGGGAGGCGTCCCTGTATATAGGCTCCGCAGATCAAATTGCAGCCGTTCCCACTCCAGTAGCTCCCGGTCCATCCCGGCGGCTTTCGCTGCCCTTCCTCTGGATTCCATCCCTGTGGAAGCAGATGAGCCGAGGGACTTGAAATACAGGAACCGAAGAGCCCGGCTGTCCATCTCCTTCAGGCGGCAGTCAAGACAGTGATAGGCACTGATCAGCCAGCGAGTACAGTCACTCGGATCGCAGCCCCGGCACTGTTCCTCATACAGGGAGAGAAAAGCCAACAGCAGCCGATCCAGCCGCTCGCCAGACACCATGGTATGGGATTCCGTTAGAGGCAAATAGCCCAGGCCGCTGAGAAGCTCATTCATCCGCTGCACACTGATATAGGGCTGGGTCAGCAGAAACAGGTGTCGAATCATCACCCTGCGTGGGATTTCCCCCAGGAGTTTCATCTGGCGGCTGAACTCCGCATCATAGGAGACGGTCTCCACGTGGCGGTGGGGCGAAATCGGGATGTCGCCAGGGGTGAACCGGCAGGCGTCCAGATAATAGGCGTGCCGGAGATAGCGGTTTCTGTCCGACAGAGGAATCTCCAGCAGACGGCGACGCATTGGGTGAAGCCGTCTCATATACTCCCCGGCGACGTCGGAGAGCAGCGCCAGCCTGCGGCGATAGCAGCCTGCCTGTCGGCTCCTTGCCTCAGGCTCTGTCTCAAACACCTGGTCAGCACGGTCGTAATAACGCAGAAGGAACCGGTTCAGCTCTTCTTCCTCCAGCCCCAGGGCACGCCCAAAGGCGATGCACTCGTCTCTGCGGTGCGGCGCATGCCGCCCCGTACGCCAGAAACGAATCTTCAGGATGTCGCTGTCCGAGCGAGGGGGCGCTCCGTACATCCGCTGGTACAGCAGAGCGTCCGCCGCCTTTTTGCTCAGTCCGCCCGCTTTCTGCCGGAGGCTGTCATAGATTTCGTTGAGCTGCACGATCTCCGGCCGTGCTTCGCTGCGCAGACGGACACAGTCGTCTGCCATCTGTATTAGTCTGCTTCTGCAATGCTCGCTCAACACCGCTGCTTCACCCCCTGCGATCCGGATTTGCCGTAGTTTTAATACATAACCATGATATAGTATAGCACACAGAACGTTTGTATCATCGTTGTAAATTTTAACAATTTGATTTTTCAGAGGCTTTTCTGTTTTTTTGCCAAAATGTTAAAGTTCACAACGATGAAATGCTTTTTGAAATCTGGTACAATTCACACCATATCAAGGGTATCGCCGCACAAATGTATCTGCAGCGTCCGGTGACTGGTTTATGCCCGACGCTCCTGCCGGACAGTGCGGAATACCCAAAGCAGGAGGAGAAGAGACATGGAAAATCTCATCGGCATCATTCTGTTCGTATTGGTCGTCTTTTCGCTGCTCAGGGGGTTCATGCTTTACCCCAGGACGAAGGACAGCTTTGGCATGGGGAAGGAGTATTCCTCCACCACCTCTACCATCTGCGGCCTTCTGTACATCGTCGTCCTGATCGGTCTGCTGGCGGATAGCTGGGTGGAGATCAGCGTCGTCTGCCTAATCGCCACCATCGTATTGCAGCTGCGGCCCCTGATCCGTGCCGGAAACGTTCAGGCCATGGCCCGGGTGATGGGGGGCGGCTACCTGCCCTGGAAGGACGATCTGCTCCTCTCCCCTCTCCACACCTGGTATCTCATCACCCTGACCGGCATCGCCAGAGTGGCCAAGGTGCTGATGCACGTGACCGTGGTGGGCATCCCCTTCTGGAAGCAGTATGAGGATATGTATGCCGCCGGCGAGGAGTACATCAGCTATTCCCAGCAGCAGAAGGAGCTGAGAGAGCGGTACCATGCAAACGAGCTGTACAACGAGGCGCGTGAAATCGCACGTGAGCTCAATCAGGAATCAAAGAAGTGAGGGAGGCGTAAATCATGGCAGAAAATCAAGCGAACGAATTTCGCAGCAAGGCGGAGGAGCTGGCGGACGTCGAGTCCAAAATGTTCCGGATGGTGTCCAGCAGCAGCAATCTCGATGAGCTGAATCATTCCCATGAGCGACCCCACAAAGGTGGCCTGCATCCTGGCCCCGAAGGGCCCCCAGAAGCTGCTCTCCATCACCTGGAGGACCCACTCCGACGACGATCTCTCCGGCTTCCTGGAGGATTACGGTCAGTACGACGCCCTGAACACGGACACCGAGATCCTCCCCGATTTCGAGAAGGTCACAGAAGAAATCTTCACCGGGACCATCGGCCAGAAGCTGTCCCTGAGCAAGCGGGATGTGCTGGCACCCCGGCCCAACGGCCTCTCCGACGAGGAGTGGTGCTGTGTGATCTGGAAGGACCGATAACAGAAAGCAGGGCCTCCGATGGACATTTCCCGTAGGAGGCTCTTTCCCTTTTTGACAGGGATGGTATAATAGCAGGGAGAGCAACACCTGATCTGCGGGAGCTGACCATAACATGAGAGGACATAAGCTCTGGGCATTTATGATGCCCCTTTTTGTATCCGGCGCATTTCAAAGCATATATTCTTTAATCAATGCGGCTGTGGTCAGCCGGGTGATCGGACAAAACGCCACTGCGGTCATCGGCGTCTGCAGTGGTTATCTGTCCATGCAGGGCTATCTGGTCTCCGGGATGAGCGCAGGTTTCGGCTTCGTGCTGTTCCGTTGCCTCGGAGAGGAGGGTCAGCCCCGGTTTCGCCGGGCGTTCTGGGGTTCTCTCTGGCTGGTCGGCGGGATTGCTCTTTTGGGGGGAGGACTGTCCCTTTTCAGCGGATCGCTGGTCTCTGCCGCCGCCGTCTCCAATACCCTGCGTTTGGAGGCGGAACGGTATCTTATCTTCCTTCTGCTGGGCTCCGGTTGCCTGGGTCTAAAGGAACTGCTGCTCTACGCTGTCCAGGGCACGGGTGACACCCGCTTTCCCGCCCTCCTGTCCATGGCAGGGGTGGTGAGTCAGACCCTGCTGACACTGATCCTGATTGCAGGGCTGGGGCTGGGCGTGTGGGCCTGCGCACTGGCTATTCTGCTCAACAACGGAGGGCTATCTCTGTGTCTCCTGGTCCATCTGCTCCGGCATGGAAAGGCGGACTGCCGTTTGCTGCCGCCCGGGGAGGTCGGCACACCCCTCTGGGGCGAGCTACTCCGGAGCGGAGTTGCCAAGGCGGGCATGATGGCTCTGGTGGGGGTAGGCGTCATCGCCATGCAGAGAGGCGTCAACCGGTTCTCCGACGCCACTGTGGCCGCCGTGACCTGCGCCGGAACGGTCAATGAGCTGGCCATCAGCGTGTTCAGCGCCTATGCCACTGCTTCTGGCATTCTCACCGGACGTAGCACGGGCAGGGGCGATTGGGCAGACATTCGGAGAATCAACCGGACGCTTCTGAAGGGCAGCCTTCTGTGGGCGGCGGTTTTCTCACTGGTATACCTGTTCGCCGCTGAGTGGGTGCTCCGGCTCATCGTTGGCGCAGAGGCAGAGTCGGTTCTCCTGCAGGCCGGAGCCATGTGGTTACACGGCTGCTGCCTGGGCTACCCCGGACTGTGCGTCCTGCTGGTCTGCCGCAGCGCCCTCCAAAGTATGGGGAGAAACAGGGCGCTTCCGTTTTTGGGCGTACTGGAAATGTTATCCAACCTGGTGATGGCGGCGCTCATACCCTGGGGCGGTTTCTGGTGTGTGTGCTTGAATCAGATTCTCAAGTGGAGTCTGCCCGGACTGGTGGCCGGAATCGAATACCGCGGATGCCTGCGGGACTGTTGAAGTGAATAGGAGAAGAATGTCACTCTAACGAATCAACTCCTTACCCCTTCATTGTAGCTTAGGAATGAACCGTTGAACAGCACTGTTTCACCAGCACCGTTCCGGGTCAGGCATATTGTAGCAAGCAATGCCTCGGTATATACCTCCGCTGCTTGTTGGTGGCCTGC
>JAJBUK010000040.1 GCA_020860385.1 Clostridiales bacterium
TCTTAGGTTTTGTACTCCTCCTGCCGGGGGCCACATCATTTGACAACACAGAGATATTCGAAAAAATCTTTAGGTACCTATTGACTTCTGGTTCTTATTGGCATAAAATATAGGTACCAATCGAATTTGCTTTTCAGAGCAGAACGAATGCAAAGGAGGAATAAGATGAACCAGCAGGAACAGGCTACAGAACTGCTCTTTCTGCTTCGTCGATGCGGCCATCGTCTCCACGGTAAGCGGGGCGGCGGCAAGCTTAGTCAGCAGCGGGTGCTGCGGATTTTGACAAAGTACGGGGAACAGACCCAGCATCAGCTCCAGGAGCGGATGGGGGTGCAGCAGGGCTCCCTCAGTGAGCTGGTGAAGAAGCTGGAGACTCAAGGGCTGGTGATGCGCACCCGAGCGCCCCAGGACCGGCGGCAGGTGCTGATACGCCTGACCGATGCGGGCCGGGCAGAGAGCGAGGCAAAACATCAGCGCTTTTTAGAACGCAATGAAGCGCTGTTCGCTCCCCTGTCCCAAGAGGAGCAGACTTTGCTGCGGGAAATGCTGACCCGTCTCCTCCAGGCATGGGAGGAACAGGACGAAGAAGAACGAGCCCGGCAGGGCAAACAGGAGGCTTGTCACTGACCATGAAGCGTGTACTATCCTATTTAAAACCGTATTTGATTTACTGCCTGCTGGCGCAGCTGTTCATGGTGGGTGAGGTGTCCATGGATTTGATTCAGCCCACCATGATGAGTACCATCGTGGACGAGGGCGTGCTGGGGCTGTCCTCCGGCGGCGTGGGGGATTTGAACCTGGTGCTGACCCAGGGGCTGCAAATGATCCTCTGCGTGGTGCTGGGGGGAGCCTGCGGCATATTGGCGGGGCTCTTCAGCAACCTGGCCAGCCAGAACTTTTCCAACGATGTGCGGAAGGACTGCTTCCGCAAGGTGATGCACCTGTCCTTCTCCCAGACTGACCAGTTCTCTACCGGCTCGCTGGTGACCCGTATCACCAACGACGTGACCCAGGTGCAGAACATCGTCCCCTCCCTCACCCGGGGTGGGGTGCGGGCGCTGGTGTTCTTTATCGGCGGCATCTACTGTATGCTGCGCCTCAGCGTCAGCTTCGGCGTGGTGATTGCCTGCGCCCTGCCCTTCATCATCGCGACGGTGGTCTACTTCCTGTATAAGGCCACCCCCATCTTCACCCAGCTGCAAAAGAAGCTGGACAGGGTGAACAGCATCATGCAGGAGAACGTCTCCGGCGCACGGGTGGTGAAAGCCTACGTCCAGGAGCGCCAGGAGGAGAAGCGGTTCGGCCAGGCCAATCAGGAGCTGGTGGACACCCAGCTGAAGGCGCTGGTGTTCTTCGCCTGTATGTCCCCCATTATGAACATCGTCATGAATATCGCCGTGGTGGCCATCATCTATGTGGGCGGCATCCAGGTGCAGGCGGGCTCCACCACGCCGGGCAACGTCATGGCGGCCATCACCTATTCCTCCCAGATTTTGAACAGCATTACCTCCATGGCCATGATTTTCCAGAACCTGACCCGGGGCACAGCCTCCGCCAAACGGCTGGAGGAGGTGCTGGACGTGGAGCCGGTGATTCAGGACGGCCAGGGAGCGGAGCCCACAGCCCCCGGCCAGGTGGAGTTCCGCAACGTGTCCTTCGCCTACCCCGGCGCAGGGGATACCGTGCTCCACGACATCAACCTGACCATTCACCCCGGGGAGACCCTGGGCATCATGGGGGCCACCGGCAGCGGCAAGTCCAGCCTGGTGAACCTGATTCCCCGGTTCTACGACCCCACTGAGGGCACCGTACTGGTGGACGGCGTAGATGTAAAGGACTACCCCCTCTCTGACCTACGGGATAAAATCTCCATCGCGCTGCAAAAAAGCGAACTGTTCCGGGGCACCATTGGGGACAATATCGCCATCGGCCGCCCGGAGGCCGGGCAGGAGGAACTGGAGGCCGCGGCGGACACCGCCCAGGCCACCGAGTTCATCCGCCAGAAAGCCCACGGCTTTGACACCCCCGTGGCGGAGAAGGGCATGAGCCTGTCCGGCGGGCAGAAGCAGCGCATTGCCATCAGCCGCGCCGTGCTGAAGGGGGCGGAGATTTTGATTTTTGACGACTCCACCAGCGCCTTAGACCTGAAAACGGAGGCCGACCTGTACGCCGCCCTCCGGCGAGACGCCCCCAACGTCACCAAAATCATCATCGCCCAGCGGGTGGCCTCCGTGAAAGGGGCGAACCGCATCGCCATCCTGGAGGGCGGCACCATCATCGCCTGCGCTCCCCACGAGGAGCTGCTGCGCACCTGCCCGGTGTATCAGGACATCTACAATTCCCAGCTGAAAGGAAGTGAGCAGCATGGCTGACACGAAATCCACCCCGGTGGTAAACCTGCGCGGAGGGCGCGGCGGTGGCCCCGGCGGCAACGCCCGGTTCGCCGCAGAAAAGCCAAAGGAGGGGCGCAAGACCCTGCTCCGGCTGTTGGCGCTGTTCCAGAACGAACGAGGGCTGGTAGCCGGGCTGATGGCCGTTGTTGTGATTGGCTGCATTGGTTCTGTGGCTGCACCAAGCTTTCAGGCTTCCGCCATCGACTGCATCTCCGCAGGAGCATACCAGACCCTGACACGATATCTGGTGCTGATGCTGGTGGCTTATCTGGTGTACGGCCTGTGCAGCCTGCTCCAGGGACTGGTGGCCGCTCATCTGAGCCAGCACATCGTGGGGAGGATGCGCAACGACCTGTTCCGAAAGGTGGTCAACCTGCCCATCAAATACCTGGACACCCACTCCCACGGCGACATTATGAGCCGCATGACTAACGATGTGGAGAACATCTCCAACATCATCGCCCAGTCCCTCAGTTCCCTGGTGTCCGGCGTGCTGACCATCGTTGGTACCATTGCTATGATGGTGTATTACTGCTGGCAGTTGGCTATCCTCAGCTGCCTGACGGTAGTAGTCTCGGTGCTCATCACCACCGCCATCTCCAGGGTCATGCGGAAGCTGTTCCGCCGCCGCCAGAGCCTTCTGGGCGACCTGAACGGCACTGTGGAGGAGAAAATTATCGGCTACCGCACCGTCACCGCTTACAACCAGCAGGAGGCTACCATTCAGGAGTTCGAGACCATCTCCAATGACCTGAAGCGTACCGGCATCCGCGCCGAGGTCATCGGCTCCTCCATGGGGCCGCTGATGAACGTGGTCAGCAACGTGGCCTTCGTCATCGTGGCCGTGTGCGGCGGCTACTTCGCCATCCACGGCATCATCTCCGTGGGAGTGATTTCCGCCTTCATCGTCTACGCCAAACAGTTCTCCCGCCCCATCAATGAGCTTGCCAACCTGTACGCCCAAATCGAGACGGCCATCGCCGGTGCGGAGCGGGTCTTCGCCATCATGGACGAGGCAGAGGAAGACAAGAGCGGCCAGGGGGATATGGAGCAAGCCAAAGGCGTCGTCACCTTCCGGAACGTGGACTTCTCCTATGTCCCCGGCAAGCAGGTGCTGTACGGCTTCAACCTGGAGGTGCAAGCCGGGCAGAAGGTGGCGCTGGTGGGAGCCACCGGCAGCGGCAAGACCACGGTGGTCAACCTGCTGATGCGGTTCTACGACGTGGACGCAGGAGAAATCCTCATCGACGGTGTCAACATCAAGGACATTGCCTCTGATGCTCTGCGCCGCAGCACTGCCATCGTGCTACAGGACACGGTGCTGTTCTCCGACACCATCCGGGGCAACCTGAAATATTCCAACCCCGACGCCACCCAGGAGGAGCTGGATCACGCGGCGGCCATGTCTGGCTGTACCAGTTTGATACGCCGCTTGCCGGAGGGATACGACACCCAGCTTTCCGAGGGGGGCGGCAACCTGTCCCAGGGGCAGCGGCAGCTGCTGTCCATCTGCCGGGCGTTTCTGGCCAGCCCCAGAATTTTGATTCTGGACGAAGCCACCTCCAGCGTGGACACCCGCACTGAGAAGCGGATTCAGGACGCCATGGTGAACCTGATGAAGGACCGCACCAGCCTCATCATTGCCCACCGGCTCAGCACCATTCAGGACGCCGACCTCATCGTCGTCATGGATCAGGGGCGCATCGTGGAGACCGGACAGCATGAGGCGCTGCTGGCCCGGAAGGGGCGCTACTACGACCTCTACATGACTCAGTTCGCAGGGAACCAAATCTGATGAGTTTGTGAAGATACTGAGATGGCCTTCGAACAGGATTGTCCTAACGGCGAGATGCATCCTCTGCACGATGAACATTCGGTACTCAACATCCTCAATATAAGTAAAGCCACGCTCCCGAAGACTGCCTTGCGCAATGGACAGCTGGAAGGAGCAGGTTAGGCCAAAACGGCAACCAGAAAGGCTGAAACCTGAGCGACGCGTGCCGCTCGGGTTTCAGCCTTCTATCATAGCCAATAATATGAGCCTGGAGATGAATCGCCATCACCGTCTCCAGGCTCTCAGGAGGAAACACGCTGGGCCGCCCCCTCCCCCTTTGGGAAGCGGCAGGAGGAGGGGCGTGCCGGGCGTTGTGTTTGTGGGGCCTCTTGGGAAGCATGGCCCCGATGGCGGGAAGCTCAGTCAGAGGTTGTACCGCGTTACTTGGCAGCCTTGCGCTTCTTGAAGTACCGAATCAGGACAATGCCTTCCACGGCCAGCAGCACCACTGCAATCCCGATGTCAATGCCGAGGAACATAGTGGTCATGTTGTCCAGGCCGGAAGTTTCCTCCGCCAGGGTGTAGTTGCCGCTGTTCACCACGGTGTAGCAGATGTTCTTGCACGCCTGCCGCATGGCCTTGACGAGAGAAGCGGAGGTGTTGGTGATTTGGTTGGACTCGTAGGAGAAGAAGCCCAGCATGGCGTCGTTGCCGTTGCGGACGGCGTCGTCGGTGTTCTGATAGCCATAGGAGCCGTTCCAGTCAGTCAGCACCATGCCGCGGAAGCCCCACTCGTCCCGGAGGACGTTGTTCAGCAGGTTGCTGTTGGCGCCGCACCACTTGTAGCCGATGAAGTTGAAGGAGGACATGACGGCATAGGTGCCGGTCTCGCAGTTCTTCACGCAAATCTCAAAGGGCTTTAGGTAGATTTCCCGGATGGCCTGCTCGTCGGAGTAGGTCAGCAACATGGAGCAGCGGTTGGTCTCCTGGTCGTTCATGACGAAATGCTTGATGTAGGCGTACACGCCCTGGGTGGCAAGGCCGTTCACCGTGTTGGCGGCCATGTAACCGGCCAGCGTGCCGTCCTCGGAGTAGTACTCAAAGTTCCGGCCGCAGAAGGCGGAGCGGTGGGTGTTCATGGCGGGGGAATAGGTGCCGTATACGCCACAGTCAGCATACTCTGCGCCCTCGGCTACGCCGATACGATAGGCCAGGTCCTTGTTCCAGGTCTGAGCAATCAGCAGCTCGGTGGAGTAGGCGGTGCCGTACACGCCGATGTACCAGTCGTTCAGGCCGGAGGTGCCGTCAGAGTCCAGGGTGCCCACCTTGCCGATGGAGTCCACTGCCACGGTCTGGAAGCCGCCCAGGTTCACCATGTTGATCATGTCGTCTACGGTAAGCTGATCCAGCAGGTCGTCCCACTGGGGGTCGTCATAGTCCAGCCCCATCATATCCGCCAGGGTCAGGCCGTTGTCCGCCCCGGTGGTGGGCATTTCGTCGCTGTCGTCATCGTACAGGGTGGAGTCGTAGTAGGCCACGGAGTGGGCGGTGATTTCAGCGCGGGTCTCATCGTCCATCTGGTACTCCGCCTCGTCGGGGGCTGCGGTGGCCTCGTCATAGTTGGCAAAGCCGTCTGCACGGGAGAGGTAGGTCACGCTGCCGGTGGAGTAGTCCTGGAACTGGTTGGTAGCGGCGGTGTCGTCAGAGGAGCGACCAGTGACGCTGTAGTCGATGTCAGAGGCCACGTTGAAGGTTTCCTCGTCCAGAACGGTGTGGGAGTCGGAGCGAATGGAGACGGTATAGTCCCCGGCCTCCAGCACATAGCCGCCGTTCTCGGTTTTCAGGCAGCCGGAGTCATAGGAAGCCATGTCCTCCTTGGCAATCTCAAAGGAGATGGTCTGGGAAGTCCCCGGCTCCAGGGTCTCCGTCTTTTCAAAGTCGATGAGGTTGACAGAGGCCTTCTCAATGCCGCCGTTGGTGTAGGGCGGGGTGTAGTAGACCTCTACCACGTCCTTGCCGGCCACAGTGCCAGTGTTGGTGACAGTCACGTCGAAGGAAATGGTGTCGCCGTTATCGGTGAAGTTCTCCATGGTCTGCTCAAAGGTGGTGTAGCTCAGGCCGTAGCCGAAGGAGTACTGCACCTTCTCGTCATAGTCGATGAGCCCCTCCTCTGCGGCGGTCTCATAGAACTTGTAGCCCACATAGATGCTCTCCACATAGTCCACGAAAGCGATGACGCCCTGATAGGCCGAGTCCGCCTCGGTGAAGGCTGCCTGGAGGTCCTCCACGTTGGAATAGGTGAAGCTGCCGGAGTTGTTGTAGGTGGGGGTGTCGGTCAGGTCATAGACGTAGGTATCGGCGGTTTTACCGGAGGGGTTCACGGCACCGCTGAGGATTTCGCCCAGGGCCTCCATACCGGTGGCGCCGGTGCCGGGGGCCAGGATGACCGCGCCGATGGAGTCATACTCGTCCACCCAGCCCAGCTCCATAGTGTTGTTGGCGTTGATGACCACCACCACATTGTTAAACTCAGAGCAGACCAGGTCGATCATAGCCTCCTCGGTGTTGGACAGCTGCAAATAGTGCTCGCCCTCGTCAAAGTCGTCATAGTCGCCGTTGTTGGTGTAACTGCAGGCGAAGTAGTTGTAGTTGCTGTTTCCGTTGGCCACCTCGTCCCGGGTGTCATAGGTGCCGTTGATGACGGCGTTCATATCGCGGGGCACGTCCTGACCCTCGCCGCCGGAGCGGGAGATGACGATTAGGGCGGTGTCAGAGAACTCCTTGGCCTCCTCCATCAGCTCGTCGGTGTAATAGTCGATGGTGGGCTCCGGCAGAGACCAGTTTGTGTAGGTCACGCTTACCACGTTGCCACCCAAGTCACGGGTGGGGCTGTACTCGGTGTACATATCCACCAGGCTCTGGTTCACCGTGAATCCGGCGTCTGCCAGAGAAGTCAGGATGTCGATGGCGTCAGAACTGTCGGAGGAGCCGGAGCCGGTGCCGCCGTAGATGGGGTTGGTGGAGGCCCAGCCGAACACGTTCAGGTTGGTGGTATCGGTCAGGGGCAGGACGCCGTCATTCTTGACCAGCACCATGCCCTCCTCGCCGGTCTCCTGGATGATCTCCTTGGAGGCGGCAACCGATTCCTCGGATACGGACGCCGAACTGTTCAGGAGCAGGGAGATGTTGTTGTACATGGGGCCGAAGCAAATCACGTTTGCGATGATGGTCACGCAGAGGACCCAGGCCACGCCAGCAGACCAGCGCACCACATGGCGGGTACCCTTTTTGACCAGCCAGTGAGCCGCCACCATCACAACGATAGCTACTACGAACAGAATCACGATTGCATAGACGTAGCCACTCAGGGAATTTGCGTAGTACTCTACGTCGCTTTCGCTGACGCCCATACTGGTAAAGACGGGGGTCAACAGGTTGACGAGCAGTTGTATCATAGTTTAAATGCCTCCCAGTTTTATTTTTTCGTGAATCATGCGCATCAATTCAACTGAGATGATTGTATCCCATCCAAGGTTAAATATCAAATACTTTGATTGAATACACTTCCATGCTTTACAGGCATGGAGGAAAATGCTATAATGGGAGCATAACCGAAAGGGAGGCATTCACATGGAGCTTCGCGTTTTGCACTATTTTTTGGCAGTGACCCGGGAGCAGAGCATCTCCGGCGCGGCGGAGGCGCTGCATCTGTCGCAGCCCACCCTGTCCCGGCAGCTGCGGGATATGGAAACGGAACTGGGGAAGCAACTCTTCGTCCGCAGCAACCGGAAAATCACCCTGACCGAGGAGGGTATGCTGCTGCGGAAGCGGGCGGAGGAAATTCTCGACCTGGTGAGCCGGACGAAGGACGAAATTTCCCTCTCCGACGAGGTGGTGGCCGGGGACATCCACATCGGGGCCGGGGAGTCCGAGGGCATCCGATTTCTCGCAAAGGCAGCGAAGGCGTTGCAGGAGGAGTATCCCCTGGTGCATTTTCACAACGTCAGCGCCGACCGGGTCACTGTGATAGAGGATTTGGACAAGGGGCTGCTGGATTTCGGCATCCTGTTCGGGGAAATCGACACCTCCAAATACGAATGTCTGAGGGTACCATATACGGAGCGCTTTGGCGTCCTGATGCGCCAGGATGACCCTCTGGCGCAGAAGAAAACCATTACCCCGGAGGATTTGGCGGATAAGCCTCTCATTGTATCCCGTCAGCCTCTGGGAGACGGCTTCCTGCCCCACCCTTTGGAGGAGCAACAGGTCGCCGCCACCTATAACCTGCTGTTCAACGGCTCCATCATGGTGGAGGAAGGGATGGGCTACGCTATTTGCTTTGACCATATCGTCAACGTCTCCGGCGACAGCCCCCTCTGCTTCCGCCCGCTGGAAGGGCAGCCGGACATTGAAATGCACGTTGTCTGGAAGAAGTACCAGATCTTCACCAAGGCCGGGCAGAAGTTTCTGGAGAAGCTGCGGGAGATGGCCTGACGCAGATACAGAAAAATAAAAAAGGTGGATTGCCAATCGCACGGCAATCCACCTGATTTTTTTGCACATTTGGGGCAACAGCCCTCGGCTACCCTGTCATAAATACTGCGCGTTCAGCCGCCGAACCTCCTCTCGCATCCGTTCCACCACGTCCTCCGGCGCGGTGAGCTTCACCCCGCTGCCCAGGCTGATGACCCAGCCCAGGAACTGTTCGCTGACTGCCGCATCTACATAGGCGGTAAAATGGCCCTCGTCCTTCTGAATCACAGGGAAATCCTTCCCGAAGCGGTCAACCAGGACGCCGATCATCCGGTTTTCGCACTCCAGGGTAACGCGGGTCTCCTCCCCTGCGTACATACCGAACAGCCGCTTCGTATAGGCCGCCGGGTCAAAGGCCGCCAGCTTTTCCTGCCCTTCCCTGGGGGTATCCGTTACGGTGATGTTTCGCATCTTGTCCACCCGGTAGTGTTTGATGGTGTCGGAAGAGGATTCGTAGGCAATCATATAGTAATTCTCATCGTCCCACCGCAGATGCCACGGGCTGACGCAGTACCAGGCCCCGCCCCGGCGCAGCTCCTCCTCCTTTTGGAGGTTCCACTGGAAGTAATGGAACCGGATTTGGCAGTTCCGGCTGATAGCCGCGTGAATATCGTCCACGTTATAGTAAATGCTCTCATTCATGGTCTTGACCCGGCCTGCAATCAGCACCTGGCGCTGGAGCTGCTTGCCGTCGTGGACGCTGCACAGCGTTTCCAGCTTCCGAATCAGTTCCCGGGATTTCCGCTCTGTGATAAATTTGGAGGATTGGACAGAGTCCACCAGGAGCTTCAGCTCCGGCAGCTCAAACGTCCTGGAAACCAGGTGGTAGGTGTGCGTCCGCCCCTGCTGCATGGCGACGATGTCCATGCCGAACTGCCGCAAATCTTCAATGTCCTGGTACAGGGTTTTCCGCTCCACCGCTACGCCATACTGTTGCAGCCTGTCGATCAGTTCGCCTGCGGTCAGACCGTGGCCCTCGTCCGTCTCCTCCAGGAAAATTTTTGCCAAATATAAAGGCTTCTGCTTTTGGTTCTGTCCTCTTGCCATAGGAAACGCACACTCCCCTCCCGTGTTTTCCTTATCATAGCACAGGAGGGGAGAAAATGGAATGGCGACTATGCGTGGTTGGTAACGATTTCAGAAGATTGTGCATTGTTTTGTCATGGACAGACTGATATAATAAAAAGCATGAAACCTATGTTCATGGAGATGCATTTAAATGTTTTCACAGTATGATTTGCAGACCCGGCAAATGCTGACGGGCAACCTCCTGCTGGCTGGCTGCTGCGTGTTCTATCTGGCGTGGTGGCTGATTGCGTTCAAACCGGAGGGCGCTGTCAAGGGGATGAAAAGCGGCTGGCTGCTGATTCCCGCGTTCCTGTTGGGGCTGGCTGCGGTGGTTCAAATCGTCCGGGGCAGCAATGTGGACGGTCAGGCGGCGCTATATCCAAGAGCTGCGGTGCTGATTGGCGGCGTAATCGCCTATATCGTACTGCTGGCGGCATCTGCGCTCCTTCTGAAGCGTCAAGTCACAACGGAGCTGTTCCTCATTGTGGGGTGGGCTGTGCTGATGTTCGTGGAGGTCAACGGGCTGTTTGCTCTGGGGCAGTATTCCAGGGCTGCGGCAATCGCTGTGCTTGTAATCGCCGTTATTGCAGCCATCATCAGCCTGATTTGCTACCTGCTGTACTATAACCTTGACAGTGTGAAGGGGTATGTGGATGGAATGATACCGCTGCTCCTGGTGGCAGTGATGATGCTTGCGGTCACAGTCAGTGTGGTCGCTGCAAAATGATGCAGCCGGACGACTGACCAACGCTTGGAGGGATTCGATGTTCAGAGTATGGATCCTTCTGATAGGATATGGGTTCGGCAATTTTCTGACGGCGGAGGTCATCTCACGCAGGCGCACCGGGAAAAGCGCCTTTGACAGAGGCAGCGGCAATCCGGGCATGGCGAACATTGCGGCGCAGGATGGGGCGGCATCCGGCGGATTGGTACTGATGGGAGACCTGCTCAAAACCTTCCTTCCCTGCCTGCTCTGCCGCACGGTTTTGTTCCCGAAGGCGGGTGCGCTCGCTGCCGCATATGCCGGGCTTGGCGCAATTCTTGGCCACAACTTCCCCATCTGGCACCGCTTCAAGGGCGGGAAGGGTGTCTCATGCACCTGCGCTGCTCTCGTCAGCATTTCCTTTGGATATGGTCTGTTGGCGTGCGTGGTTGGTGGAATCGGAGTTCTGGTCAGCCATTACCTCCCGATTGGCGCCGTCCTCATTCCTGCGGCGTTTCTGCTCCCAGCCTTTCATTTCTATGGCGGTGAGATTGGGGCGCTCACTGTAATCATGACGCTCATCATGCTGCAGCGGCATATGCCGGGGCTGCGGAATATTCCAACGGGGGCCGAGCCGAAGAAGGACTTCCGAAAGAAACGGAAAGACGATCAGCAGGATAAGCGCCCGTGACAGGGGCGTTTTCGACGTCATAACCGAGGGTGATGTGAAATGGGGTTAACGGACCGGGCGAAGCGCCTCAAAAGCGACATACCTGCGATTTTTATCGCTCTGAAGGACAAGAATACACCATTCATTGCCAGACTGTTTGCCGGTATCACGATGGGTTACGCACTGTCGCCCATAGACCTGATTCCGGATTTCATCCCTGTGCTGGGCTATCTGGACGACGTGATTTTGCTCCCGGCGCTGGCAGCGCTGACAATCAAGTGCATTCCGAAGGATGTATGGGAAAGGAGCAAAGCGGCAAGCGAGGGATTGTGGGCGGATGGCAAGCCCCAAAAATGGTATTATGCCATTCCTATCGTTGCGTTCTGGCTCATCATCGCCTGGTTGGTGGTGAAGGCTGTCTGGCTTTAGGCGGTAGAGGCGGAACCCTGGTTCAGCGCAAACGTAAACGAACGGTTTTGGAAACAATAGGATAGCCGACTTTGGCCGCGGTTCTGTGCCGGTCAATAAGGGGCCAGCTCTCTCCCTGCGCAGGCAGGAGAATGGGCTGGCCCCTGTGTTCGTGTTGGCAGCAGCGTTGCCGGAAGGTTTTACCTTATCCTTTATAGCCGAAGTCTGGGATGCCCGTCCAGCGATGCCGGAAGTAGTGGGCAGCCAGCTTGGGGCGACGGTCCCGGGTCAGCAGGCCCTTCTTGTTGCCGTCCACCCGCATGGGGCCCTGGATGGTGGCGAAGTCCGCGAAGTTCCAAATCTGCTCCCCGATGAAGAAGGGACGTTTGTCCAGCTCCGCGTTCAGCCGGGCGTAATAGTCCGCCTGATACTCCTCGCTGAACATCTCGCCGTTGGTGTTGTGAATGCCGGGGTAGGTGTCGGCCCCGTACTCGGTGAACATCACCGGCTTGCTCTGGTCGGCCCAGAAGTCCAGTTCGGTGTTCAGGGCGTCGCAGGCGGCGTCCAGGTCGCCGCTGAGGTTATACCAGCCGTAGTAGCGGTTCAGGCACACCACGTCCATGGTGCGGGTGATGATGTCCCGCTCATAGTTATTCTGGCAGCAAACCAGGGTGACAGGTCGGTTCTGAGGGTCCTGAGCATGGGCCTGCTCGTAGAGGGGATGGAAGTAGTCATAGGCGGACTGGGGAAAATGCTCTGTGTCCGGCTCGTTGGCGATAGACCACATGACCACCGAGGGGTGATTCTTGTCCCGGTCGATCATGTCCCGGAGAACATCACGGTGATGCTGGTGGATGCGCATGACCTGGTAGGGGTCCTCACTGCCGCCGGCGTTGATGCCCACGGCGGGAGTCTCGTCAATGATGACGATGCCCTCCCGGTCGCACAGGTCGTACATCTCCTCAGCGTAGGGGTAGTGGCTGGTGCGGAAGGAGTTTGCCCCCAGCCAGCGCATAAGGGAAATATCCTTTACATTCAGGCAGTTGTCTGTCCCCCGGCCGTGGAAGAAGCTGTCCTCATGCTTGCCGAAGCCCTTAAAGTAGAAGGGCTTTCCATTGATGAGGAACTGCGTCCCCCGCACCTCCACGGTGCGGACGCCGAAGGTCTGCTCATACACGTCCTCCCCGAAGGTCACCCGGGCGGTATAGAGGTACGCCTTTCCCGGCTGCCAGAGGGTGGCGTTGGGGATGCGGCATTGGCCTTCGCACCCCTCCCCTTCTGCCACGGTGCGCCGCGCCTCGTCCAGGATGGTCACACGGGCCGCGCCTTCCCCGACGGTGTCCACCCTATAGTCTACCAGGCCGTCCGCCCCGTCGATGGAGGGCACCAGGGTGATGTCCCGGATATAGCTTTTCGGGGTGGTGTAAAGGTATACGGGGCGGATGATGCCCGCATAGTTGAAGAAGTCAAAGTTAGGCTTGTTTGCGGGCTTGCAGCGGGTTTTTGCCAGTTCAATGGAGGGCACCCCCGGATTGTCCGAGCCGAAGAAGGCCACAGTGTTCTCGTTGCCCACAGGGAGAGTGGAGTAGTTCACCCGGTTGTCCACCGCCACAGCCAAAAGGTTCGTGCCGGGCACCAGGGCGTCGTTCACCTCAAACTCAAAGGGCAGGAAGCCCCCCTTGTGGCTCCCCAGCTTTTTGCCGTTCAGATACACCTCGGTGGCGTGAGTCACCGCGCCGAACCGGAGGACGATGCGCTCCCCAAGAACACTTCTGGGGACGGTGAAGGTGCGCTGATACACCGCCCAGCCATAGTGGGCCCTGAGGTTCACGTCGTCCTTCTGGTCATTGTAGGAGGCGGGTACTGCCATGGTCAGGGCGTCCTCCATGGGGGCCTCCATCCACGCGCGGGGGTAGTCCTCCGCCCCCGCCGTCCGAAAGGCCCAGATGTCGTTCAGGGTCAGCAGAGTGCGGGCTTCGTTCAGTTTTGGGTAAAGCATTTCAGTTCCATCCTTTCTAATGTGGGGGCGTAGCCCCTTTGTTTCGTCACCTTCAGCAGCTTCCCCCGGAAGGGAGCCTGAAGGGTGAAGCCGTCCAGTTCCTCCGGCAGGTGAGGTTCAAACCGCAGCCCCGACCGGCTGTCCGGGTCGGGCCGCAGCCCCGCCAGTTCCTCCACCAGCAGAGGAATCGCCCCGCTGGCCCAGGCGTGGCACAGGCTGGTGTTCCACTTCTGCTCCTTGCCCCAGGCTTCAAAGCAGGCGGTTGCCCCCTCCCGGAGCATATTCCGCCAGCCGTACTCGTCCGTCCGGGTCAGAAGGCGGTAGAGGGTGTCGTACTTCCCCATGCGCCCCAGCCCACGAAGGGCGAAATACATGGGCATGGTTCCGCAGACCCGCCCAGGGGTGCAGAGCAATCGCTCATAGGCATCCCACCCCTCCTCCGGCAGCAGACCGAAGCAGGCGGCGTAGAGGTTGGCGTGAAGGGAGCAGTGGGCGCTGCTCTCGCTGTCGGCAAAGAGCCGTTGCTCCGGGCGGTAGAAGGTGCGGAGATACGCCTCCTTCACCCGTTCCGAGCGGTTTACCACCGGCAGGCCCAGCAGGCCGCGCATCCGCTCCTCCGCCGCCAGCGCCCCGCACCACAGGGCGTTGATGACGTTGTGGACGCCGGGCCCTACAACGGGGCGGGTCAGGGAGAAGTCGTAGCCGTCCCGCAGGTTCTCCGGCCAGTCCACCAGGTTCCACAGTTCGCCTACCGATTCCAGCAGCCCATCGGGCCGCTGCCACTTCCGGGCAAACGTATCCAGCATAGCGGAGATAGTGGGGAGGCATTCGCTTAAAAACGTTCTGTCCCCGGTGAATAACCAATCCATCCACACCAGCTGGGGGAACAAGAGGGAGAAGTCCCCGATCTCCTGCATCAGCGAACCGGGGGCCACCCCCATCAGGGTGGGGGAAATGCTGGCCGAGGCCAGAAAGTCCCGGATGCACTTGCGGAGCATGGACGGGTCGCCGGTGAGCCACAAGTGGGCGTGGGCGGTGATAACAGCGTCCCCCAGGTACTGCCCCTTTTCCCGGGTGCAGCAGTCCAGGAAGCTGTCCTGGGTGCAGCAGCGGACGGCGTTCTTGCAGATGGCGAAGATGCCCTCCAGCTCATCTGTGGGGCAGCGGAGGGTACACAAGCCCTCCTCCATGGGGTGATGCCGCTCCCTGGCGCGGAGGTTCCACACCTCCACCCCCGCCGGGTACAGCACTTCCGCATAGCGGAAGGCCTTGTAGTCGTATGGGTGTAAAGTGTTTTCCCCTTCGTTCAGCGTCCAGCGCTCCTGATAGCGGCAGTTGCACCGCAACTCGTACCGCACCCGGCCCTTCCGGTTCAGCTCCTCCCCGAAGCGGAGGGTAACTTGCTGCCCGGCGTGGCCGCTGGCGTTCAGGTGGAGCGTTCCCGCCAGTTCCCGGCCAAAGTCCAGGAGCAGGCCACCGGGGATAGGGTCTATCTCTGTCGGCAACCGCTCCCCTTCCCACAGCGGCTCCGTTTCCTGGGGAATCAGGTGATAGTCTGCCCAAGGGGCGGGGACGAGGCGGCCCCAGTCCGAATCGTCAAAGCCAGGCTGCTCCCAGCCCTCTGGGTACTGTCGGGCGTCAAAGTCCTCCAGAAATTGGGTGTCATAGCCCACCGGGGTCCCGGAATAGGCGGTGCAGAGTTGATAGCGCCAGTCGATGGGGCAGACCTCCCCGTTTGGGCCGACTGCCTCCGCCCACAGGCCGAAGCGTCCGTCGCCGCTGTTCCACACCCGGTTGATGAGACCCTGATAGTACAGGTGAAGGGCGACGGTGATAGTCTGCACGCCCGTCAGGGGATAGGTCAGATAGGGGTACCGTTCCGGGTAGGCCGGGGCGGGGCCTTGCCCCGTGTACACGCCGTTTAGCCAGAGCTGATAATGGTCGTCCGCGGTAAGGCGCAGACGATAGTCCCCCTCCCCCAGGGTCAGGACGCCCCGCGCCAGCACATGGAAGTTGGCGGGCGCACCAGTGGGGGGCAAGGGAGAGGTGTCCTGCTCCCGGCGAAACACGTTGATTTGCCGGACGTGGGCCCACTCTGGGACGGTCAGCCAACCGGTATCCTGGGTTCCTCCTTTGGTCACGGCTGCTTTCCGATGTAGGCCAGGATGCCGCCGTCCACATACAGGATTTGCCCGTTGACGAAGTTGGAGGCGTCAGAGGCCAGGAACACCGCCGGGCCGGTCAGGTCGTCCACCGTCCCCCAGCGCTCCGCCGGGGTTTTTGCGCAAATGAACTGGTCAAAGGGGTGACGGCTGCCGTCGCTCTGGGCTTCCCGTAGGGGGGCCGTCTGTGGGGTGGCGATGTACCCCGGGCCGATGCCGTTGCACTGGATGTTCTGCCCGCCGAACTCGGAGCAGATGTTCTTCGTCAGCATTTTCAGTCCGCCCTTAGCGGCAGCATAGGCGGAGACGGTCTCCCGGCCCAGTTCGCTCATCATGGAGCAGATGTTGATGATTTTGCCGTGGCCCTTGTCGATCATCCCCGGCAGCACCGCTTTGGAGACGATGAAGGGGGCGTTCAGATCCAAATCCACCACCTGACGGAAGTCGGCGGCGGACATCTCGCACATGGGGATGCGCTTAATCATTCCGGCGTTGTTCACCAGAATGTCGATAACACCCACATCCTCCCGAATTTGGGCCACCATAGCCTGCACCTGTGCCTCATCCGTCACATCGCAGAGGTAACCCTTCGCCTCGATGCCGGCCTCTCGATAGCGGGCCTCCGCATCCTTTAACCGACCCTCGTTGTGGCCGTTAAAGACCACTTTGGCCCCCGCTTCGCCGAAGGCTTTGACGATGGCGAAGCCGATGCCGTAGGTGCCGCCGGTGATCAGGGCCACCTTCCCCTCCAGGGAAAAGGACTTCAAAATATCGCTCATGCCGCTCACCTCAGGTCGGGGATGTCGATGTTGTCCATATCGTCAAACGCCTGGTTCTCGCCGCCCATAGCCCAGATGAAGGTGTAATTGCTGGTGCCGGCCCCGGCGTGGATGGACCAGGAGGGGGAAATGACTGCTTCCTCATTGTGCATGACGATATGGCGGGTCTCCTGGCCCTCCCCCATCATGTGGAAGACCACATTGCCCTCGGGAATGTCGAAATAGGTGTAAATCTCCATCCGCCGCTCGTGGGTGTGGGCGGGCATGGTATTCCACACGCTGCCCGGCTCCAGGACGGTCATGCCCATGGAGAGCTGACAGGTAGGCAGCACGTCCGGATGGATAAACTGGTTGATGACCCGCTTGTTGGAGGTCTCCATGCTGCCCAGCGGCCGCTTGGCTGCGTCGGCCAGCTTGATGAGCCTTGTCTCATAGGAGCAGTGGGCCGGGGCGGACACCATGTAGAACTTGGCGGGGGCGTCCGGGCTGTCGCTGGCAAGCAGCACCTCCTTCGCCCCGCGGGTGATGTACAGGCAGTCCTTGTTCCCCATGGGGTAGGTCTTGCCGTCCACCTGAATGGAGCCGGGTGCGCCGATATTGAAGATGCCGATTTCCCGGCGCTCCAGGAAGTATCCGGTGCCGAAGCTGCCCCAGACGTCGATGCCCTTGTCGATGGAGACAGTCTCGTTTACCGGCATACAGCCCAGGGTGACCATTCTGTCCACATGGCTGTAAATGGCCACCACCTGGTCGGGCCGGTAGAGGTTTTGAATCAGGAACTCATCCCGCAGCTCCTGGGTGGTGTAGCGCTTCACATCGCGCTGATTGGCGGAATAACGAATGTCCATAAAGTAGTTCTCCTTTACATCATTTTTGTTCAAAGATAGTCCACCTGAGTTTGAATGGTTTGAATCCCCTTGCGGACGGCGTACACCGCCATGGGAATAGAGGTCTTGGTAAAAATCAGATTGGTGTTGGGGTCGGGAATCAGCACCTCTCCCCTGCCGTCCCCGGCCTGGGAGGTAACGGTGCAATAGTCTCCCTCGCTGACCACCTCCGCCAGCGGCCCCTCTGCCCGCCGGGAGAAGGCAATGCAGTCGTCCGTGGAGAGGGCGAAGCCGCAGTCGTAGGCGGTGCAGTCGCAGTCGCTCTCGATGGTATGGATGCGGAGGTGGCCCCTCTCGTTGGGCACCAGCCGGGTGCGCACCCGAATCCCCGCCAGGGGCGACCAGCGGAAGTCCAGTCCGTCCTCCCCGATATGATACCCTGGCTCCGCCAGGTCCTTCACGTAGAAGTAGCCCCCCACCTGGAAGCAGAGCATACTGTCCGGGGCCATCTCCCCCAGGGTCACGGGGGTGCGGGAGATGCTGAACCCGAACCGGCTGGAGTAAGCGAATTTGCTGTACTTCTCCACCGTATGGCTGTGGCCGTCGGCCTGGAGCCGTCCCGGCACCAGGGCCACCACGTTGCCCCGTCCCCGCTGGAGGAACATCCCGGCGTGGGGCAGGTAGTGCTGCTTTTCAAGCGGCGGCATGGGGGCGGCTTCCACGCTCCAGAAGGGGTGCCCGTCCGGCAAGGCCAGAAACGCAAAGGCTTTCAGCGCCCAGTAAGGGGAGCCGGGGGCGTTATAGCTCTCCGACATCTGGAGGTTGGGGTAAGCGTAGCCGATGGACAGCACCCCGGCGTTATCATAGATGGGCTGATTCAGCCACCAGGTCAGGTGCCGGGCGATGACACCCTTCACCACCGGCAGGGGCAGCACTTCCTCCCCCGCCAGCAGGGAGATGGAAAAGAAGGCCACCTGTGCAAACCGGTAGGTCATGGAGCGCCCATAGGCGATAGAGGCTCCGTCATCGGCAAACCAATAGATGTAATCTTTGGCGAAGTCCCGCGCCCGCTGGCGGAAGGTCTGGCAGCGCTCTGGCTCCTCGTCCTCCATAAACATGGCATAGAGCAGGCCGTAGGATACCATGACGAAGGGATTGTAATAGTCCTTATCTCCCCCGTTGCCGTCATGGTACCAGCCTCCGGCATCGTAGTAGTCCTCCAGCATGGCGAGGCCGGAGTCGATTTTTTGCTGGCTGTAGGGCCGTCCCCGGACTTTCAGGGCCAGGTTGGTTAGGATGGCGAACCACTGCCAGTTGCAGGCGCAGCATTCGTGGCGGTTGATTTCCCACAGCCACTCCGTAAGGTTGGCCTTGGCCTCCTCGGAGAGAGGGTTCCACACCCGCTCCGGGGTCAGCAGCATTCCGTAGGCGAGGACTGCCATCTCACAGAACTTCTGGTCAAAGTCCCGGCAGGTGTGCCAGTACTCCGGATTTGCCGGGTCTGCCCCGGCGGCGATACCGCGGGGGTACAGCTCCTCAAACTCAGGCTCCCGCCCGCCCCCGGCCCAGAAGGGCACCAGCCCCCACAGCGGGCGGGCGAAGGCTTCCATGGGAATGGAGTCGTTTTCATAGTGGGTGCTGGTGACGCCCAACTCCAGCCGTGCGTCCCCCTCGCTGTAGAGGGGTTTCAGGGGCTGGAGCAGCCGCATCAGCGCGGCCTGAGCCGCCGGTTTGGTGGAAAAATCCTCCACCGTGTAGTGATAGCGTTTCATTTCTGTCCTCCTGTCACCAGTAAGGATACCAGTCTCTGGTCAGCCGTGTCAATGCCTCCAGGTAAAAATAATCTCCCCAGCCGGTACACTCGTCCACCCCCTCTGGGGTGCAGGTGTTGTAGGGGCTTCTTTTGCTGTAGGTGCCGTGGAGCAGCAAGCCAGTACCCGGCACGACCTCCGGTACGGCGTAGCATTGGGCCAGGCTGCCCAGCATCTGCCGGGCCAGGGCTTCGCACTGTGCGCCCTCCCCTTCTGGGAGCCACTGAACGGCCTCCTGCAGGCCGCAGGCCACAATGGCCGCCGCGGAGGAATCTCTCGGCTCGTCGGTGCCGTCGGTGAAAATCATGTCCCAGTAAGGTACCAAATCCTCCGGGAGCCGGGTCAGGTAGAAGCGCAGCGCCTTGCGGAAGGTATCCAGATAGGCGGGGTCTTTCGTGTAGCGGTAGCTCAGGATGCTGCCGTAGACACCCCAGGCCTGACCTCTGGCCCAGAAGCTGTCGTTCCGATAGCCCTGGCAGGTCTCCCCGTGGGAGGGTGCGCCGTCAGGCTTCATAAAAAAGGTATGATAGGTGGAGCCGTCGGGGCGGAAGGAGTTGGCCAGGCAGGTCCTGGCGTGGCGTCCGGCGATGTCGGCGTACTTGGGGTCGCCCGTCTCCCGACTGGCCCAGTAGAGCAGGGGGATATTCAGCAGGCAGTCGATGATGAACCGATAGTTCTCCGGCGCGCCCATTGGCCCCCAGGCCTGGAGGAACTCCCCCCTGGGCTGGAACCGGGTCAGAAGCTGGTCCGCCGCCAGAATGGCCGCTTCCCTGGCCTTTTCGCTGCCGGTGAGGAGCCAGGCCGCCACGCAGGAGGGGCTGTAGAGAAAGCCCATATCGTGATGGTCTACCTCGACCTTCTGCGCAATGCGGTCATAGAAGCTGTCCACCAGGGTCAGTCCGGCTTCCCGGAAGCTGGACTCCCCGGTGTGCTCGTAGGCCAGCCAAATCTCCCCCGGCCAGAAGCCGCAGGTCCATTGGACGTTGCCGCAGGCGGGGTAGATGCCGTCCACACTGGTGTGGTTTTGGCAGCGGTGGGTGTACAGGGGCAAATTTTCCCGCACCTGGCGGACGCATCTGTCCAGAGCGGCCATAGCCGCCCCGTCTGTCAGGGGGGTGATGGTTTCGTGCATGGAAGTCTCCTCAAAAAGAGCCGACAGGGGCAGGGCGAAGCCCCCGCCCCTGCCGGAGTGTGACGATATTAGGTGGATAGGAGTTTAGCCTTTCAGACCGGAGGAGGCCACGCCCTGGACGAAGTACTTTTGCAGCGCCAGGAACACCACCAGCACCGGAATCAGCGCAATCACCGAGGCCGCCATAATCAGGCCGTACTCCGCCGAGTACTGGCTGATGAACATACGCAAGCCGATTTGGATGGTTTTCAGTTCGGTCTTAGTCAGGTAGATCAGGGGGCCGAGGAAGTCGTTCCAGGTGTTGACGAAGGTGATGATGGTCAGGGTGGACAATGCCGGCTTGGACAGGGGCAGCATGATGCGGGCCCAGATGCCGTATTCCGACAGGCCGTCGATTCTCGCCGCCTCGCACAGCTCAGAGGGCACGCCCTCATAGAACTGCTTCATCAGGAACACGCCGAAGGCGCTGAACGCCTGGAGGCAGATGATAGCCAGATGGGTGTTGTTCAAATTCCAGGAGCGCATCATCATGAACTGAGGCACCATGTAGGCCTGCCAGGGTACGGCGATGGTGGCGATGTAGCCCAGGAACAGGGTGTTTTTACCCTTGAAGTCCAGCTTGGCAAAGGCATAGGCCGCAAAGCTGGAGGTGAAGAGCTGGAGCAACGTCACGATGATGGTCAGCTTGGCGCTGTTCTTGATGAAGGTCAGCAGCGGGATCTTCGTCCAGATGTCCACATAGTTCCGCCAGCGGGGGTTGGAGGGAATCCACTCGATGGGGAAGGCGAACACGTCCTTGTTCAGCTTCAGGGAGGCTGAGAGCATCCACACAAAGGGAACCAGCATGACGGCGGCGATAAGGATGAGGAGGACATAAATCAGGACCATGGAAATGTTATGCCTGGTCTTAGCAGATTGGGTTTTGACCGCTTGGGTTGCCATAGATAGTCCTCCTTCCTCAGGTATCGTTGTTGGAGGAGCCGCGGAACTGGATGATCGTAACGATCAGAACCAGAACAAACAGCACCATAGCGACCGCGCTGGCGTAACCATACTTCGGCGTGTTGACAAAGGCCACGTTGTAGATATAGTACACCAATGTGATGGTGGCGTTGCCGGGGCCGCCTTGGGTGATCATGTACATCTGGTCATACACCTTGAAGGAGGCGATGGTCAGGGTGACGACCACCAGGAAGGTAGTGGGCCGCAGCTGGGGCAGGGTGATGTGCCAGAACACCTGCCAACGGTTGGCGCCGTCCAGCTCAGCGGCCTCCTCCAGCTCCGGGTTGGTGCCCTGAAGACCGGCCAGATACATGACCATGTAATAGCCCATGTTCTTCCAGACGCTGAACAGAATAACGGTCAGCATGGCGGTCTCTTTACCGGCTGCCCACCGGGGAAGGTTCTCCACGCCCAGGGCGGAGAGAATCATGTTCACGGGGCCCATGCTGGGGCTGAAAATCATGTTCCACACGGCGGCCACCGCCACCAAGGAGGCGACATAGGGGAAGAATGCCACCGTCCGGAAGAAGTTCCGGCCCTTGATGGGCTGGTTCAGCAGGACGGCCAGGCCCAGGGCGCAGACCAGGGTCAGCGGCACAACGGCCAGGGAGTAGACAATGGTATTCTTAAAAGCGGCCAGGAAGGTCTTGTCGCTGACCAGGTCAACGAAGTTCTGGATGCCCACAAATTCGATGGCGTTGACGCCGTCCCAGCTGCAAAACGCCAGGGCAATGGCAAAGACCATGGGAACCAGGGTGAAAATGCAGAATCCGATAAAGTTGGGAGCGATGAAGGAATAGGCAATCAGAGTATTGCGCGTCTCCTTTTTCATCGGCTTCCGTTCCGATTTTGCAACGGGTTTTGTTGCCATCTCGGTTCAATTCTCCTTTCATTTGCTTCATAGGAGCATGAGAAAGGGGCGGGCGAATTGCCCGCCCCATTTCGTTGAAATGTGTTTAAGGGAGTGTGACGCGATGCACTTATTCGGACAGGATGTCCTGAACCTGCTCGTTCATGTTGGCAATGCCCTCTTCCACGGTCTCAGCGCCGGTCATGATGGCGTCATGCTCGGTGTTCAGGATGGTCTCAATCTCAGAGGCGTAGGAGGACAGGGGCATCTCCAGATAGACAGCCACGGTGTTCAGCGCTTCCAGGGAGCTTTCGTCACTGGGGAAGCCCTCGGTGGCGGAGATGATGGAGACGGTGTCGTCAGTGGAGACGGCGGGGAAGGAGCCGGTGGAGGCCATGATGTCAGCGCCCTCAGCGGATGCGCACCAGTTCACGAAGTCAATGGCGGCTTCCTTGTTCTCAGAGTTGGTGTTGACACCCAGGGAGGTCACAGTGCCAAGGGTGGTGCCGGCCTCGACGCCATCGGGATGAGGATACTTGACGATGCCGAAGTTGACCTCGTCAACACCGTTGGCCTCGGCCTCGGAGTTGTAGGTCTGGAGGGTAGCGATGAACCAGCTGCCCATGGGGCACATGGCGACCTGGCCATTCTCAAAGGCTGCGGAGTAGTGCAGGCCGGAGGTCTTCAGCTCGCCGTAATCCATGCAAATGCCGTCCTCTTGCTCGGAGAGCACCAGGTTGTAATAATCGGTCAGGAAGTCATACTCACCGTCAATGATGGTGTGCTCCCCGTCCAGGATGCCGAACAGGGTGACGTCGGAGCGCCAGGTGTGGTAATGGGTGCCGTAAATCTTCTCGGAGCCTTCGCCGCTGGTCAGCTCACGGGCCAGAGCGTCATACTCTTCCATGGTCAGGTCATTGGAGGGATAGTCGATACCGGCCTCATCGAAGATGTCCTTGTTGTAGTACAGGACCCAGAAGTCAGAGCGGAAGGGAACAGCGTAGAAGTTGCCGTCGTCCGCAGTCAGCTGCTCCAGCACGCCGTTGAAGTCCGCCTCGTCAATGGTCAGGTTGTCGTTCATGGCCTCCAGCAGGCCCAGGTTGATCAGGTTGGAGTAGCCGGGGATGTCCTTGATGGAGACAACGTCCAGCTCGCTGTTGCCGCCGGCCAGCTGAGTGGCCAGCTGGGTCATGTAATCGGTGGAGCCAAGGTCGATAACCTCGATGGTCACGCCCTCATGGGTGGACTCATAGCCCTCTTTCAGGGCGCTCCAGTAAGCGGTGCTCTCATAGTCCCACAGAGCCCAGGTGATGGTGACTTCCTCGGTGCTGCCGCTGTCGTCGCCGGTCTCCTCAGCGGCGGAGCTGTCGCCGCCCTCGTCAGTGGAGCTGGCGTCGGCGGTGGAGCTTGCGCTGCCGCTGTCGCTGTCATCCGTGTCGTCGGAGCTGCCGCCGCAGGCTGCCAGACCGAGGCACATAGCCAGCGCCAGAAGCAGAGCGAGCAATTTGCGCGTGTTCTTCATAGTTCAATTCCTCCTAAATACTTTTTTGGTTGATTTGCTCAACCGCTCCGGGGTTTCTGACCTACCCCGTTGGTAATAATATCATATACTATTCTGTTTCACTTTTGAATGTACATTTTGTGGAAGTATTTGTAAATTTCTTTGGTCCTTCGGAAAATATCTGTAATTTTTTTAGTTTTAAAAGGCAATTTGTTGTAATTTTTTGGGAAATGACAAAACATTGCTTTACAATTCCCGCGTTTTTTAATAAAATAGGAGAGAAAGTGGAATGAAATGCCGCAGATGCGTTTAGGAGGGGATGCGGAATGAAGGCACAGGAGAAGTCATGCAGGCGCTTCGGCATCTCTGCCCGCGTTGTCGTGCTGACGCTTTTGTTTACCATCCTGATTGCCGCCGTCGTCTTATGTTCCAGCGTCTATTACCTCTCCATTCAGACCCGGCGTACTCACCTCCAGGCGGCGGAGTACCAGCTGGAGACGGCCACCTCCTCCCTGTCGCAGCGGGTGGCTGAAATCGATCATCTGGCGAAATGGTGTACCGCCAACACCACCGTGCGCACCTATATGATGACCAGCGTCTCCAACAACCTGGCGACCACCCTCTACCCCACCGTTGAGGACAAATATAATTCCGTCAGCACCTCCAACTACATTCAGCGCCTCCTGATTTACAGCACTGACGGGGCGTCGGACAGCAAATTCATCATGCTGGGCAACGCCACCTCCCAGTCCGTCACCCTGACAGAGGAGCGGCTGCGCATCCTTGCCGACCTGGATGGTGAGGATACCGCCTGGGAGACCCTCCGCAGCGAACCGCTGATGCAGGCCGGAACCTCCATGCAGGGCATCCCTGTGACTGCCTCTGCCACCAGCGTCAGCGGACGATACACATTAAAAGTATACATCTCCGTCTCCCCCGCCATCATCACCGATGTGCTGAAGCAGTATGCGCTGGACGAGGGTGCGCTGCTCTACTGGTGGATGGGGGACACCGTCTACCGGGTGGAAGGGGATGACCTGACTTCCCTTCCGGCGGACAGCTTCCAGCTGGAGGAGTCGGATGAGGACGCAGGCGCCACCCTGGATGACAGCACCCTGCTCTACCGCACGGAGCGGGACGGCGTCGGCTATTCTGTTATCGCCATCCCCATCGGCGTTCACGACCTGTATCTGGCCGAGGCCATCCCGGATGTTCCTCTGGCGGAGATGCTGCCTCAACTGCTGGGCACCATCGCCATCATGGTCATCGCCATCCTGTTCTTCGGCATCCTGCTGATGCTGGTGCTCCACAAGCTGATCAGCAATCCCATCCGGGCGTTGCAGCAGCAAATCGAAACGCTGGCCCAGGGTAATTTCACCGTCAACCCAGGCATCGAGTGGAATCATGAGCTGGGCGATGTGGGCCGGGGCATCAACCGCCTGTCCCAGAGCGTCGCCAGCCTGATGGACAAACGGGTAGAGGACGAGAAGAAGCGTCTGGATTTGGAGTATCAGATGCTCCAGAGTCAAATCAACCCCCATTTTATTTATAACACCCTGAACAGCATCAAGTGGATGGCCTCCATCCAGCACGCCCCCGGCATTGCGGAGATGGTCACCGCCCTGGCCCGGCTGCTGAAAAGCGTCTCCAAAAGCACCCAGCGGCTGGTGCCGCTGGAGCAGGAGCTGTCCCTGCTGGAGGACTATTTTGCCATACAGCGCTACCGCTACGGCGGCACCATCACCGCAGAGGTGCGGTGTGAGGCGGAGGAACAGGTGCTGACAAGCACCCTCATCCCCCAATTCGCCCTTCAGCCCCTGGCGGAGAACGCCATCTTCCACGGCATCGAGCCGAAGGGCTGCGCCGGGCAAATCACTGTCACCATCTGCCGGGATGAGCAGGGGCGCGACATCCTGGTGCGCCTGGCGGACGACGGCGTGGGCATGACCCCAGAGCAGATAGCGCGTGTGCTCCAGCCGCCCCCAGAGGATACCCAGGCAAAGTTCCGGGATGTTGGGCTGTGGAATGTCCACCGGCGGCTGCAATACAGCTTCGGGCCGGACTACGGGTTGACCCTGGAAAGCACGCCGGGGGGTGGGAACCACTGTCACCGTCCGCCTGCCGGAGCAGCCTCCGGCGGAGTCTGACGCGACATGAAAGGAAACTGGGAAGGAGAGACCAACCATGATTCAGGTGCTTTTGGTAGATGACGAGCCCCTGGTGCTGATCGGGATGCAGAGTATGCTGAACTGGGGGAAGCTGGGGCTGGAAATCGTCGGCACCGCCCGAAACGGCAACGACGCATGGGCCATCATTCAGCAGCATCGGCCAGACATCGTGATTTGCGATGTGATGATGCCTGTCATGGATGGCCTGGATTTGGCGGAAAAGTGCCGGGAGGTGGACGATGCCCTCCCTGTGTTCATCATGCTGACCAGCTTTGAGGAGTTCAACTATGTGAAGCGCAGCCTGCGCCTGGGGGCGGTGGAGTATCTGGTGAAGATGGATTTGACCCCGGAACTGCTGGAGAGCGCCCTCCGCCGCGCCATTGAGAACGTGAAAAAGGAGCGCGCCCTCCGTACACCGGAGACGGCCAACGCCCCCAGCGGCCTGGAGCAGTACCGGGACAGGCTGTTCATCCAGCTTTACGGAGGACTGTTCCAGGACAGAGCCTATTTTGATGGCCTGTGCAGCCAGCTGGGGCTCCACTTTGATGCCCCTTGGTACACCGTGGTTGCGGCCAGGTTCACCTGCCGGGAACTTCCCACGGAGCAGCTGGCCACCCTCAGCGCCGGCGTCACCAATATGGCGGCGGATGTGCTGCCCAAATACCTGCCCTGCACCGTCACCGCCAGCAACTTGAGCCACTTCTACGTCCTGCTGCCCCTGGATTCCCCTGTTGGTCTGGAGCAGCGGCTGGACGAGGTGCTGAAAAAGGCGGGGCAAATCCTCTTCAACTATTTCAGTACCCCCATCCACTGGGCGGTAGGCCAACCGGTGCAGGATATTTTGAAGGTGCAGCAGAGCCAGCGCACCGCCCTCTCCATCCTGACCCAGGTCACAGACGCTCAACCCGTCCTGTACTATCAGCCCCAGGCCACTACCCCGGCTCCCCGCCGCGCCCAGACGGTGGCCCAGATTCAGGAGTACATCTGTCAAAACCTGTCCAAGCCGCTGTCATTGAACGATGTGGCGGCAGTCTTTAATTTCAGCCCCAACTATCTCAGCCAGTTGTTCTCCCAGAACGGGGAGTCCAGCTTTGTGGAGTTTGTCACCGCCACCCGCATCAACACTGCCAAGGAGCTGATGGCCACCACCGACCTGAAAATTTACGAAATCAGCGAGCGGGTGGGCTTTGAAAGCTCCTCCTATTTCAGCAAGGTCTTTAAGAAGCTGGAGGGGGTCAGCCCACGGGAGTATATGCAGCGGCTGCAGGGATGAGCAGACAACTGTGCGTTTTACCGGAAAAGGAGTACCACAATGGAAACCATCAAGCTCAAGGTTTTGGATGAGGCAGGGCATACCCTGATGACCTGCCCCGCAGGCCGCCAGGTCAGCCTGGTCTACACCGCCGCCTACCAGCCGGGCGACCGGGTGGCCCTTGAAATTCGCACCCCGGGGCGGTTCTGCGTCATCCAGTTTGAGGACACCATGCCGCCCGCCCTGGTCTATGTACAGAAGCGGGAAATCAACTTCCACATCCCCTTTGGGGAGCAGGCCATCACCTATAGCCCCAAGAGCTTCACTGGAACCCGCCACGTCATCCGGGCGCGGCTGGCGACGGCGGAGGAAGTGGGCAGCCGCCGTAATCTGGCCTTCAACCCCTACGATGAGCATGGGGACACAGGCTTCTTCCCCCACGCCAGCGCCAATGTGGAGACGAGAGGAGAGGCGGTCTTTGCCGCCCGGAACGCCATTGACGGCATCTTTGAGAACAGCGCCCACGGGGAGTACCCCTATCAAAGCTGGGGCATCAATCGGGATCCCAACGCCGCCCTGACCCTGGCCTTTGGCCGGACGGTGGCGGTGGACGAGCTGCGGCTCACCCTTCGGGGGGATTATCCCCATGACAACTACTGGACGGGGGCCACCGTGGCCTTCTCTGACGGCAGCACCCTGACCCTGTCCCTGACGGACAGCCCGCTGCCCCAGGTCACCCGGTTCCAGCCCAAAACGGTGGAGTGGCTGGTGCTGAAAGACCTCATCCAGGCCGAAGGCCCCTCCCCCTTCCCTGCCCTGACCCAAATCGAAGCCTGGGGAACCGAAGCCGCCCTGCCTGAGGAACTGACCCATGAGACGGCGCTTTAACTTCTTTGGCCTGAACAGCCTGACCCACGCGCCCCAGGAGGACAAACCGCCCCGCACCGGCGCGGCCCGCTACTTCCAGGTGTTCTGGGAGAATCTGGGGAAGCTGCTGCTGGGGAACCTGATGTGCTGCGCAGGCTTCCTCCCCGCCGCGCTGGGCATCAGCTTGGGGCTGGTGTATGAAAACTTCTGGCTGACGCTGATCGGCGGGGCCGTAGGCGGCGCTGTCGCCGGGCCGTTCTGGACGGCGATGGTAGACCTGGCTCTCCGGTGCTTTGCTGATCGGGTGGACGATTGGTTCGCCAGCTTCCGGCATACCCTGACCGCCTGCTGGAAACCTGCCGCCCTCCAGGGCCTGGCCGTAGGGGCACTGGTCTCCGGTCTGCTGATGGTGGGCACCTTCGCCTCTGGACTGATGGAGGACGGTGCATTGCCCGCCCCTGTGGTGTGGGTGATGCTGGCGCTGGACTTTTTCCTGGCGGCGCTGGCGGCGACCCTTCTCTTCCCTCCTCTGTGCTATCAGCGTCATCCCCTGGCCCAGCGGGTGCAAGAGGGCTTGACCCTGCTGGTGCAGGCTCCCTTCCGTACCCTGGCCGCCACGCTGGGGCTGCTGCTCTGGTGTGCCCTGTTGGGCAGCCTGTTCCCCGTCAGCGTGCCGCTGTCGGCGGTATTTGGCTTCTGGCCCCCGGCCCTGTATGTGGCCCAGCTCCTGCGGCCTGGCCTGTTGGAGCAATACGGTCAGCAGGAGGAGCCGCCGGAGCGGGAAACCCCAGAAGGCGAACCCGGCCATTACACCATGAGCCAGCGTACCGAGATTTGGTGGCGGCGGCATTGGGGCGTTGTTCTGGCAATCGTAGCTGTCCTCTGCCTGGGTCTGGGCGTGATTCAGACTGTGACCAGCTTCCGGGAGCCGGATGTTCAGGTGGCCTTCGTCCACGCAGACTCTCTGCCGGATAACGTGCTCTCCGCCCTGGAGACCTCCCTGGGGGACTTGGTAGGCGATTTGAACGGAGACGGCGAAGTGGTGGTGCAGGTGAACGACTATCAGGTGGTCTTTGACGGCAGCGCCACTGACTCCGACGTGCAGACCGCAGGCTCCACCCTGCTGGTCACCGATGTCGCAGGCGGGGAGAGCTGCCTGTTCATCGTGGCGGATGCTAACGGCTTCCTGGAGCTATACGCCGACCAAATGGACACTGCCCGCGCCGCCACCTGGGCAGACTCTCCTATCCTCTCCGCCTTGGACGCCGGAACCTACTCCACCGTGGAGGATATTGACACCGACCTCACTGGCCAGGAACTGCTGGCGGAGTATACTGTCCTCCCTGCGGCGGGAGCAGATAGCGACGCCCTCGCCCTGCTGCTGGGGGAGTAATGTATCACCTGCGGAACTGTACCGGGTGCTCCGGGGGCGCTGTGCTGCGCTCGCTTTCCTGTCAAATATATCTACTTTACAGTAGCGGTGCATCCTTGCAACGTACTATCAGGCCAACTTGATTATGGTATCAAAAATCCTTCTAACGTTGACTTTGATTCATTTCAGGTCAACTTTAGGAGGATTTTGTCGGTATCGCATGGGGATAACTCGACTGATGCCCGTCATCAGCCAAGGCCGCTTCCAAGATATCAGCAAAAAGCGAGCTGAACGAGATGCGTCACGCTGTCACGGAAAAATGCTTTACAGCCATATAACGTGCGTCAACGTAAGCGGGCGCTGACGCTGTCACAAGGCAATGTATTTCGCGTAATAACATCATATTGACTTTGACAGCCTTTGTTTTATAATAATGGTAAACCATCAAAGCCGAGGTGATGAGAATGTCATTCCAGCCAAAGGTGTCTATCCGCTGCATCCTGACTGCCGCAGCCTTTCTGTGTTGCGCCGGATGCGGGCGTATCGCCGGTTCCGACCAGACCAGTACAACGAACGATGGGTCCTCCGTCTCTGTCGTTGCAGAGTCTGCGGTACAGCCGGAGGCGTCCTCCGAAACACAGACAGATGCACAGCCCTGGGAGCCGGAGCAGGCCGTTACCGTCCTGTCCTCCTTTTCCGCCTCCGCTGTGCCTTCTATGGCAGACCTGGGGGATGGGCGCGTGTTCTGCTGTTGGACGGACTTCGCCACAGACGGCGAGGATTGCGGCACCGGCGTCTGCATCGTTGACCTGGCTACGGATGCGGTAGAGGACTTCACCTTTTTCGACCAGTATCTGGAATATGAGCGGATGTTCCCGGACGGCAGCGTCCTCTTTACTTCCTATATAGACGGCTGCTTTTACCTGATGGACGAGGCGTTTACGCTTACGAGGCTGAATACGCCTGATACAGACGGACAGTTTTCCTCCAACCGCAGCCTGTACTACTACGAAAAGGACGGGGCTCTGTACGCGCTGAACCTTGCCACCGGAGAGGAGACCTGCATTCCGTTGGAGGATGAGTTCCGCATTGCTTCCCTGGGCAGCATCTGTGCGGACGAAGATTATCTGTTCTGCTGGGTGCTCACATCACTGTATTCCTACGCCCAATGCATGGCCCTGGTAGACACGGCAAACGGTAATGTGCTGCTGTTAGACCCTGACCTGTCCGATGTGGGCTGTGTTTCAAACTCCTTCTACAGCCTGGAATGGGTGCCTGACACTGAGGATTGCCAACTGTTTTACGGCGCGTTGCATGGGGACGACCCGCTGCACCGCTATACCATCTCAGCGGACGAGGATACATACTTTGACGTGACGCTGCTCCCCTATTCTGACTACGTCTTCTCCACGATTTACACCTGGACGGAGGACGCCGTGGAAGCGGAGGAGGTTAGCAGCCGGCTTTACCGCATGAATGCAGATGGCAATGTAGAGGTCGCTGACCTGGAGGAAACAGGGTTGCAGTACACGCCCTATTCCTTCGTCTACCTGCCGGAGCAAAATCTGATTGTCGTCGGTTTTTACGCTGACGACAGTAGCCGCATGGCGATTTTAGACCTGGAGCAGTTGACCTTCTTCCCTGCCGGGCAGGCGGAAGAGGTGAGCGCGGCTGAGCGCATTGACAGCGAGACTCTGGCAGCCTATCAAGCCGAACTCGCCCCCGTCGCTCTGCCCGATACGATGTCCGACGCACGGGCAAAGGCGGACGAATTGGAGGAAACCTACAGCGTTCATATCCTGCTGGGCGCTCAGTGTGCCGGCCCCTGCGACGCTTCCGAGTTCGACGTGACGACCACAGACGAAATTGGCCTGGCGGATGAGTGCGCCGATGTGCTGGCCGCCCTGGAGGAGCTGGAATCTGCGCTGGTTCTGTATCCGTCAGATTTCTTCGCCCGGTTCCAGACCGAGAACGGAGAGGACGGTATTTACTTTCTGCTGACCGGCGCTATCGGCAGCGACCGGAATATGGATGTGGCTGGATTCGAGTACGGCATGGAGAGCCGGGAATACATCTGCGTAGACATCACCGAACCGAACTACGCCTTACAACAAAATTTCTGCCACGAGCTTTGGCACGCGACAGAAAACAAAATCTTTGACACCGATTTTTACGGCTTTTATGACGGCTCTTGGGACGCCTGCAACCCTGAAGGATTTGAATATTACTACTCCTATGATTACCTGGACTATGCCGAAGATGCCCAGGCGTACACCTACTTTGGCGGCGCGGAGGAGGTCTATTTTGTAGACAGCTATGCCCAGAGCTACGATAAAGAGGACCGGGCCAGAATCATGGAGTACATTATGACTGATGACGACACAGCAACGGCACTGATGGCATACCCAGCCATGCAGCAGAAGCTGCAAATCATGTGCGATGGCATCAACGAGGCATTTGATACAGAGAACTGGACGGACGTGCGCTGGGAACAATATCTGGACTCGACCACAAGCGATTAGAAGGAGGCTCTATAATGAGCAACAATCGAAACTATAATTGGCAGGGAAGGGACACCCGCGCACAAATTGCCGAGGCCCGTACGAAAGAGATGGCGGAGCGATACCACCAGGAAATCAATGTGTGTGTTGCAAAGACGCAGGTATATCGGGGCCAGGTTCCCAGTGCAGCCTTGCAGGAACCCCCAGCTGGTTACACTGAGTTATTGGTGCCGCTGGACAGTGTATCCGCCGCCTATCAGGAACGGCATGGGAAAACCGCCATCCTGAACTTTGCCAGCTACAAACACCCCGGCGGCGGGTTCCTCGCCGGTTCCCGAGCGCAGGAGGAGTGCCTGTGTCACGAGAGTTTTCTCTATAATGTTCTCTCCCAGCAGCAGGGTTACTATGCGGAAAACAGCAAAACCTTGAATCATGCGTTGTATACGAACGCGGCGCTGTATACTCCTGATGTGATGTTTGAGCACAACGGTGTCCCTGTACCGTTCGACGTTCTGACCTGCGCCTCTCCTAATTTTGGCACCGCCGCGAGGAATTATGGCGTGGCCAAAGCGGAGAACAGCGCTGCCCTCCGCAGCCGTATTCGCTTCGTGCTGGATATTCTGAATGTGCAGGCTGTCAACACGGCAATCCTCGGTGCCTTTGGCTGTGGCGTGTTCTGCCAGGACGCTACAGAGGTGGCAAGGCTGTTTCGGGAGGAAGCGGCCCGCACGGTCTGGCAGGCGCCGGTGAAGCTGGTGTATGCGGTTATCGACAGCGCACGGGGCAGGAATTATCAGAGGTTCGCGGAAGTATTGCAATCAGACTAACGTAGAAAAGGAGACTGTACGATGAAGCTATTGGTTGTTGTGGATATGCAGAAGGATTTCGTAGACGGCGCACTGGGCACCTCGGAGGCAGTTGCCATTGTCTCCAGGGTGCAGGAAAAAGTTCTGGCCCGTCAGGCGGCGGGATGGACGGTGGTATTCACCCGGGACACCCACACGGAGCAGTACCTGGACACCCAGGAGGGCAGAAATTTGCCGGTACCCCACTGCATTCAGGGAACGCCCGGCTGGGAAATCATCCCGGAATTACCCGCTCAGGGCTGCAAGGTGCTGGATAAGCCCTCCTTCGGCTCCCTGGAACTGGCCCAGTATGCCGCCAAATTGGAAGGGCTGGAGGAAATTGAACTGGTCGGCCTTTGCACGGACATCTGCGTGATCTCCAATGCGCTGCTGCTTAAGGCAGCCGTTCCGGAGGTGCTAATCAGCGTAGATGCCGCCTGCTGCGCCGGGGTCACTCCCGCCAGCCACGCCAACGCCCTGCGCGCCATGGAGATGTGCCAAATCAAAGTGCAATGAATCCAGCGTAACCGCTTTGCAAATTGCAAATTTACCAGCAGTGCTGCCAGCCCTCATGGGGCCGGCAGCACTTTTCTGTGCAGGCTGCCTTCGGAGGGGGTGTCAACGCATTTGATGCGCAGACGTAAGGGTTCAGTTGACTTTGTGTGGAAATTTAGAGAACCTCTGATTTAATCTTACCTAACCGCATCGGCCTATAGCGACAATCAAAAAAGCCGACACTTGACATTGGGTGTATAACAAGGGTAGGAGGCGAGGAACATGTTACACAACGAAGCGCGAGAACTCCTGGTGGCTGGCTATGAAAAGGCCCATGATGCCCAACTCATAGCGGACGCATACTCAGTGAGCAAGCGAACGGTATACCGTCTGGTGCAGCAAAAACGCGAGACTGGGAATGTGGAACTGCACACCAGTCAAAGAGGCCGAAAGCCTGTTTTGAGTGAGGAAGATAAAACTCGCATCTGCCAATGCCTTGATGAAAAGCCAGATATGACCATTGAAGAAATTCGTGAACAGCTGCATCTTTCTGCCAGTTATGCAACGGTGGAACGCGCAGTCGTGGGCATGGGATACACGCGGAAAAAGAAGTCCCTCCACGCAGCCGAGCGTGACCGCTCCCGATGTGCGTCACAAGAGAGAAGCGTGGAAGCAGACCATCAGCCCGGAAATGATTGATAGACTGGTTTTTCTGGACGAAAGTGGTATCAATACAGACATGACACCCATTTACGGATGGGGAAAACGTGCAAATCGCGTGAAAGACAGCGCCCCTCTGAACACCCCGAAAACGACCACCGTACTGTCCTCCATACGTCTCAATGGGGAGAAGGCGTTTACTGTCTATACGGGAGGCACGACCGGAGAGCGTTTTGTGACCTATCTGCGGGAGACGCTGATTCCCACCTTAAATAAGGGCGATATTGTCGTCATGGACAATCTGCGCTCGCATCATGTTGATGCAGTTGGAGACCTTTTGCGCCAAAATGGAATTACACCACTCTATTTGCCGCCATATAGCCCTGATTTGAATCCCATTGAAAAGATGTGGTCAAAGATGAAAGCCTATCTTCGCAAATGGAAGGTTCGTGTAAGGGACGCGCTGCCTGCCGCTGTGGCGGATGCCCTCGCCCTGGTTACGCAGGATGATGTCATGGGGTGGTTCCGAGCGTCAAACTACTGCTAGTAATTTTGATTGTTGCTATAATTGGGTATGAACCCCGATTTTTCGGAAAAACCGAAAAACCTTGAAAAATCAAGGAAAATTCGAGGTCACTTCCACCTAAACGGGTATGACACAGTTCACACCCTACGGTCTCTACGAAGCCCGTGGTTTTATCAGCGCAAACCTGGCCCAGGAGACCGGTTTTAACGAGAGCGACCTGAAGGCCCTCTTTGAGGCCATTCTCAATATGTACGAGCATGACCGCTCCGCCAGCAAGGGGGAGATGGCAGTCATCACCCCCTTGGTCATCTTCCGTCATGTAGGCACCGATTCCGATTTGAAGCAGCGCAAACGCCAGGCCCGTCTGGGCTGCGCCCCCACCCACCACCTCTTTGACCTGGTGCAGGTGGAGAAGAAGCCAGAGGTGGCCTACCCCCGCTCCTGGCAGGACTACAACGCCACGGTTTCCCTGGAGCGTCGCCCCGCCGGGGTGGATATCGGTTTCCTGACCTCCCCCTACGGCGACATCAGCTGGAACCGGGTGCCGGAAGATGCCGAGCTTTTCCGCTGACCGAGAGCTGTTTCCTCTCTCCTGGTTGGCCCAGTATGGGTATTGCCCTCGGCGGTGCGGGCTGCTGGCATTGGACCAGGCATGGGTGGAAAACGCGGAGACCGCTGCCGGGCGGCTTCAGCACCAGCGCGTACATACCGCCCGGGTGGAGCAGAAGGGAGAGGACTTGCTGCTCTATGAGCTGAGTGTTTTCTCCCGGTTCCTGGGCGTCAATGGGAAATGCGACTGCGTTGAGGCCCATGCTGCCCCCGACGGGGTGGCCCTGCCCTATGGCGAGGGCCGGTTTCGGCTGCATCCGGTGGAGTATAAGCACGGCTCTGTGCGGAAGGGCGAGGAGGAATATCACATTCAGCTCTGCGCCCAGGCCATGTGTTTGGAGGAGCAATTCGGAGGAACCGTCCCCACAGGCGCTATTTTCTACATCAATTCCCATCGGCGAGACGAGGTGGCAATTACCCCTGCTTTGCGGGAAAAGACCGTAGAGACGGCGCAAAAGGTACAGGCTCTGCTAACGCAGGACACGTTGCCCATAGGGCGCTACAGTGCGAAGTGCAAAAAGTGCTCCATGCTGTCGGTCTGTCAGCCCCAATGGAAATACACCACTAAAAGCTATTGCCGGTCGCTCTGGCAGCTGGCACTGGGAGAGGTAGAAGAATGAAACAGCTGAAAAATACCCTCTACATCCTGACGCCGGAAACCTATCTGTCTCTGCAAAACGAGGCCATTGCCGTCAAGGTAGGCGGAACAGAAAAGGTTCGGGTACCCGCCAGTACATCGATTCTGTCTTCTGCTTCGGCAACATCACCGTCTCCTCTCCGCTGATTGCCTTCTGTGGTCAAATGAAGAAAAGGATTCCGTGCGGCTGTACCGCCTGGGCAGCAACTGGCGTCCCAAAATCGAATCTCTTGGCCGTGGCTTGCGCTATGAACAGGACGATGTGATTATGCTCTAGGTCAAAGCGAACGTCTTTCGCTGCCAGTTTGCCATCAGGTTCGCGCGGAAAACAATCGCTCAAAACGAATCGATCCGCCCTCATTGGGCCCGCAAATTCCTTTTCTCCTTGCATTTCTACCTATGCAAGGAGCTGATTGGCACGATTTCGCCAAAAATTGTCTCTTTTTTGGTGAAATTTGCCGTTGCCCCCTCACGGGGGCATGACTTGAAACATGGGCCGCCTGCATCACCAGTGCCCAAAGACTAGTTGCCCCCTCACGGGGGCATGACTTGAAACTGAACTGGTGGGCATTATTCTGCCATCGACCTAGAGTTCGAGATTTGCAGAATCGCATTGTTCGCACCTATGGAGTGAAGCATTTCAACAGCCAGAATCATGACACAACCCTGACGAACGTGGCTGCCGGAAAAGGCGTGTGCATTGCAGCGGGTTTTCTAAACGTTTTTTCCGGAGAGTTTGCCTGGACGCCGGTGGATTGCGAAGAACATATGAGCTGCGTGCTGTGTGCCCATGCAGGAGACAACCGCAAAAGTGTCGCTACATTTCTCGGTATTCTCCTAAAGCTATATCAGGAATAATAAAGCCCGGTGCAAATCGTGGGCGTTAAAATCGCTCATGTCCTGCACCGGGTTTTTCTTATTGTCTTATTGCCTATTTATCACTGTTAAAATATAGGCAGTTGGTTAATTCTTTGTTTGCGATCTCTGCTTGGATGCGCAGTTTCTCTCGTCTCCTCAATACTGGCCAATCCATTCCAAAATCGTCTCCACGGTCTGCGCCCACTGTTCCTCTTGCGCCGACCATGAATATAGTAGACTGATAGGCTTGCCCAATTAAAATCATAGAGGCGCTAAAGCACAGCACGGGCAACGCATCAACGATTGCCATGCCTACGGAGGCTTCTAAAACCTTATCATTTTCTTTGCTCATAGCGTTACCTGATTCCTATAAAAATGCAACTGAAGTGTAAACGTGAGTATTTTCCTTTTAAGTCAGATTTCTATTGGCCTGCCTTCTATCAAGTTCTCTGTAGGCACCGTTACAGACATTTTTTTGCAAAAGGCGTCTACAGGAACCAGCTCGCTAATCGGAGGGAAGGCGTCATCGTAATGGTCAAGTAATACACGCTTGGGATTTAGTCTCTTTATGATTGCCTCATTATGCGAATCAATATCACTTCGCCCCTGATGAGGCAGAATCAGGGCGTCTGCCCCGATTGGGTATTCCACCTCATCAGCCAAATCTGCGCTGCCCATGATTTGTATGCGTTTTCCCTCCGCCCGGATCTCATAAAAAACAATTTCGTTGTTCTCTCTGTATTGAAAGTTTAATTGCAACAAATAGAGCAGACGTGAAAAATGTCTCCAGGCGTTTAAGCTGAACGCTTTTTGTAATATAAGTTTGGCGTCGAAGTGAATATGCTTTCCCTGATAAACGCAAACAGAGACACCCGGAAAATGAAGCACATCGCCTGGTGCGATCCTGTGAAGTTTCGCCTCAGGAAATCCCTGCTTTGTAAGTGTCGTCGCCGGCGTACCCGTCAGAAATATTGTACACGGTTTATTCTCATACAGAGACATAACGCTGGACAGATGATCCATGTGTCCGTGCGTAATCAAAATGTTAGCCGCAGTTCCGAATGCTGCTTCCCGTTGACGGTACAGTTTCTTTGACTCATATCCGTTTGGAAGACATTTCAAGAACGGATCGAAGAGTAAAGACGTTTCAGCAATCTCCAGAAGAATCGATGCCGTACCGTACCAAGTTATCTTCATGTTTTCTTCATCGCTTGCTCAACAGCTTTCAGTATTTATTGATTAAGCGTTCCGCAGGAATGCGCAGCCCATCCCCAATGGGGATGTTCAAAAGGGATTTGGGGATTCCCCAACCAAGTATGCGGAGCGTTTGCCTTGCAACAACGCCTTGGCTCAAATTCTGTTTATGGAGCATCAGTAAATTGGCACTGATTTTGGTTTCTCTGTGTCTGACGAAACCTGTCGGATTTTTGCTTTTATCAGGCACAGCTGATAAAAGCGGGTTCTTCATCTTGAATCTTAGTAATGTTTACCCGGATGTTGAGTTGAAGGACATTGTCAAGCGAAACAAACTGATGGTTGCGGTTCCTTATTCTCCGATATAAGCGTAATACAGGTCGTCGTCAGCCACGACGGTACGAATCTCCTCGTACAGTTCCGCGGAAGCCTCGCGCATCTGGGCGCGAAGTTCATCTGAAATCTCAACGATTTCAGCCCCGCCCTCCTCGCAAATCGCGATACGGTCCGCGACGCGCTCCTGGGCCTGTTCTCTCGCGTAAGCGCAGGCTGTGGCGGCGGCCTCGCGGATAATCGTCTGTTCATCCTCCTCCAGAGATTCCATGAAGCTCTCGCTGACGATCAGGCTCAACAGATGCGGCAGATGATTCGTCTGGATAATATAATCCTGCTGCTCATAGAACTTGTTGGAGACGATGACCTCATAGGGGTTTTCCTGGGCGTCGATCGTATTCTGCTGCAGCCCGATATAGACCTCGGAGAAGGACATGGGAGTCGGATTCGCGCCGATTGCCTTCCAGAACGCCATATGATAGGAATTTTCCATCGTGCGAATCTTGATGCCGGAAAAGTCCTCCAGCGACTCCACCTTTACATTTGAAGTCATGACGCGGAAGTCCTGGTCGCTCATGCCCAGCAGCTCCAGCCCCTTCTCCGCGTATATTTCGTTGATTTTCTCCATGAATTGTTCATCGTCCAGCACCTCGTGAAGCTCGTCGATAGAGTCAAACACGCAGGGCAAATCAAACAGGCAGAGCCTGGGGAGATAGCTCACCTGGGGCGCTGTATTCTGCACCACAAACGGGATGTCTCCGGTCATGCAGCACTCAATCAACTCAGTATCGCCGCCAAGGGAGCTGTTTGCGTAGACTTCGATTCTCATTGCCCCATCCGAGAGGCGCTCCACCTCTTCCGCAAACTTCTCCGCATAAATCTGTGTGACGGTGTCCTCCGGGCTCGCCGTGGCCAGTACCCAGGCGTACTCCTGCGTTGTCTCCTCCGCACAGCCGCTGCATAAAAGCACGAGCGCTGCGGCAAATACCGCTGCTAAGTATTTTTTCAAGTTCCGTTTCATGCTTTCATCCTCTTTCCTGAAAAATCGCTATACCAGCAGCAGGCTGATTTGCGGAATATATGTGACCAGGAGCAGCGCGACGAAAAACAGAATAATCATCGGCATCGCCTTTTTCGCAATCTCCATCACCGGCACATCCGAAAGGGAGCTGGCCACAAACAGGTTCACGCCGATTGGCGGCGTCACAAAGCCGATGGCCAGGTTCACGACCATGATGATGCCAAAGTGTACCGGGTCAACTCCGAATGTCTCCACAATGGGAAGCAGAATCGGCGCAAGAATCAGGATAGCGGGGCTGGTATCCATCACCATGCCGACCACCAGCAGCACCAGATTCACCACCAGCAGCAGAATGATTTTATTGGTAAAGGAGCCGGTCATCCAGGCCGAAACAGTTTGCGGAACGTGCATCAGCGTCAGAATGCGCGAAAACGCCACCGAAGCCGCCAGGATGAACAGAATCGGGCAGTATGTCCGCACCGCCTCGCGGAAGATGCCCCAGAGGTCCCTGATTTTCAGCGTCCGATATACGACCAGACTGATGATGAGGGAATAAAACACGGAAATCACAGCCGCTTCCGTCGGAGAGGTCACGCCCGTATAAATGCACCCAAGGATGATAACCGGTGTCAGCAGGGCGAACAGGCTGGAGAAAAAGACCTTCCGGAAGCCGCGTGCGTGCAGTTCATCTACCATCACATTGATTTTTTCCTTATCCTCGCCATGCTTCTTGCAATAAAAGACCGCGTAGCACATCAAAATCAGGCCAATCAGAATCCCCGGGATGATGCCCGCCAGGAACATATCGCTGACCGAAGTGCCTGTCGCCTGGGCATAGAGGATGAACGGAATGCTCGGCGGTATAATCACGCCCAGCCCTCCCGCGGTGGCAACAAGCGCCACGCAGAACTTTTTGTCATAGCCCATCTCCAGCATCAGCGGAATCGTCATGCTGCCCACTGCGGCCACCGTCGCCGGAGCGGAGCCGGAAATCGCGCCGAAGAACAGGCAGGTAATTACGACGGCGCAGGGAACGCCCGCCGTCCTTTTCCCGACAAAATAGGTAAACACCTCGAAGAGTTTTTTGGAAACGCCGCCCTTGGACATAATGATGCCGGAGAGGACAAACATCGGAATCGCCAGCAGTGGGTAGGAATTGACGCCGCCCAGCATGGCCCGCAGCACATATACCCCGCTCACCGTAAACGATTCCGAGAACAGGCTGGGCAGCATACTCGTAATTGCCACCGTCAGCCCCACCGGAACCGCCAGAATCAGAAGGAGCACAAAGATAATCATAATAATCGTCGTCATGATTTTGTAAACACTCCTTTCATCTTCTTCGCCTCACGCCACCAGGCCTGCGCCACACGAACCGTCAGCAGGAGGAACCCGACAAGGGGCGCCGACTGAATATAATACATCGGGATGCCCAGCGCCGCGCTGGTCGCCTCCAGCTCAATCGACTGCTGCAAATAGCTTTGACAGTAAGGCAGCATGATGATGCAGAAAATAAACACAATCGTGTGACGAAACAGCCGAAGCGCCGTCTGCCCCGGCTCCGGCAGGATATTCAGCAGCTGCTCAATTTTGATGGAGATTCGTTTCTTCACGCAGTAACTCACGCTGATAAAGGTCGCCCACACGAACAGATATTGTGTCAGCTCCTCCGACCAGCTCAAGGACTGGTTCAAGCAATACCTTGCCACCACCTGTATCCCCATAATGCACACCATAGCAATGAGCAGCAGAATGAGGAGGACTTCCTCAAGGCTTTCATCCAGCCATTTTAGTACCTTCATTTGTCCCTTCCCTCCTGTAATAGAAATGATACTGAACCATCATGTCATGTGCAAATTCCTCAGATATGCAGATACTCCTTCATATGGGCAATCGGCATATCCTGACCGGTCCATAATCGAAAGGCCTCCGCGCCCTGAAACAGCATCATCGGGAAGCCGTTCATCGTGTCGCACCCGGCTTCCTCCGCCAGCTTCAGGAATTTCGTTTTGGGCGGCGCATAAATCACGTCTGTGACAAGCATACCCGGCCTGAAAAAGCTGCTGTCCGGAATGTAAGTCCATTCCTTCTGCGGCGTCATGCCGACTTCCGTCGCGTTGGCGAGCAGGTCGCTGTCGTAGATTTCCTTTTTCAGTACGTCCAAATCCTCCAGCCCATAGAGGGTCGTCCGGCAGCCGAGTTTCTCATTCAGAAGGCGGGTCGTTTCCCTGGCCCGCTCCCAGTATTTATCATGGACATTGAAAATGGACATCTCCCGGACGCCGCTCAGCGCCGCCTGCACCTGAATCGCCTTCGCAGCGCCCCCGGCTCCAACGATCGTCATTTTCTTCCCTTTGATATCAAAACCGTGGTCTAAAAGCCCACGTACGTAGCCGATTCCATCGGTGATATGCCCGGTCAGCACCCCGTCGTCATTGATAATCGTATTCACCGCTCCGCAGAGCTTTGCTTCCGGCGTCAGCTTGTCCAGATACTGCATCACCGCGATTTTGTTTGGCATGGAAACATTCCCGCCCCTGATTTTCAGCGCCCGCATCGCCCCTATCGCCTCCCGCAGGTTGCTCTGGTCAACCTCAAAACAGAGGTACGCATAGTCCAGCCCCAGGCAAGACAGCGCCTCGTTATGCATGGCCGGCGAGCTGGAATGCCGAATCGGATACGCCATCAAGGTCAAAAGCTCGGTATGCCCTGTAATTCTCTCTCCCATACTCAGATAAATCCCCTTACAAAGTTTTCTTCCGCAGAAAGCCGGGCAGACGAATCCGCGCCGGTTCCCCCCTTCCTCCATACGGAAGTGCGTACACGCCTGTTTACTAT
>JAJBUK010000024.1 GCA_020860385.1 Clostridiales bacterium
CCCCAGCAGGATGTAGACCAGCACGGACAGGGTGCCCCGCTTGCCCCCCAGCAGGCCCACGGCGATAAAGACGCCAAAGGTTTGCAGGGTGAAGGGGACGGTGGCGGGGATGGAGATCCAGGAACAAATGGCCATCAGCGCGGCGAACAGGGCCACCAGGGTCAGGTCGCGGATGCGGGCGCGGTTGGTGCGGGCGGACGATGCCGCATTGGTCGTTTCAACGCTCATAAAGAGAAGCCTCCTGTTGTGGTAAGGAATCAGTAAACAGGCTGCGCAGACGGGCGCAGCCCCAAGCCGTGCTTACTATACCACAGCGGGAGGCGATTGTCAACTATGAAATTTTGTAGGTTTACAATAAGACATCAGCCCAAGCTGCGCTCCGCCGCCTCGATGACGTGGCGCACCAGCACCGAGTTGGTGACGGTGCCCACCCCGCCAGGGACGGGGGTGATGGCGGAGACGATGCCCTCCGCCCCGTCAAAGCGGACGTCGCCACAGAGCTTGCCGTCCGGTCCGACGTGGATGCCCACGTCCACCACGGTCTGGCCGGGGCGGAGACAGTCCCCGCCGATGGCACCCATCCGTCCCATGGCCACCACCACCACGTCCGCCTCCCGGCAGACGGCGGCCAAATTTTGCGTGCGGCTGTTGCACATGGTCACGGTGGCGTTGCGCCGGTCCAGCAGCATGGCGGCAGGCTTCCCCACCACCAGGCTCCGGCCCACCACCGTCACCCGCTTGCCGGACAGGGGGATTTGGTAGAAGTCCAAAATCTCCGCGCAGGCCTGGGCAGTGCAGGGGGCGAAGCCGGTGGCCGCGCCGGTGAATACCCCGGCCAGGCTCAGGTCGGTGATGCCGTCCACGTCCTTCTCCGGAGCCAGAGCGGCGCGAATCGCGCTGTCGTCCATAGTCTTGGGCAGGGGGCGGAACAGGAGGCAGCCGTGGATGGCGCGGTCCCGGTTCACTTCATCGATCACGGCCAGCAGCGCCTCCTGGGTGGCGTCGGCGCTCAGCAGAAATTGCCGCACCGCCACCCCCACGGCGGCGCAACGCTTCATGACCCCCCGCTCGTAGCTCAGGTCGTCGGGGCGCTCCCCCACCCGGACGATGGCCAGCTGGGGGACGATGCCCTTCTCTTTCAATGCGGCGCAGCGGGCGGCGGAGTTCTCGTTCATGGCGGCCACAACAGGCCCGCCTTTCAGCAGTATCGGCATGGAAATCTTCCTTTTCTGTCAAATTTGCGGGCGGTCACTTTAGCCGGCCCATCACGTCCTGGAACACCTTGTCCGCCCGGGGGCACCAGGTGACCAGCAGCTCCTCCGCCTCCCGGTTCAGGCTGTCCGCCTTGGCCCGGTCGGCCATGGAGCGGGTGTTGATGAACACGTTCAGGCTGGCCCCCTGGAGGGCGGCCTTGCAGCAGGCGGCGGCCACCCCTGCGTCGGACACCGCCATGACGCTGCCCTTGGCGGCATACGCCTCGATGAGGGCGATGGCCTTGCAGCAGGTGCGCATAATGTCCATGGGGACGGCGCAGGCCCCGTCCATGGCCTCCTCCATCACGGCAGCCTTATGGGCCTGCTCCTCCGGGGTGGCGGAGGGGAGGCCATAGGCTTTGGACAGGGGGGCGAAGGCCTCCGCATCGGCAGTGACCAGCTCCTCCAGCCGGGCCCGGAGGGCGGCGGCCTCCCGGTTCAGCTGCCGCATCTCCTCCTCCACGGCGGCGTATTTTTTCTTGCCCACGGTGAGGCTGCCCACCATGTTGCCCAGGGCGATCCCCACCGCCCCCACCAGGGCGGACGCGCTCCCGCCGCCGGGGACGGCGGCCTTGGTGGAGAGGGCCTCCAGAAAGGCCTCGCAGCTCTGCTTTGTCATTGCTTCCATCGGAATAACCTCCTTGTGTGTCGTGACGGATGGCGTCAATCCCTGTGATACCACCGCAGCTCTGTGACGAAGCTGTCCAGTCCCACGTCCAACGCCCCGGCGTACACCTGGGGCACCTTCTGGCAATCGTAGGCCACGCCGACGGTGACGGCGTGGGGGCACAGGGGCAGGAATCGGTCATAGTAGCCGCCCCCCATCCCCACCCGGCGGCAGGAAGGGTCAAAGGCGGCGCAGGGGATCAGGATAAGCCCCAGGTCCTCCGGCGGCACCCGTCGGGAGCGGGCCGGAATGGGGGCAAGGATATGGTAGGCCCCTTCTTCCCAGCTGTCTGGGCCCAGGGGCTCCAAGGCGTCCATCTGGTGGCCGGGGAGGCAGCGGGGATAGCACAGCGTCTTGCCCTCCCGCCCCGCCTGGGCCGCGAAGTCCGTCAGGTTCACCTCGCCCCCCGCGGCGGCGTAGAGTAGGATGGTACGGGCGGCGCGGTAGGCATCGCTCGCCAGCAGGGCAGCACAGACGCGGCGGTCGCTGGCCCTCCGCAGCGCGGCGGGCACCGCCTGCCGGGCGGCGATACCTGCCCGGCGCTGGCGGGACTTCTGATAGGTCAACTCCTGATCTTCCATACCTTGTCACCTCACAGCGCCTGTACCTCGTACCCTCTGGCCAGCAGCAGGACGGAGCCGCCCCAGCTCTGGAGGAGGTACAGGTGATGATCGCCCAGCTGCCCCAGCAGCCGGTTCAGTTCTGTCCGGTCGTTCAGGCCGTCCTGGGGGTCGGCAGGGTCGCAGGCATAGCTGCCGGGGAGGAGCCAGCCCTTTTTGCGGCGTTTGAAATTGCGTTGGAGCAGCTTGCGCTTCTCCTTCTTGCCGTACAGCTCATAGAAGCCGCCCAGGTCTGCCCCCATCCTGGCGTCCCACAGATTCAGGGACACCTCCACCGCCGCCACCTGGTGAAACAGGAGCAGCACCTGCTGCGTCCGCTGCTCCGGCTCGTTCCAAAGCTCCAGCAGAAAGGAGCAGCCGGAGGCTGTATACCTGGGCCAGAGGGTGAACTGCTGTGCATCCCCATCGAAGGTGGGGTAAAGGAGTTTGGCCGGTTTTTTCATGGCGCACCGTCTTTCTCTGTTTTATTGGATGCCACAAAGCGCAGTATCGTCAATTGAAAAGGGCTAATCTTCTTGAAGATTGCAGCAGTTTCCCCGTCAAAAGGGCCCGCCCTATAACGCTCCGTTCTCCAGCTTCACCCGAAGCACCCGCCGGACGCTCTCCTCGATGCGGCTTTCGGACAGCTCGCCGCTTTTTACCGCGTCCAACAGGGCCTGGTACATCTCATCCATATCCTCCGGCTTCAGCAGCAGGTCCACCCCTGCCTTAATCGCCAGCACGGCGGCTTCGCCCTGGGTGTAGGCGGTGGTGATAGCCCCCATGTCCATGGCATCGGTGACGACCAGGCCGTCAAAGCCCAGCTCGTCCCGCAGCAGCCCGTCCACCAGCGTGGAGGACAGGGAGGCGGGGGTGTTCCCGCCTGTCACGTTGGGGGCGGAGATGTGGGCCACCATGACGCAGTCCGCGCCGGCCTCGATGCCCGCCTGGAAGGGGATCAACTCACAGTCCCACAGTTCGTCCAGCGTCTTGTTCGTCAGGGCGAAGCCCTCGTGGCTGTCGGTATCCGTGTCGCCGTGGCCGGGGAAGTGCTTGAGGGTACACAGCACGCCCCCCTGATGGAAGCCCTCCACGGCGGCGGCCACCATGTCCGCCACCAGCGCCGGGTCGCTGCCAAAGGCGCGGTCGCCAATCACCGGGTTATTGGGGTTGGAATCCACATCCGCCACCGGCGCAAAGTCCAGGTTGAAGCCCAGCTCGGTCAGTTCCCTGCCCAGGGTCAGCCCTACCTGGTACGCCTCGTCCGTATCTCCGGTGGCGCCGATATCCCCCATGTCCGGGATGGCGGCGTAGCCCATGTTGGGGTTGCCGCTGACCCGGGCCACTGTGCCCCCCTCCTCGTCCACGGAGAGCAGCAGGCCATATGCCGCGCTGGCCTGTGCGTCGGACAGCAGGGACTTGGTCTGTGAGGGGGAGACGATATTCTGCTTAAAGAGGATCAGCCCGCCCACCGGCTTTTCCGCCAGGGCCCGGGTCAGGGCGCTGCTCCAGGAGGTCACGGCGTCCTCAGCGCCCAGCAACTGCTCCGGCGTCACCACAAAGAGCTGCCAAAGCTCCTCCTCCAAGGTCATGCCTGCCAGCAGGGCGTCGATTTGCTCGTCTATAGTTTGCGTCCCGCCGGTGTTCTCCGGCACAGTGGCGGATTCCTCCGGCTTTGCCTCGGGGGAGGCTGCTTCCGGCTCCGGGTCGGCGCTTTCCTCCGGCGTCTCTTCCGGCGTTACCTCGGAGGACGTTACCTCCGGCTCCAGGTCAGAGGAAGCCTCCTCCGGCTCCAGTCCGATGCTTTCCTCCGGCGGCAGGCTGGAAGCGCTTTCCTCCGGTGCGGCAGCGGAGGAGCCCGTTGACAGCTCCGAGCCGTCGTCGCTCCGGGCCACCCGGCCGCAGCCGCACAGCGTCAGCAGCAGGGCGGTTGCCAGCAGCAGGCTGATGATGCGGTTCCTCGTTTTGCGTTTCATGCTCTGAGTCCTTTCTGCGCCTGGGGCGGCGGAGCCGCCGCAAGGGCTGCGAGACATATTCCGCTTTCTCTTTTCCAAAGGGGCAGAGGGGTGTGCCTCTTGCCATCGTGTGTGGGCGGCCATTGGCCGCCCACACAGGAAAGTAAAAATTTAGGCTTCACATTCTACTGCTGTACGAGGGAAACGTGGTGTTCTTCAAGGGGAAAACGTTGTTCCTTTATCCTTCCTTGCCTAAGAAGGAAAGCGGGTGCCCAGCGTGGCTTTTTTACCCCAACTCCAGCTTCCGTTTCAGCTGGAATACCAGGTTCATGGCCTCGATGGGGGTCAGGGTGTTGATGTCCACCCGCCGCAGCTCCTCCGCCACGGCCAGGGCGTTCATATCCCCGAAGCTGCATTGCTCCGGCTCCTCCGCCGCCGGGGCGGGGGCTGAGGAGCCTGCCGTCAGGGCGGCGGCCCCCTGCTCCAGCTCAGCGAGGATGGCCCGGGCGCGGGTCAGCACCTTGGTCGGCACTCCGGCCAGCTTCGCCACCTCGATGCCGTAGCTCTGGTCGGCTCCTCCCCGGACGATTTTCCGGAGGAACACCACGCTGTCCCCCCCCCGCTTTTTCGCGGCTACGTTGTAGTTCTTCACCCCGTCCAGCTGGCCCTCCAGAGCGGTCAACTCATGGTAGTGGGTGGCAAACAGGGTCTTGGCCCCCAGCTTTTTGTGGTCGGCGCAGTATTCCAGCACCGCCCGGGCAATGCTCATGCCGTCATAGGTGGAGGTGCCCCGGCCAATTTCGTCCAAAATCAGCAGGGAGCGGGAGGTGGCGTTCTTCAAAAGCTCCGCCACCTCGGTCATCTCCACCATGAAGGTGGACTGGCCCCCGGCCAGGTCGTCGCTGGCCCCGATGCGGGTGAACACCCGGTCCAGCACGCCGATGCGCGCCCGCTTGGCCGGGACGAAGCTGCCCACCTGGGCCATCAGGCAAATCAGCGCCACCTGGCGCATATAGGTGCTCTTGCCCGCCATGTTGGGGCCGGTGATGATGGCGAGCGTGTTCTCGCCGCAGTCCAGGAAGGTGTCATTGGGGACGAAGAGGCTGTCCTTCTGCATCTGCTCCACTACCGGATGGCGGCCGTCGGTGATGTCCACCACGGTGGAGTCGTCCACCTCCGGCTTGCAATAGTGGTTGTCCACCGCCACCTGGGCCAGGTCGCACAGCACATCCACCGCCGCCACCGCCGACGCCGTGGCCTGAATCTGCTCTACCGCGTCCACACACTTCTGCCGCAGGTCGCAGAACAGGTCGTACTCCAGCTTCACAATGCGGTCCTGGGCAGTGAGGATGTTGCTCTCCAGCCGCTTCAAATCCTCGTTGATGAACCGCTCGGAGTTCACCGTGGTCTGCTTGCGCACCCAGTCCTTGGGCACCAAATCCGCCTGGCCCCTGGACACCTCGATATAGTAGCCAAATACCTTGTTGTATTTGATGCGGATATTCTTGATGCCGCACTGCTCCCTCGTCTCCGCCTCGATGTTGGCGATGAGCTTCTGGGCATTGTCCCGCACGTCCCGGAAGCCATCCAGCGTCTCGTCATACCCAGGCCGGATGATGCCTCCCTCCCGGATGGTAAACGGCGGGTCGTCCACAATGGCCCGCTCCAGCAGGTCGGTCAGTTCCGGCAGGCCGTCCAGCTTCTCCCGTAAGGATCGCAGCAGCGGGGCGTCCAGAGGCTCCAGCAGCTGTTTCAGCTTTGGCACCTGCTTCAGCCCTCCGGCGATGGCCGCCAAATCCCGGCCCCCTGCGGAGCCATAGGACACCCGTGAAATCAGCCGCTCCAGGTCGGTGATCTCCTTCAGGCACAGGGCGATCTCGCTCCGGGCCACGCCGTCCTTTGTCAGGGCCTCCACCGCGTCCAGCCGCCTGCCGATCTCCGTAGGGCTGAGCAGCGGCTTCTCCAGCCACTGGCGCAGCAGACGGGAACCCATAGCGGTCTTTGTCTTGTCCAGCACCCACAGCAGGCTGCCCTTCTTCTCCTTGGTGCGGAGGGTCTCCGTCAACTCCAGGTTCCGGCGGGCGGTCAAATCCAACTCCATGAACCGGCCATCGGCGTAGTAGTCCAGCCTGCGGATGTAGGACAGGTCGGTGCGCTGGGTCTCGTACAGGTAGGACAGCAGCGCCCCCACCGCCTGGGTGGCCTCGGCCTTCCCCTCCGGCACGGCGGATGGGTTCTCGAACTGCCGTTCCGCCAGCGCCCTAGCCTGCTCCAGGGCGAAGCAGTCCTCCGCCACCTGCTCCACCTGGCAGTTCAGCCGCTGCCGCAGCAGCTCCGTCAGGGCGGCACTCTCCAGCGCGCCCTGGCTGAGGATGGCCTCCTTGGGGGCGAAGCGGCCCAATTCGTTCATCAGATGCTCCACCGCGTCGCCGCCAGAGAAGGCGGTGGCGCTGCACTCGCCGGTGGAGATGTCGCAAAAGGCCACTCCCGCCCGGCTGCCGGACAGGTAGACGGCGGCGATGTAGTTGTTCTTGTCCTCGTCCAGCAGCTCGGACTCCACCGCCGTACCGGAGGTGACGATGCGGACGATGTCCCGCTCCACGAGGCCCTGGGCCGTGGCCGGGTCCTCCATCTGCTCGCAGATGGCCACCTTGTAGCCTTTCATCACCAGCTTGGCCAGGTAGGGCTGATAGGAGTGGTAGGGTATCCCGCACATGGGCACCCGCTCCTCCTCCGGGATGTCCTTCTTCCTGTCCCGGGTAGTCAGGGTCAGCTCCAACTCCCTGGACACGGTGCGGGCGTCCTCGTCAAACATTTCGTAGAAGTCACCCAGGCGGAAGAACAGAATGCAGTCCGGGTACTTTTGCTTCATCTCCAGGTATTGCTTTCTCATGGGGGTCAATTCTGCCATGGTGGTTTCTCGCTTTCTATTCGTGTTCTTTGAGTGGAGAGGGCGGCCGCAGATGTTTCTTTTGGGGAAATATTGAGGAGTCCAACGGTGTCACCCCTCAGTCTGGCCTCACGGCCAGCCAGCTCCCCTTTCAGGGGAGCCAATGACGTGGTGATTCCCACAGTTTTTCCTCCCCTGAAAGGGGAGGGGAACCGGCGTTAGCCGGTGGAGGGGTGACTAGCCACTAATCGCTATTAGCTGTTAGCTAACTCCCCAAACAGCGCCCAGGTGGACGACCGCACGATGTTCACCTGCTGCCGGGTGCCGATCAGTTCCTCCGGCCCGTTCAGATGCACCAGCCGCCCGCCGTCGGTGCGGGCGGTCAGGTTGTGGTGCTTGTCCTGGGTGTTCACCCCGTCCACCAGCACCTGGAGGGTCTGCCCCACATAGGCGGCGTGCTTCTCGGCGGAGATGGCGTTCTGCACCTCCAGCAGACGCTGGAAGTTGGCGCTCTTCTGCTCCCTGGGCATGGGGTCGTCCATCTCCGCCGCCGGAGTGCCCTTCCGGGGGGAGAACACGAAGGTGAACAGGGCGTCGAACCGCACCTCCTGAATCAGGGACAGGGTCTCCTCAAACTCCGCCTGGGTCTCCCCGGGGAAGCCCACGATAACGTCGCTGGTCAGCACGATGTCGGGTATCAATTCCCGCAGCCGCCGCACCTCATCCAGGTAGGTCTCCCGGTCATAGTGGCGGTTCATGGCCTTCAGCACCCGGCTGGAGCCGGACTGGAAGGGCAGGTGAAGCTGGGGAGCCACCTTCTCGCAGGCGGCCATGGTCTCGAACAGCTCCTGGCTGGCGTCCCTGGGGTGGCTGGTCATGAAGCGTATCTGAAAGTCGCCGGGGATGGCGTTGCAGGCCCGGAGAAGGCCGGCAAAGTTCATATCCAGCCCCAAATCCTTGCCGTAGCTGTTCACGTTCTGCCCCAGGAGGGTGATGTCCTTGTACCCCTGGTCGGCCAGTTCCCGAACTTCCTGCAAAATCAGCTCCGGCGCACGGCTCCGCTCCCGGCCCCGGACGTGGGGGACGATGCAGTAGGTGCAGAAGTTGTTGCAACCGTACATGATGGACACCCAGGCTTTCAGCTTGCCCTGGCGCTGCACCGGCAGGCCCTCGGCGATGTAGCCGTCCACGTCCGGCGTGGCGAACACCCGCTGGCGGGTCTGGAGGACGGATTGCAGCAGCTCCGGGAACCGGTACAAAGCGTGGGGGCCGAACACCATATCCACATAGCGGTAGGACTTGCGAATTTTCTCCTCCATGTGGGGCTCCTGCATGGCGCAGCCGCAGAGGCAGATGATTTGCTCCGGCTTGTTGCGCTTGGTGTGGGACAGGGCGCCCACGTTGCCCAGCACCCGCATCTCCGCATGCTCCCGGATGGCGCAGGTGTTGATAACGATAACGTCCGCCTCTGCCTCATCCTCCGTCATGGCGTAGCCCATGCGGGAGAGCATCCCTCGAATCTGCTCGGAGTCGGCCTCGTTCTGCTGGCAGCCGTAGGTGTCCACCATGGCCAGCTTCGGCGCGGGGGAGGCGGCGTTCTCCGCCGCGATTTGGTCGCAAATGGCAAGCTGCCGGTCAATTTCCTCCTGGGGGATCAATACTGCCTGACGTTTCAATCCGGGTTCCTCCTAGTGCAATGCCCAAGGGCATTTAATTCCATATTAAAGTAGTATACCATATCTGAGGGGAAGTGACAAGCGCGGGGGTGAAAATTCTCACAGGAGGCGCAGGCGGGTCCTTCCGGGCAGAACGCAGCGCCGCCCATCCCGAAGGGGATGGGCGGTAAGGCTATGGTTAGGACAGGGTATACACCGAGCCGTCCGCCAGCTCCGCCTGGGTGACGGCGTCCGTCTCCCTGGCGTACTGGGAGTTCAGCTCCGGCAGGTCGTTGTAGGAAATCAGGAAGCGGATGTTGCCCGTGGAGTAAGGGCCGATGCTATACTCCCCGGCCAGGAACACCACCCCGTCCTCCGCCAGGTAGAAGCAGCCGTCCAGCACCACATAGTCGGTGACGGTCTCGGCATAGTCGTCAAAGAGGACGCCCTCCCCGTCGGCCTGGATGCGGTCGCACAGCTGCACAATGAGGTCGGCGCAGGCGTCCGCCACCCCGTCCCCCAGGTCGGCCAGGGTGATGCGGCTGCCGGTAGTCAGGTCGTAGCACAGGGGAGTGTAAGCGGAGCCGCCGTGGGCCCCGCCGGAGTAGGCGTAGGTCAGGGCCAGCAGGCTCAGCACCTGGCCGCCGTACCGCTCCACCGTTATCGTCTGGCTCAAGGCATAGGCCCCGTCAAAATAGTCGTCCTCCAGCCGCAGCTCGGCCAGCTCGTCCGCTTCGGACAGAAGGGCGTCCAGCTCGCTGTCCAAATCGGCCTGGATGGCGGCGGTCACGGCTTCGTCGCCGCCCACCACCGTGGCCACAACGTAGGAGAACTCTACCAGCGTGCTGCCGTCCTCCCCTGTGCGGTCGTCGGTCACGTCCTCCAGGGAGACCCCTTCCATCTCTGTGGCCATGGAGGATTCCTCCGGCTGGGCGGCGCTCTCCGGTGCCGCGTCGCTGCTCTCCTCCGGGGCGGCGGCGCTTTCCGACTGCGCGGCGCTGTTTTCGGGCTGCGTATTGCTGCTTTCCTCCGGGGAGACAGTGCTGCTTTCCGGCTGCGTCCCGCCGCTGGCGGACTGGGCGGAGCCGTCCGCCTCTGTTGCCTGCCTGCCGCAGGCTGCCAGCGCCAGGGCCATGGACAGGGCCAGCAGGAGACATAAAACTCGTTTCATGGGAACGATTCTCCTTTCGTATTTTTCGTATTGATTATACCATCCTCTTGCCTGGGAAGCCAGAACAATCCGATAACAAAACAGTAAAATTGGTTACACGAAGCAGCTGCAATATCGTTCCGCCTGTCTTTCATATTATCCTATCCATTTTCGCTTTATCAGGGGATTTTTTGTGGATTTCTCCAATTTTTTGCAAGCCAACAAATTTATTCTTGCATTTTGAAGTGAAACCTGTTATAGTAGGACATGACAAAGAGGTCAGTGTCTCAGAGGTGAGACGCTGGCCCTTTTGTTTCTGCCCGGTGTTTCCCCGCGCCTGGGCAGGCCCTCCGGCGCGTCGGGCGCTCCCTCCATCCTTCCGCCTGGCGTACCGCTTCCTTTTCCTCCTTCCATACCTTTTTTCGGGAGAGCCTCCGGTGTGCGCACCGGGGGCTTTCGCCCTGCCCGGTGGGAAGCTGCCGTCCGCCTCCCATCAAATCCCTCCCTCTTGGAAAATTCAGCCGCAAAACTCACTTTCTCTGTGTTGTCAAATGATGTGGCCCCCGGCAGGAGGAGTACAAAACCTAAGA
>JAJBUK010000078.1:0-14419 GCA_020860385.1 Clostridiales bacterium
CGTGTGCATCTCCAACGAGGAGGACGCCAAGGATGTGTTCGGCATCGAGGCCGAGGCCACCGACATCTACGGCGGCACCCTGAACCATGAGGGCTATAAGTCCGTGGCCAAGCAGCTGGCGGACAAGTTCGGCTTCGAGAAGGTGGCCATCACCCTGCGGGAGTCCCACAGCGCCTCCGACAACGGCTGGAGCGCCATGCTGTACAACGTCGCTACGGACGAGTACTGCTTCAGCAAGAAGTATGAGCTGCGCATCGTGGACCGCGTGGGCGGCGGCGACAGCTTCGGCGGCGGCCTGATTTATGCCCTGCTGAATGGCAAGGACACCCAGGCTGCGGTGGAGTTCGCCGTGGCGGCCTCCGCGCTGAAGCACACCATCGAGGGTGACTACAACATGGTCTCCGTCTCCGAGGTGGAGAAGCTGGCCGGCGGCGACGGCTCCGGCCGTATCCAGCGGTAAGCGGGCAGCGCCTCGGCGCTTCTTTCGTACATCACCTTCAGCAGCCCTTCGGGTTCCCCCGAAGGGCTGCTGTTTGCCCCCGCGGGGCGGCCGGGAGCGCACTGCACCGGGCGGAAAACTTTTCGCGCCAGAGATGATTTCCGGTTGACTTTTCCCCTGTTTCATGGTAGAATAGGCAACGCTGGAATGCTTCTGTGGCTCAATGGCAGAGCATCTCACTCGTAATGAGAAGGTTGTCAGTTCGATTCTGACCAGAAGCTCCACAACAAAACCCGCTTGAACTATCAAGTTCAGGCGGGTTCTTTTTGTTTTCTGTGAACTTTTAAGGGGTGTTTCCGCTCGTCCGTCAAAATGACGAAACGGGCGGGCCACGAAAAAACCACCGAAAAAACCACCGAGGGGGCCAAAAAACGGGGGAAAATGGGGGTCAACTCGACTTGCTCTTGCTCTCCCCTCTGGCGGCCTCTATGGCCTTATGATACCCGGCGTTCGTCCGTTTCCGGCTTTCCTCCGAAGCGTGGGAGTAGGTGCGAAGGGTGATAGAGGTATCAGCATGGCCCAGGTTCTCAGAGACGGAAACAATGTCCTCCCCGTTGGTGATGGCAATGGAGGCGTAGCTATGGCGTAGCTTATGAGGGTGGAAGTTCTCAATCCCGTACCGCTTGCCGAAGGCACGCATATAGCGGTTCGGGGTATCCGGGTGCATGGGGTTCGGGGTTCCGTCCTGCGTGAACACATATTCAGAAATGCAAACGCCCGCCTGTTCTTCCCGAAGCTGACGGAGCAAGGCGGCTGTTTTGGCTGTGATGTCCACGGTACGGCGCTTCCCGCTTTTGGGGGTGGTTCTGAGAATCCCTGTTTCCGGCGTGTAGCTTACGGAACCGTTGATGTCGATTTCCAGCTTCGTGAAGTCCACGTCCGCCCACCTGATTGCGATACCTTCCCCCCGCCTTATCCCGGTATCACACAGCACCGAAATATAGGCTTGCCACTTCAAGGGGGCCTCTTTCAGACAGTCCAGAATATAGGCCACTTCCTCCGCCGTGTACGCCTCTGGCGCGTCCGACTTCCTCAGCTCATCCTTGCGCGGTTCTGGCCTCTGCACTTTGTCCATGGGGTTCCTGTCAATGCTCTCGTCCAGGTAGGCCATTTTAAAGAAACTCTTCAAGATGGCATATAGCCTGCTGACGGAGGAATGGGCGGCCCCGGTGGCCTGGAAGTCCAGCAGGAAGGAAGTGATCTGAGCGCTTGTCACCTCCGTCAGCTTGTAGCGGCCCAGGGCGGGGGTGATGTACTTCTCAAATGTCCATTTGTAGGAATACACCGTCTTTTCAGAGCGGTTCACGGCTTTCGCGGGAAGGAATACCCTGTCGGCGTACTGTTCCACTGTCAAGATTTTCGCCGCCTCTGCGGCCTCTGCGGCGGCTTTCGCGGCCTTTTCCTTCTTGTCCAGGTACTCCCCGCGCTTCACCGTCTGTTCAAGTTCGGCTTCCCGCTTTTGGGCTTCCCGCCTTGCGGCCTTTTCCGACCACCCCTCAGGCCAATTCCAGGTAGCTTGCGCGGGGGGCCGACCTGGGCCACGGTATACCCTGATTTCAAAATACCGCTTGCCGTATGGGTGTTTCTTGCTGGGCGGGCGTTTCCTGAGAATCACTGCCATTTTCTGTCACTCTCCCTTCTCTTCTTTCGGCGCTGCCTTGCGTTGTTCGGCCTCTATTTTTTTCAAAAACTCAAAATAGTCTTTTGTCCAGTGTTCTGCAATATCATTTGCAACTTTGCGGGCGGCGGTAGCGACTGCCTCTGTCTTTATTTGTATAACCGTGGCCGGGTCGGTAGTAACAGAAACAAAATAGCCCCAACGGCGGGCAATGTCTTCTAATCGCCATTGAAGGTCTTCACTATCTTCAATCACAATGCCAGATTCTTCCCGATTGCGTTTTGCTTGCCGCTGTCCCCTCTGGTTGAAGTGCATCGCGTATTCTTCTGCTATATAATCTAAATTATCTAAAGAAGATAGAAATTCGCGAAAATGGGGGGATTGAATAACCAAATTTAAACATATTGCCCCATCCGTTCCTTCACGTTCGGCCAGGTCTGTCATGTCCTCCAAAATGCTTATTGATTCATGGTCTAGGCCGATTTTGTCAATCTCTGGCGTAGCGCCGCCCCTGTCGTTTGTCCTGCCAACCAACCAATCAAGGGAGACTTCCCCGAAGTCTGCAATCTTCACAAGCCGGTCAACGTCTGGCAGAAACTTAGCATCTTCTTTTTCACATCTTGAAATGATAACTTGTGAAAAATCATCCCCCAGGGCGGCGGCGAACTCTTTTTGGCTCATATGTTTTTCCGTCCTGATTTGTTTAATCCGCCTTGCCGTCCTTTTAATCATTTCCTCCATATCGGCCTTCCTCCAAATTCAAAATATGCTATTTTTGAATGTCGCTTGACTTAGATTCACAATAAGTATATAATACATCATATCAAGGCATAAGTCAACAACAAAATCAATAGCAAGGGGGTTCCATTATGGCGAACAACGACATTCGACAGGAAATCAACCGCGCTGGCGTGAGAATGTGGCAGATTGCGGATGAACTGCACATTTCCCAGTGTACCTTCTCCGTGAAGCTGCGGCATGAACTCACGCCTGGCCAGAAAAACAAAATCCGCGAAGCTATCAGCACTATTCAGAAAACTAATGAACTGGAGGAAGTAAACAATGAGTTTTAACAGCGTGAACAATGTGCGCGACTATCCCGCCTGCGCCCCGTATCAGAAAATCCCGGATGCCGCCAGAATCACCGGGCTGTCTCAGTACTATTTGCGGCATGGCTGCAAGGCTGGCACGATTCAGCATATCCGGGCCGGGCGTGTTATTTACGTTTTTGTTCCGGCCCTGTACAACCCCGGCCCTGGCGGCGGAGACCGCCCCAACTCTTAACAAAAAAATACCAGGTTTGAACCGCTCGGAATGCTGAGAAAATCAGCGTTCCGGGCGTGTTCCCGTCTTTGGGGCGGGTTGCGTTTCGTTGCGTGTGGTGACGTTACGTTCATTTTGCGACTGACTACAGAAAGGGGGAAGTATCCTTGTTCACACTACTCACCCGGCGAGCGGGGCCGTTTGTCATGCAAACGCTTTACCCGTCCTTCCACAAAAGCGACACACCGGAACGGCGGCGGGAAAAGTCTGCCATGCGCTCCAAAGCAAACCGGGCAAAGAATCTGAGAGCCCAGTGGAAAATCCTGCTGCTATATCTGGCCTTCAATTTTACCCCAGCCGATACCACTTTGACGCTGACCTTCTCCGATGCGTTTCTTCCAAAGGGTAAAAATGACAGAGAGCAGCGGAAAGAAGTTCGGCGTATGATGGAGTACTATCTTCGGAAGCTGCGAAAGCTGCTGCCAAAATGGTGCGGGAAGCATCTGAAATATATCTATGTGATAGAGAGCAAACACGGGGAAGGCCGCTATCATGTCCATATGGTCAGCAATATTCCCATTCGATACATGAAGGCGGTGCTTGCCCTGTGGCCCTATGGCACATATACCAATCAGGAAATGGACGTGCTGCCCCTGGATGCAAACCACAATGTTGCCTGGGCGGCTGTTGCCCATTATCTGGCGAAGGAAGGCGTTGAAGATAGGGATTTGGGGTGCTTCCTGTGGCACAAAAGCCGGAACGTCATTTTCCCGCCTGAGACGCGGGAACAGGTAGAGGATACCTACACCCTGAAAGACCATCTGCCCACCTGGGCCTTCATCGTGGAGCGTTCCAGCTTCGAGCGGCCCACCGGGGGCGGGCGCTATGAATATATTTGGTATGCGCGGGCCGACAACTCGACCTGAGCAAAAATAACTGAATAGTTCCGCAAAATGGAGATAGTGGGTTTATATGCTCACTATTTGGGCTAGTAGTATAGGATAAAGTCAGAACCACTTCCCGGAAATCCATTTTCAACGGCCCAAAAATGCGGTATAATTTACGCAACCGGATGCACCGGCCACAAAACGGCGGGCGGAGGGCTGCGGCTTTGCCATGCTCTGGAGGGCGGGGGTAGACGCTGGCCCCTGTAGGGCTGCGGCCTCACCCCTGGGCGGGGTTCACCCCATGCCCACCGGGGCCAGCGGGCCAGCGCCCACCGGGGCCACCTGGGCCAGCGCCCACCGCGCCCACCGCGCCCGCGCTCACCGGGCCACCGGGGCAAACGCTCACCGGGCCACCTGGGCCAGCATATACCGGGGGCCACCTGGGCCAGCATACACAGGGGCCACCGGGCCACCGCTCACCGCGCCAGCGCTCACCGGGCCAGCGCCCACCGGGTCAGCGCTCACCGCGCCAGCGGGCCACGGCCCAAAACAGGCGGGGCGCTGGGGTAGCTGCTGCCATGCCCTGACGGAGGGGGAGACGTTGCCCCCTGTAGGGCTGCGGCCTCACCCCTGGGCGGGGTTCACCCCATGCCCACCGGGGCCAGCGGGGCAAACGCACACCGGGCCGTGTGTGTCAAAAATCGCCCCAAAACCAGCGGACCAGCTTGACGGCTGCGGGGGCCAGCTTCGGGCGCGGGTGCGCGTGGGTGCGCGGCCACAGGCGCGGGCGCGTCCAGCTTCCAGACCTCCCCCCACCCCGGAAAAATAACGCTTCCCCGGCCCAGCACCGTAGCCCTTCCATCCACGCGAAAAATTTTCCCCATGAGAATCCAGCCGGCTCCCACAGCGGCACAGGCACGGCCCCCAGGGTGACGGCCAGGGCGGCGGCGGCCAGGACGGGGCTGCAATTTCGCTTCTGAGCGTCAAGCAGCCCGTTAAAACCGGCGTTTTCAGGGACAAACTCAGCGGGGAGGGGTAGGGATACCCCCGGCGGCAAAAAGCCGCTGGAGGGCCATTTCAGCGCCCCAGGCGGGGAACCGCTCGAAGGGCAACCATACACCAACCACAGAAACGGAGGTTCCTGACTATGCATCTGTCCAAAGAGGAAAGAGAAACAATCATCTGCTACAACGAAGCGGGGGAGGCGGCCAGCGTCTACACCCACAACGCCGCCTTGCGGCGGAAGCTGGAGAAGCTGGCCCAGGAACGCCCGGCGGAGTGCTGGCTTGAAAAAACCAGCCATGACGGGCAGGCGGTTGATTACATCGTCCCCAAACAGTGGGTAAAGGTCAACGCGGGGAGACTGTGGACGGCGGAGCAACGGGCGGCCCAGGTGGAACGCGGGCGGAAATTGGGTTCTGAGCGTCAAAACGCCAGATAAAAACAGCGTTTTCAGCGGCAAACTCAGCGGGGAGGGGTAGGGATACCCCCGGCGGCAAAAAGCCGTCAGAGGGCCATTTCAGCGCCTCAGGCGGGGAACCGCTGGGCGGTCAACTTACCACCACCGACACAAGACAGAAAGGACGGCGGCTCATGGCAACGCGCTCCCCATGGCACACACAGCGGACAATCAGCAACGCGGCGTATACCGTGCAGATGAACTTTTCCGGGAATGACCTGTTCCTCACCTTCGGCTATGTGCCAGGGCGGGAACCTCGCAAAAAGGCCACAGGCCGGGGCTTCCTCATCACGAACATCATCCGCCCCCTGAGGAACAGCCGGGTGGCTGCGGGCGTTCCGTTCCGGTATTGCTACAGTACCAGATGGGGGCCGGATGGCACCCCGCCGGAACACCGCCTCATCCTCTCAGCGGGGCCAGAAACGGCAGAACAGCTTGCCGCCCTCTGGCCCTATGGCCCGGTGGTGATCCATCCGCTGCGGGAAATGGGGAACCTGAGTGGACTGGTAGCACGGCTCTACAATGAGGCGATGGAGACGGCGGAACCCGGCGAAAATCTTATCACATTCTGCCATGACCTGAGACGGCCAGGGTAAAGCACAGGGGGCGGCCTATGTCGGACCGCCCCCTTGCTGCGTTATGCGCTCACGCTGGAAGCGCTCTCGCCATCTTGCTCCGCTTCCTCTGCCAGTTCGGCCAGGCTTGCCAGTTCCTCACAGAGGTTTCGACTGACAACCTCAAAGGCGGCGGCCCAGTCTGCAGCCTGTTCAGGGTGGGCCTCCACGGCGCACTCAATCGCCAGAACCGCGCTTGTCCAGCCGTGAATATTGCGCTTGCCCACCCGGTCATAAATCGTTTGCAGGCTCATTGTTGCGCCCCCTTCCCGGCTGCGGGGCCGCCGCTGCACTCCATGAACAGCTTCACGGCGAACCGAAAGCCGTTGATGAAGCCCTGTTCCTCATAGTCGCAAATGGCCTTGCCGTTGGCATCGTCCATATCACCAACGGCGGCCTTCACGGCCTGCGGGTCGTCTGCGGCCTCCAGGGCGGAGGCCAGGGCGGCGGCAAATTCCCGGCTTGCCGCCGCCGCCTGTTCGGTATAAATAAACAGCTCGTTCAGGTTCTCGCCCTTGCGGTATGGTCTGGTACCGTCACAGCAGGCCATTGCCAGACGGCTCAAAAGTTCAAATTTCATGGGTTTATCTTCCTTTCTCAGCTGGCCGCCGCTGCGGCCTGTTCCGCTCGTTTTTTGGCGGCGATAGCGCCGCTCTTGCTGAGGCCGTACTTTGCCCCGGCCTCCGTGTAGCTGTGGCCTGCGTTGACGTAGGCCAGGACGGCGGCATCACGCGCCGCCGGGTCAAGCTGCAATTCTTCCAGCCGCCCCTCCAGGACGTGGGCGCGGGCCCAGGATTCATCGGCGCTATGTTCCGCCTGGGCCAGCTTGCGGGAAAGGGCGGTATTATCGGCCTTCAAGCCGGCAATCTCCGCCCGCTGTTCCTCCAACTGGCGGGCTTGCCGTTTCAGCTCCGCTCGACTTTGCGCCGCTTCGCCTTGCCGGTGCTGCTCCGCCGCCTTGCCGTGGAGGTAGCCCAGCAGGTACACCGGCATATAGGTTCGGTGCATCTGCCCTTCGTCACATTCGGCGGCTATGGATTGATGGAGCAAGGCCCTTGTTTCCCGGCATCCGAACCGCTCCCATGCGCGGCCCGCCTCCCAATCCCCATCATGGGCCAGGTGAGCAAGTACCGCGTCCACGTCAGGGGATTGCCGGACACGGTAGAGGCCCAGCCACAGCCGCCGCCTCCACAGGGCCACGGCCCACAGGCCAGCGGCCAGCGCCCACAGCACCAGCTTCGCCCGCAGGTCCACGCCATAGAAGGACACGGGCAGCAGCGCCACAAACAGCCCCGCCGCCATGAGAAGCCGCGCCCTGGGCGGCAACAGCCCATCCCAAAGGCGGAACGGATTGCACAGCAGCACCGCCAGGGCAAGGACAATCAGCAGGACGGCATAGGCCCACCAGGGGGCGGGATAGAAGCCGAACAGCACCAACAGGGCCAGGGGGACGGCGCAAAACAGTTCGGGCCTGTAGGCCGCAACCCACCGGCCCAAACGGCCACACAGCCATTGCACCGCCTGCATTACCAATGCCCCAGAACAAGGCCACCGGCTCCCACAGCGGCCACAGGCAAGGCCAGCGGGGCCAGCGCCGGACAAAGGGCAAGGGCGGCGATACCGACCGCCAGCGCCACGCCGGACAAGGCAGATTCAAGAAAATTCGGATTATCAAACATAGCTGTACCTCCTCTCCCCTCCCCCGCCCCTTCGGCGGGGAAAATGGGGGTGTATCGTGGTTTTGGGGGCCTCCAGGCCCCTGAATCGTGGAAAATCGCGCTAAATTGACCGGGGCGGCGGTCACTGATTGACCGCAAAACCGGGGTAGCTGACCGGCAAAAACCGGGTAGTTGACCGCCCTGCGGTCACTGAGTGACCGGCAAAAATGGGGTAGGTGACCGGCTGCGGGGGAGGGGGTTCAGGCCGTAGACTGCCACTCAGGTAGGAGGCCGGGGGCCTGTCCCTCAATCGCTACCAGCCGTTCCCGCGCTTCCAGGTAGGTGGTGACTTCGTACTCATCCCGAAGGCCCAGGTCTTGCCATTCCTGCAAAACCCGGAAAACGTAGGTAACAGACTGCCCCCCGTAGTACAGCGCCCGGTCTATCGCCAGGGCGACAACGTGGTAGGGGAAGCACTGGCACCACTGGCGAAGCCGCCGCCGCTGTTTGGCGGTGAGCTGGTAGCCCACTTTCTCCGCGTAGCGCAAAGCGTCCTGAAACGCCCGCTCGCAATCGTCCTGCGTCCGTGCGTCCTCCGTCTGTGTGTCCTGCGTCTGGCCGTCCTGCGGCTGCGCATTTTGCGCGGGCTGCGCGTCAAGACTGTCTTGACAGTCTAAGACTTCTTTACGAACGAAGTGAGTAAAGAAGTCTTTATCATTGTCACTATCATTATCATTATCATGGACATTGACATAGACATTATCGGGTTTTTTAGCTTCCATTTGGTTTTTCGGCAAAAAATCCCCGCCGCCGTGGACGATGGGATGCTTACGGGGCCTGCCACCCTTGCGCCCGGCTTCCCGGTGGGCCTCGCACACAGCTTCATACTTGCGCTTATCCCGCTCCATGGTGGGCTTCACGAAGGAAAAGGCCAGGGATACCAGGGGGCTGCTGAACTCAGGCTCCCCGCCCATGCTATAGCAGAGCATGGCCCGGAACAACTGGCCCACCTGTTCATCGGTCATGGTGGCGGTTTGCGCCGCGATTTCGTGGTAAACGATAAAGGATTCTTTCATAATGGCGGCCTTTCTTGACAACGGGAAGGGGCAGATGGTATAATAACTATGCCCTTCTTCTCTGTGGGTAGGGGTGGCCCCTTGTGTGGTGCTTTCCAGGGCGGTCACACAAGGGGCCATTTGCAGCTTCCAGCCTGGGCGGGTCTACCCCTCCCCCGGCTGCGGCTCAGAGGCGGCGGGGCGGCGGATACGGGGCGGAACAATTTTTACCCATTTTTTGGGAATCGCGTAGTAGGCGACTTTCATATCCGTACTGAGGCCCAGGAACTTGCACTCTTCCGGGCGTTCCTGTTCCAGCCTGTGCAGCTTATTCCGCCATTTGAGTTCTTCCGTTGCAACCGTTGCAACCGTGTTATCGGGAAATTCGTCAAAGACAATGAGGGTTTTGCACTGTTTTTCAAATTCTTTCACAAGTTCGGCTTCTTCTGCCATCATGGTTCACCCCCTTTCTGTGGGCGGGCGTGGGTGGTTCAGGCGGTTTCCTTGCTCTGATTGTCCAGCTGTTCCAGCATGGCGGGGACGTTAATCAGGTAAATGCGCCCGTCCCGGATGAAGGGGATAGTGCCATTCCGGCAACCGCGCCGAAGGAAGTACTGGGAGAGACCGGTTTCTCTGCTGGCCTGAGGGATTTTCATAAAGGGCTTCATTGTGTTTCACCTTCTTTCATGTGTGGGAGTGGTGTGTGGTGATTTGGTTTGTTGTAGTATAGCACTTAATTTGAGTGCTTGTCTATTGACGTTCTGCACATAATTCAAGTGCTGTTTTTGTGCAGTTTGCACTTGTATCAAGTGTAGCACGGTTATTTTCCGGCATCCACGGGAAGGGAGGCGTGATACTTGCCTATCAGATACAAGATTGACATTTTGGCGGCGCTGAAAACGAAGGGCTATCCGTCTACTAGAATCAGAAAAGAAAAACTCATGGGGCAAGCCACGCTGACACAGCTGCGGCATGGTGAACTTGTTTCATGGATGAACATTGAAACAATTTGCCGCCTGCTGAACTGCCAGCCGGGGGACATTCTGGAATATGACCCGCCCGAACAGGAACCGCCCGCGCCGGATGGGGAGGAATAACCCCGCCCTCTCTGAAAATGGCCTCACAGAATGGCCTCTGCGGGCCGTTTGGGGGTCTGGTAATGATAACACACACAGGGGCCGGAAAACGGCTCAGGGGGGCCGTCTGACGGCCCACAGCGCAACAACCGCCCGCGCCAGCGTTTCAGCTATGGCGCGGGCGGCTGTTTTCGTTTCACGGCTGCACTGACCCTACCAGGAAGCGGGTGGTGGTTGTGGCCTTCCTGTACCGGGCGGCCAGGGCGGGGTGTTCCGCCTGGAACGCCTTTTGGTCGAAGCGGCTGCTGCTGACGTTCTTCCAGGTGGCCCGCCAGCCGTCCCCGGTCAGCTCTTCCCGGCCAGCCTCTACCATGGCCCCCTTGAGGGTGTCGGTCAGGGCCTCCGCCTCCGCCTGAAGCTGGGCGATTTGTGCGCGGACTTCTAACAGGGTTCGGGCGGTGGTGTTCAGTTCGTTGGTACTCATGGGTTTACCTCCTTTGTAGTATCCAGCGCCCCCGGTGCTTGGTGCTGCCGGGGCGAGACGCGGTGTCTGGTATCCAACCGGGCGGCGCTGGTATGTAAGTCTCCACAGGCTCCGTGCTTGGTGCTTGCCGGGTTCCTCCGGTGTCTGGTATCCAACGGGGCCGGGCTGTGGTTCTGGGCTTCCCCTCCTGACAATGATAGTATAGCATATCTGTGCAGATATGTCTATTGACACATTGCACATATTTATGCAGATATATTTGTGCAGAATGTATATTTACAAAGATAGACAACCGTGTTATAATATAGCTACAATGGAAAAGGAGCCGGGATTTTCCCGGCCCCCGTGGAGGTGAAAAGCAATGCCAGCATCAAAGGCACAGCAGCGGGCCGTCAATAAATACATGGCGGCAAACTATGACAGAATCAATTTAACCATGCCCAAAGGGCGGCGCGAGGTCATTAAGGCCCACGCCGAAGCAACGGGGGAGAGCGTCAACGGCTTCATTAACCGCGCCATAGCGGAGGCCATGGAACGGGATAGGGAAGGGGGAACACGGATTGAGTGACCGCGAAAGAATCATTTCTCTGCTGGACAGCGTGCCAGAATACAAACTGGGCTATGTGCTGGCCTATGTGCAGGGTATCACCGCCGATGAAACGGAGGAAGATGCTTATTGTGAGCGGCTGCTGGAGGAATACAACAGCGACCCGGAAAGGGACGTTTCCTATTCGCTGGAGGACTGCAAGCGGGAATGGGGGCTGGCCTAGTGTATCAAATCATATTGAAAAAGCCCGCCAAAAAGTTCATTGACAGTCTGCCCATGAATGAGAAGCGCCGGGTGGTGGCCGCCATTGAACAGCTTCCTGACAGCGGAGACAGAAAGCCCATGAAGGCCCACCCCGGCCTGTTCCGCCTGAGGGTGGGCAGCTATCGGATACTTTACACCGTGGACAGCGGGGCACTGGTTGTTTGCGTCATTGACGCGGGGAACCGGGGCCAGGTGTATCAGCGGTATTGACCCGCTGGAGCGTGCAGGGTAAAACAAAACCCTGGGCGGAATCCCAGGGTTGACAAAGTGGCCGCGCTGGCCTATAATAATCTTAACAAGGGCGCTGTCCGACAACGGTTCCGCTCCCTAGTGGTTTTCTAAGAAGTAACCGCCAAGTTGCGAGCTGGGGCGGTTACTTCTTTTCTGCCTGGATGAACAGGCCCCAGCGGCCCGCCCCGGCCCGCTGGACGGCGTAAAACAAAGCCCCAGGGCGGAAACCCCAGGGTTGACAAAGTGGCCGCGCTGGCCTATAATAAGCATAGAAAGGGCGCTGACCGGCAACGGCTAGCCCCCTAGTCGATACTTTGAGAAGTAACCGCCAGGTTAGCGTCCAGGGCGGTTACTTCTTTTTTGCCTGAATGAACAGGCCGCAAACGCCTATGATAACAAGACAAAGTTGTAAAACTTCGGATGTACTCATCGGGCAGGCCCCCTTTCGTATGAACAGGGGGCAAAGAAGCTGCCCCCATGGAGGGAGCAAACCGCCGCCGTATTGGACAGCGCCCAGCCCCCAGCGGGGGCCATTGACAGGATACCACAGGTTTCCACAAATGGCAAGAGCGATTTTTCCGCCGCCTGAGGCCCAGGAAGCCCACCGCCCACGGCCTGAAAAAAACCACCGAAAAAACCACCGGCGCAACCAAAAAGCCACCGGCAAAACCAAAGAACACGAAACGACACATAACGACAGGCAGCCCCGCCCCGCTATTGATATTTCAGGATAAAATGGCATTATAAAAAATCAACAAATGGGACGGGGAAACCACCGTAATTATAACTCGTAATGAGAAGGTTGTCAGTTCGATTCTGACCAGAAGCTCCATAACAAAACGCACCTGAACCGCTCGGTTCAGGTGCGTTTTTGCGCTCTATCGTTCCGGCGGGCGCAGCCTTCCGCCGAGGCGCCTCACCGCCTGCGGCGTCTGCCCCGGTAGCTGCCGGTGCGTCTGCGCCGCCCTGCCCCCCGTAGCCGGAGCAGCACCAGGGCCAAAATCACCACGACCACTGTCGCCAGCACCAGGACGTATCTCAGCACCCCTCCGCTCTGCCCGGCAGATGTCTCCGGCGCGGCTTCGGATTCTGTCTCCTCTGCCTCTGCCTCCGGGTACAGGTAGCTCTGGGCGGCCTCGGTGGAGGTATCAAAGGTCACCGGCACCCGGTTCGCCGTCTCATCGCCGTCCTGAATCAGCAGATAGCCAAAGACGCCGTCCGTCTGGTCCGCCGCCTCCACGAAGGAGACGGTCAGCGCCTCCGCCCCGGCAGACACCAGCAGGGTACAGTCCCCCTCATAGGTGCAGCCCAGGGTCTCGTAAAGGGCCAGCTGCTCCTCATTCAGCGACGCAGTGATGTCATACCCCTCCAGGGGGGTGGCGTAGGCCACCTGGGCAAAGCCCCACTCGTACAGGGCCTCCGTGTCCTTATAGTGGTTCCCGCTGCCGGTATCGTTCAGGATGATGCACAGCAGCTCCACCCCGTCCTTGGCCGCAAAGGAGGCCAGGGTGGAGTTAGCCACGGTGGTGTAGCCGGTCTTGCCCCCCTCCGCGTACTCGTAATAGTACTCGTGGGTGGAGTAGAGCATTTTGAAGTGGTTCCAAAGCTCGATCTCGCTGTACAGGGTGTCCCGGTCTGCGATGGTGTATGTTTTGGAGCCGGCGATGGTGCGGAAGGCCTCATAGTGCAGCGCTTCCTCCAAAATCAGCGCCATATCGTGGGCGGTGGTGTAATGCTCCTCATCCGGCATACCGTTGGCGTTGGTGAACTGGGTGCCGGTGCAGCCCAACTCCTCGGCCCGCTGGGTCATCAGGGCGGCAAACTCCTCCACGCTGCCGGAGACGTGCTCTGCCAGGGCGGTGGCCGCCTCGTTGGCGGACACCAGCAGCATGGCGTACAGCGTCTCCTCCACGGTCAGTTCCGCCCCGGCGGCGATGCCTGCGGTGCTGCTGCCCGCCTCCGTGCCGTACACCGCGTTGTCGGAGAAGGTGACAATATCGCTCAGCTCGCACTCCTCCAGCGTGAGCAGCGCGGTCATGATTTTGGTGATGCTGGCGGGGTAAAGCTGCTCGTCCGCATTCTTCTCATACAGCACGGTGCCCGTCGCTACGTCCATCAGCACCGCCGCCCCGGCCTGGATGTCCGGCGCGTCTGTTAGCTCCTCTGTCAGGTAGCTGGCTGTCAGGCCGCTATCCTCCGTTCGGGTGGCGGCAAACGCCGTACCGGTGCAGCAGACCGTCAGTGCCAGCGCCAGCAGCAGAGAAGCTGCCCTCTTGAGTCCTTTCATACCCTTCCTCCCTTTCTGATGCAGCGGACACCCTCCCCCTCTCTTGGGGCGTCTGCCGCCGGATGATGCCGTCCTCAGCTGGCGGAAAGCCGCACAGGCGGCGTTTCAGCCGGTTCCCTGTGCGGCCCTGTCCGCCGGAGGGCGGTTATTGCAGATATCTTGCGCTGGCGTAGCCTGTCCAGGATTTGCCGGAGGCATCGGTGTAGGACACCTTGTACCAGCTGCTGTTGCTCTTGTCCAGCACCGTCACCGCAGCCCCCTTGGGCAGCACCTTGACCACACTGTAACTGGTGCCCGCCCCGGAACGGAGGTTCAGGGCGCAGGCGGTGGTGGCGGTGGCAGATGCATCGGAAGCGTTGGCGCTGCCGGTGGTCAGGTAGGCGGCGCTGGCGTAGCCCGTCCATGTGTCGCCGGAGGAACCCGTGTAGGACACCTTGTACCAGCTGCTGTTGCCCTTGTCCAGCACCGTCACAGCGG
>JAJBUK010000078.1:14519-41314 GCA_020860385.1 Clostridiales bacterium
GTGTAGGACACCTTGTACCAGCTGCTGTTGCCCTTGTCCAGCACCGTCACAGCGGCTCCCTTGGGCAACACGGTGACTACGCTGTAGCTGGTACCTGCGCCGGAGCGGAGATTCAGCGCCGCCGTGGTGGTGGCGGTCTCCATAGAGGCGCTGCTGTCGGAGCTGCCGGAGCTGTCAGCGCTGCCGGAGCTGCTGCTCAGTTTCAGGTAGGACGCGCTGGCGTAGCCCGTCCACTTCGTCCCGGTGCTGTTCGTGTAGGACACCTGATACCACTTGGAGTTGGTCTTGCTCAGCACCGTCACCGTAGCCCCCTTGGGCAGCACGGTCACCACGCTGTAGCTGGTGCCCGCGCCGGAGCGGAGGTTCAGCGCCGCCGTGGTGGTGGCGGTCTCCGTGGAGGCGCTGCTGTCGGAACTGTCACTGTTGTCAGCGCTGCCGGAGCTGCTGCTCAGTTTCAGGTAGGACGCGCTGGCGTAGCCCGTCCACTTCGTCCCGGTGCTGTTCGTGTAGGACACCTGATACCACTTGGAGTTGGTCTTGCTCAGCACCGTCACCGTAGCCCCCTTGGGCAGCACGGTCACCACGCTGTAGCTGGTGCCCGCGCCGGAGCGGAGGTTCAGCGCCGCCGTGGTGGTGGCGGTCTCCGCAGAGGCGCTGCTGTCGGACTCGTCGGTGCTGCCGGAGCTGCTGCTCAGTTTCAGGTAGGACGCGCTGGCATAGCCCGTCCACTTCGTTCCGGCGCTGTTCGTGTAGGATACCTGATACCAGGCGCTGTTGGTCTTGCTCAACACAGTGACCGTCGCTCCCTTGGGCAGCACTGTCACCACACTGTAGCTGGTGCCTGCGCCGGAGCGGAGGTTCAGCGCCGCCGTGGTGGTGGCGGTCTCCGCGGAGGTGCTGCTGTCGGACTCGTCGGTGCTGCCGGAATCGTTGGAGCCACTGCCGGAGCCGTCAGCGTCGGAGGCGTTGTCGGAGCTGCCGCTCACCGTCCCGCTGGCCACGGAGGAGAAGCCGCTGTAAGCAGGGATGTAGCCTCCGTTGCTGTAGGCCCGCACCTTATAGTAATAGGTCTTGCCGTCCTCCAGTCCGGTGTCCTCATAGGACAGCTGGCTGGCCGACACCGTCTGCACCTTGGAGAAGCCGCTGCCGGAGGAGGTGGAGCGGTAGATCTGATAGTGAGTGGCGCCGTCCACCGCCGGCCAGCTCAGGGTCAGGCTGCCGCTGCCGCCGGCCGTTACCGTCACAGCGCCCATGCTGCCGACGGCGTCCATGTAGTAAAAGTCGCAGTCCACGGCGGTATCAATGCCGTCCACGGAGCCAACGTCGGTGTACTGCCAGAAGTCATAGGTCAGGCTGCTGTAGGTAGCCGTATTATAGCGGGCGACCCAGCAGCCGTAATCCCCCAGCTGGGACAGGTCGAACAGATCCCCCAGCACGCCGGTGCTGCCGTAATAGTAGGCGGTATAGCCCTCGGCCTCCACCGCTTCCAGCCAGGTCAGGGCGGCGGCGGTGGCCTTGGCGGCGCTGAGCCCCTTGGCCCGGCTGCCGGAGACCTTTTCCAGGTCGTAGACCACCGGCAGGGTGATCATATCCTGATACGGCTCCAGCAGGGACAGCGTCCACGCCGCCTCCTGCTCCGCCTCCTCCACGGTCAGGGCCTGGGAGAAGTAGTAGATCCCCACCGCGATCCCGGCATCATAGGCGCCCTGGATGTTCTCCTGAAAATAGGTGTCCTCCACCATGTGGAAGGGGTCAGAGGTGCCGGTGTAGCCGCAGCGGATGAAGGCGAAGGTCACCCCGTCTGCGGCGACGGCCTCCCAGTCGATCTCCGTCTGCCAGTGGGACACGTCGATGCCCATCAGCACAACGCTGTCTGAGAAGCGGCTCTCATGGGTGTAGGTCTTGCCGGTGTAGGGGCTGACAGTGGTCGGGGCGTTGGCCGCAGTCAGGCTGGCCGCCACCGCCGCCGTATCGATGCCGGACTCGTCCAGCACGCCGTTGTCCATCATGCGGACATAGAGGGGGTCGTCCTCCGGGGCGGAGGCGTCGTACTCCTCAACATAATCCTCCACAGTGTTCTGGCTCAGGTTCGCCGTTTGCAAACCGGACGCCTCCGTGCCTGCGGACGGCAGCCCAAGCCCCCACAGCGCTGCCGCTGCCGCCGCGCCCACCATCAGCACGCCCAGGGCTGCGCTGAACAGCTGTTTCTTTTCTTTATATTCCATAGGAGATATGCCTTTCCCTTCCAAAAAACTGGCTCCATTATAGCATACTTACCCCCTTTTGGAAACCCCATTTTCGTGTCTTTTGCAGGAAATTTTCCCCTTTTCTCCGTGTTTTGCACGCTTACGGGCGGATGCTTTGCCGGGCGCGGCGCATTTGGTGGCGGGCCGCCTCTTCCCCCGCGCAAAAAAGAAAGCGCCTTCCGCGCCGCCAAGCGGCCGAAGGTGCCTGTGCCGTCCGGCTCCCCCAGGTTCAACGCTCGCTGGGGTGCCGGACATCCTCACCATAGATCAAATCGTCCAGGTCAGGGTTAGGATGATGGGCCAAGAAAATCCCTCCTTTCTGTGGGTGAATGTGGGGGCGCATCAGACGATGCGCTGGGCCTTGTGAACGCCGGTGATGCAGAAACCCACCCACTGGGCAATGCTGACGGCGTGGTCGCCGAGGCGTTCCAGGTATTTGATCATCATCAGATAGTCCAGGGCATAGTCCACCGACTCGGTCTGGGCGGCAATGCGCCGGGCCAGCGCGCCGCGAATCTCCAGGAAGGCCCGGTCTACAACGTCGTCATAGTCGATGACCTCCTGGGCCAGCTGGGAGTCCAGGGTGCGGAAGGCCAGGATGGCCCGGGAGACCATGCGCTTGGCGTTGGCGGCCATCTCCACGATGTCGGCGTGGAGGCTGTCCTGGGTGAAGCGGCTGCCCTCCATATGCTGCAAAATGTCCGCCATGTCCGCGGCGAAGTCCCCGATGCGGCGGATGTCCTCCACGATTTCCAGCGAGGTGCTGACCTTCCGGAGGTCGGAGGCCACAGGCTGCTGCCGCAGCAGCAGGGTCATGCACTGATGCTCCACGTCCCGCTCCAGCTGATTCAGCTGCTCCTGCAAAGAGGGAATCTCCCCCAGCAGCTGCGGGGTGCCGTTGGTGAAGGTCTCCAAGGCCAGGTTCAGGGCCTGCTGGGCCATGACGCCCATATCCTCCAGGGTGCGGTCCAGGTTTTTCAGCTCCCAGTCATAGGTTGCGCGGTTGCTCATTGATAGTCCTCCCATTCGTCCCATTCATCCCATCCATTGCAGGGATTCGTCAGGGGCATACTGCCGATTTGAATGAAATTGTCCTTGCCGTTGACGCTGATGTTGCGAATCAGCCAGCGCCGTATCACGTTCCAGAGCTTTTTCATAAGGATACCTCCTCGTGCTTAACCGAAGCGGCCGGTGATATAGTCCTCTGTGCGCTTGTCGCAGGGGGTGGAGAAGATGCGGGCCGTATCGCCCATCTCCACCAGTTCGCCCAGCAGAAAGAAGGCGCACTTATCGCTGATACGGGCGGCCTGCTGCATATTGTGGGTGACGATGACCACAGTGTAGTTCTTTTTCAGTTCGCTCATCAGCGATTCGATTTTCATGGTGGAGCCGGGGTCCAGGGCGGAGGTAGGCTCGTCCATCAGCAGAATCTCCGGCTTGACAGCCAGGGCCCGGGCGATGCACAGCCGCTGCTGCTGGCCGCCGGAGAGGCCCAGAGCGGACTTTTTCAGGCGGTCCTTCACCTCGTCCCACAGGGCGGCGCCCCGGAGGGATTCCTCCACCAGTTCGTCCAGCTTGGCCCGGTTCTTGATGCCGTGGATTTTGGGGCCATAGGTGATGTTGTCATAGATGGACATGGGGAAGGGGTTGGGCTTCTGGAAGACCATGCCCACCTGCCGCCGCAGCTCGTTCACGTCCTGCTCCTTGGCGAAAATGTCTTTGCCGTGGAGCTTCACCTCGCCCGTCACCTTGACGCCCTCCACCAGGTCGTTCATCCGGTTCAGGGTTTTCAGGAAGGTGGACTTGCCGCAGCCGGAGGGGCCGATAAAGGCGGTAATTTCCCGCTCCCCGATGTTCATATCAATGCCCTTCAGCGCCTGGAAGCTGCCGTAGTACAGTTCCAGATTGCGGGTGGTCATAATGGGGGCAGTATCAGTCATCTTCTGTTCGTCCATAGCGGTATCTTACCCTTTCTTCAGCTTTGTCTTTGCCAGTTTTGCCAGGAAGTTGATGATGAGCACCAGAATCATCAGGATGGCGGCGATGGCGAAGGCCAAATCCACCTCGCCGTACTCCTGATAGTACACATACAGCATGACGCTCAGGGAGCCGCTGCTGGTGCCCAGCGCCTGGAAGTAATTGGTCACCAGCTTGTAACCGGTGCCGGCGGTGTAGAGCAGCGCCGCGCTCTCGCCCACGATTTTGCCCACGGACAGAATCGCGCCGCCCACCACGCCGTCCAGGGTGCAAGGCAGGACGATGGTCCAGATGGTGTGCCATTTGGTGGCCCCCAGGCCCACGGAGCCCTCCCGGTAGGATTGGGGCACCGTTTTCAGCGCCTCCTGGGTGGTGCGCAGGATGTTGGGAAGAATCATAATGGACAGCGTCAGGGAACCGGCCAGAATGCCGGAGCCGAATTTCAGCCTCTGGACAAAGACCATCATGCCCACCAAACCATAAATGATGGAGGGGATGCCGGACAGGCTCTCTGCGGCGAACTCAATGATCCGCACCAGCCTCCGGTTTTTGGCGTACTCAGTCAGGTAAATCGCGCCGCCGATGCCCAGGGGCAGGGCGATGACCAGGGTGGTCAGAATCAGGTAGATGGTGTAGATGATGTTGGGCAGGATACCGATGGTGCCGTTGATGGCGCTGCGCTGGGTGGTCAGCAACTCCACAGTGATGTAGGGCAGCCCCCGCACCATGATGTAGCCGATGAGCCCCACCAGCAGGGCCACCGTCAGGATGACGCAAACCCAGATAATGGCTTTGATGGCGTTGTTCCACGCCTTTCTTGAACCGCTCATTTCTTATCGTCGTCCCCTTTCTTCAGCAGGCGGCCCATCACCGTGTTGATGAGCATGATGAAGAGGAACAGCACCAGGCCGATGGAGTACAGCGCCTGGCGCTGCAAGCCGGAGGAGTAGCTCATCTCCTTGGCGATGGCGGTGGTCAGGAAGGTGACGCTGCTGAACAGGCTGGGCATATTCGCCACGTTGCCTGCCACCATCATCACCGCCATGGCCTCGCCCACGGCCCGGCCGATGCCCAGGACGATACCGGCGGCCACGCCGCTTTTGGCGGCGGGGAGGGAGACCTTGAAGTAGGTCTCCATCTCGGTGGCACCCAGGGCCAGGCTGCCCTCCTCGTACTCCTTGGGTACGGCGGAGAGGGCGGTCTCACTGACGCTGATGATGGAGGGGAGTATCATCACTGCCAGCACCAGAATGGCGGCCAGCAGGCAGGTGCCGTTTTTCAGGGAGAACAGGTTCATAATCAGGGGCACCAGGATGATAGCGCCCACCAGGCCGTAGACCACGGAGGGGATGCCGCTGAGCAGCTCCACCGCCGTGCGCACCACCCCTGCCGTCCGCTTATTGGCGATTTTGGACAGGAAGATGGCGGTCATCAGCCCCACCGGTACGCCGATGAGGCAGGCCCCCAGGGTGCCGTAGACGGAGGCCAGGATGAAGGGCAGGATGCCATACTTGGGGTCCGAGGCCGTGCTGGCCCATTCCGTCCCGAAGAAGAAGTTCAGCGGCCCGATTTCGATGATGGCGGGCAGGCCGCTGACGATCATGTAAATGGTGATGAGGGCCACCATAGCGATGGATACCATGCCGCAGAGGAAGAACAGCCCATTCATCAGCTTTTCAATCGTGTTTCTGAGTTTCACTGTGTTCGACCCTTTCTTGTCAAGTCTGAAACGCCGGAGCGGGAGCAGTCCCGCCCCGGCGTTTGGGCTATACGAAACGGTTTACGGTACTGGTACGGGGTCAGGGCTGGATAGCGCCCGCCTGGGAGATGTAGTCCGCCACATCCGCGCTGAGGCAGAAGTCCAGGAAGGCCTGGGCGGCGTCGCTGAGGGTGGCGGAGTCGTTAACCACCATGTTGAAGTTACGCTGGATGGCGTAGCTACCGTCCTTGACGGTGTCCTCGGTGGCCTCGATGCCGTCCACGGAGATGACCTTCACGCTGTCGTCTGCGGCGGCCTCAGACAGGGAGGCGTAGCCGATGGCGTACTGGTTCTGAGCCACAGCGGTGATAACGGATCCGGTGGAGGTCAGTTCCTGGTCGTAGACGCAGGCGTCCTCGACGCCGACCACGCTCTCGAAGCCGTCCCGGGTGCCGGAACCGGCCTCACGGCCGATGACGGCGACTTCCATGTCCTCGCCGCCGACCTCACTCCAGTTGGTGATGGTGCCGTTGAACAGACCGGCGATCTGCTCCAGGGTCAGGTCCTCTACGGTGTTCTCAGGGTTGATGATGACGGCGATACCGTCGATAGCCACCACATAAGCGGTCAGGCCGGTCTCCTCGTCCTTCAGGTTGCGGCTGGCCAGGCCGATGTCGGCGCTGCCCTCGGTGGCGGCGGTGATGCCTGCGCCGGAGCCGGTGGCGTCATAGGTGACGGTGACGTTGGGGTACTCCTCCTCAAAGGCCTCAATCAAGATGGACATGACCTTTTCCATGGAGGTGGAGCCGTTGGTGGAGACGGTGCCGGACAGGTCCGCGGTGCCCGCGTCTTCAGTGCTGTCCTCGGTGCTTGAGGATTCTTCCTCGGTGTTGTTCTCTTCCTCTTCGGTACCGGCGTCCTCGGTGCCCTCCTCGGTGGAGGACTGGCTCTGAGCGTCAGAGGTGTCATCGCTCCCGCTGCTGCTGTTCGAGCTGCCGCAGGCAACCAGAGAGAAGGCCAAAGCAAGAGACATGAGCAGTGCAATTACTTTTTTCATGGTAATGAGTATTCCTTTCTATGTGCGGCCGGTTGTCTGCCGGCCTTGTTGTTCCCCTTGTGGGTACGGTATCATTCTAGCAGGGGGCAGGGTGGCAAGCGACCATGAAGCGGTCAAGGAATTGTAAAGTTATGAAGATTTTCCACCGCCGCAGGAAGCGGAGGGGTGGAACCTCCTTAGATAAGGATGGATGAAGGAACAACGCTCTTGCCCTCCGGGCGGGCCCTATTTCTCGTTCCGCCGAGAAATGGGGGAAAGAGGGCGGCTCAAGAGGGCCGCGGTGCGTCCCTCTTAAGAATCTCCCTCTATCCCGCTGGGGCTTCGCGCCGTCCAACCATCAAGTGGTCTATCCCGCCAGAGACGATGTAACTTGAAAGGCACCAAAGCTGCCGCCGATGGCGGCTGGGAGGGATTGCCTCCCGTTCCGCCCTGCCGGAGGCGGGCGTAACGTGGCGGCAAATTTGTTGCCCGATGGTCGTGGAAATCTGACTATCAGGGTACGCTATGACCCTTAATTCAAAAAAGTAATGAATTATCACTTTTTTTGATGAGAGGTTGTGCCCTTACGGTTCGGGCAGATGTTATCTACCGTTGGATGATAAAATTGCTCGTTCCGCCCGCCTTCGGCAGGGCGGAACGGCAATCCCTCCCAGCCGCCATCGGCGGCAGTCTCACCACCTGAAAGTTACTTCGTCTGTTGCCTGACAGACCACCTATAGACCAGACAGCGCGAAGCCCCAGCGGGACAGGAGAGGGGTTCTTAGGGGGGGAGCGAGGCCCCGAGCTTCCCCCTGAGCCGCCCTCTTTCCCCCATTTCTCGGCGGAACGAGAAATGGGGCCCGCCCGGAGGGCAAAAACGTAGTTCCTTTATCATTCCTTACCTAAGGAAAACCATCCTTTAAGCTCACATCATCCCCTTTACATAGAATTTACATAACTTTACCTGAATTTAACACATCGCTGGTCGCAAACTTTACATACGGACGGTACAATATATCTGTAAACAAAAAATCTGTAAAAAAGCATCGAAGAAAAGGCGGATGGATGCGCGATGAGTATTTTTAACGTATTTTCCCTGTTAGGCGGCCTGGCCATGTTCCTGTTCGGCATGGACATCATGGGCAAGGCCCTGGAGAAGCAGGCGGGCAGCCAGCTGCAAAGCATTTTGCGGCGCATGACGGATAACCCGGTGAAAGGGCTGGTGCTGGGCCTGGTGGTGACGGCGGTGATTCAGTCCTCCTCCGCCACCACGGTGATGGTGGTAGGCTTTGTCAACAGCGGCATTATGGAACTGAGCCAGGCTATCGGCGTGATTATGGGGGCCAACGTGGGCACCACCGTCACCTCCTGGATTCTGTCCCTGGCCGACATTCAGGGGGATAGCTTCCTGATGCAGCTGATGAAGCCTGCCAACTTCTCCCCCATTCTGGCCTTTATTGGCATTGTGCTGTATATGACAGGCTCCGAGAAGAAGCGGAACATCGGCGTGATTTTGCTGGGCTTCGCCATCCTGATGACGGGGATGACCACCATGTCCAACGCAGTGGAGCCTCTGGGCGAGGTGGAAGCCTTCACCAACCTGTTCGTCATGTTCCAGAACCCGGTGCTGGGTATGCTGGTGGGCGCGGGGCTCACCGCCGTGATTCAGTCCTCCTCTGCCAGCGTGGGCATCTTGCAGGCCCTCTCCACCACCGGGGCTGTGACCTACGGCAGCGCCATCCCCATCATCATGGGCCAGAACATCGGCACCACCGTCACCGCCATGATCTCCAGCGTGGGGGCCAACAAGAACGCCCGCCGGGCGGCGCTGGTGCATCTGTACTTCAACGTCATCGGCTCGGTGGGCTTCCTGATTATCTTTTACGCCCTGAACGCCATTTTCCACTTCTCCTTCATTGACAGCGGCATCGACAAGGCGGGCATCGCCCTGGTGCATACGGTGTTCAACGTGACAGCGACGGTGTGTATGCTGCCCTTCACCAAGGGGCTGGAGAAGCTGGCCTACCTGACGGTGCCGGAGGATGAGGAGACGGACGAGTTCCAGTTGCTGGATGAGCGGTTCCTGAACACCCCGGCCCTGGCCCTGGAGCGGGGCCAGACCCTGGCCAAGGACATGGCGGAGCTGGCCCGGCAGGGCTTCCTGCAATCCCTGTCCCTGGTGGAGCGCTGGGACGAGGAGCTTGCCGCCTCCGTCAGCGAGAAAGAGGCCTCCATCGACCTGTATGAGGACAAAATCGGCACCTATCTGGTGAAGCTGTCCAGCCGCAGCATGAATGTGGAGGACAGCCACACGGTCAGCTTCCTGTTCCACGCCATCAGCGACTGGGAGCGCATTGGCGACTACGCCGTAAACATCAAGCTGGCGGCCGCCGCCCTGCGGAAGAGCGAGCTGACCTTCTCCCCGGAGGCTCAGGAGGAGCTGCGGGTGCTGGAGAACGCGGTGCAGGAGGTGCTGGACCGCACCATCGCCGCCTTCGCGGAGACGGACTACAAGAAGGCGAAGGAAATCCCGCTGCTGAACCTGGTGGTGAACGACATCGTGAAGGAGTGCAAGGAGCATCATGTGGCGCGGCTTCAGGCAGGCGCCTGCTCCGTTCAGGCGGGTATCCGCCTGGGCGACCTGCTGACGGACTTGCAGCGGGTCTCCGGTCACTGCGCCAACATCGCCATCGACATGATAGAGGTGCAGCAGGACTCCTTCCAGCGCCACGCCTACCGGGAGGAGGCCCGGGCCAGGGAGAACTTCATGGATAGGTATAACCAATATCGGGAGCAGTTCGGCTTGACGGGGGACGATTGATTTTATAAAATATAGAGGGAAGAATTCCTCCTTAGATAAAGTTGTATGTATAGATTAGGTTTTGCCCTCCCGGCGGGCCCCCTTTCTCGCTCCGCCGAGAAAGGGGGGAAAGAGGGCGGCTCAGGGCGGAGCTTCGGGGCCTCGCTCCTCCCTAAGAACCCTCCTCCTATTATCCTGGGGCTTCGCGCTGTCCAGCCCATTAAGTGGTCTATCTCGTTAGAGACGAAGTGACTTGATACGCACCAAAGCTGCCGCCGATGGCGGCTGGCAGAGATTGCCGCCCACGTCCCTGCCGTTGGCGGGACGGGCGTCAATTTTGTCATCCTTTGGTCGCTGAAATCTGACTGTACAGCTGCGTTATTCTCCTCAACCCAGGATAGATTACATCTTAGGCTGCTGCCATTGCCCTGAAACGGGAGACAGAGAGGTCACTACCCCCGACTCACTAACCACTAAAAGGAGTATCTATATGATAGCCATAGTAGAAGACGACGAAAGCATCGCCGCATTAGAGCAATACGCCCTGCGCTCCAGCGGCCTGGAGGCCGCCATCTATCACGATGGGGCGGCCTTCTTCCGGGGGCTGGAAACAGCCCTGCCGGAGCTGGTGATACTGGACGTAATGCTGCCCGACCTGGACGGCTTGATGATTTTGCAGCGCCTCCGGGAGAACCACGCCACCCGGAAGATACCGGTGATGATGGTGACGGCCAAGGGCAGCGAGGTGGACATCGTCCAGGGCCTGGACGGCGGCGCGGACGACTACCTGACCAAGCCCTTCGGCATTATGGAGTTTCTCTCCCGGGTGAAGGCGCTGCTGCGCCGGACAGGGCAGGAGCAGCGGGAGAAGGAACTGTCCTTCGGCCCCATCGCCATGCAGGAGGAGCGCCATCAGGTGACGGTGGACGGCCGCCCCGTAGAGCTGACCCTGAAGGAGTACGAGCTTCTGCGGCTGTTCCTCCAGTCCCCGGAGACGGCCATCACCCGGGACGATATGATGGACCGGGTGTGGCGCAGCGAGTATTCGGTGGAGAGCCGGACGGTGGATATGCACATCCGCTCCCTCCGCCAGAAGCTGGGGGACGCGGGGCAGTACATTCAGACGCTGCGGAAGGTGGGCTATATCCTCACCGACCGGGAGAGCGCCGGACAGGGCAGGTGATGGGTATGGCACGCAAGGTCAACTACCGCCTGTTCCTCACCGCGCTGATTGCCATGCTGTTGGCGGCGCTGACGGCCTCCCTGCTGTACTACCGGGCCTTCACCATTCAGGTGTGGGAGGACGCGGAGCAGCTGGTGCGGGCCTACGCCGTGGCCTATGAGCAGTCTCCGGACACCTTTGACCAGGCCTGTGCCGACGCAGAGATTCGCCTGACCCTCATCGACCCGGAGGGCAGCGTCCTCTATGACAGCGTGGCGGAGGGTACGCTGGAGAATCACTCCCTCCGGCCGGAGGTGGAGGAGGCCCTGGCCAACGGCAGCGGCTCCTCAGAGCGGATGTCCTCCACCCTGTCCCAGCGCACCTTCTATGAGGCGGTGCTGCTGAGCGACGGCAACGTGCTGCGGGTCTCCCTGGACGTGGCCAGCATTTACAGCGTGTTTTTGCAGGCGCTGCCCTGGCTGCTGTTGGCCCTGGCGGTGATGACGCTGATTTCCGTCTGGGTGTCCCGGCGGCTGACCCGCTCCCTGGTGGACCCCATCGTGGAGATGGGCAGGCATCTGGACGACGTGGAGGACCACGTCCCTTACCCGGAGCTGGCCCCCCTGGGCAAGACCCTGATGGAGGACCGGGTGCTGCGGGAGAACCATGAGAAAATCCGCCAGGAGTTCACCGCCAACGTCAGCCATGAATTGAAAACCCCCCTGACCAGCATCTCCGGCTATGCGGAGCTGATGGCCAGCGGCATGGTGAGCCAGGAGGACATTCCCTCCTTCGCCGCCCAGATTCAGAAGGAATCCGCCCGGATGATCGCCCTGGTGTCTGATATTATCAAGCTCACCGAGCTGGACAGCGGCGCTTTGCAGACGGAGGACCCGCCGGAGATGGAGCCGGTGGACTTGCAGGCGGTGGCCCAGGCCAGCGCGGAGCGGCTGCGGGTACGGGCCCAGCGGGCCTACGTCACCATCTCCGTGGCCGGGGAATCGGTGACGGTGTCCGGGGTGCAGAACCTCCTGGAGGAACTGTGCGACAACCTGGTGGAGAACGCTGTGCGCTATAACCGTCCCGGCGGCCGGGTGCTTCTGACCACCGGGCTGCGGGAGGGCCAGCCGTTCCTCCAGGTGCGGGACAGCGGCATCGGCATCCCCAAGGAGGCCCAGAGCCGGGTGTTCGAGCGGTTCTACCGGGTGGACAAGAGCCGGAGCAAGGCCACCGGCGGCACCGGGCTGGGCCTTGCCATCGTGAAGCACATCGCCCTGCTCCACAACGCCGCCATCGACCTGGAGAGCCAGGTGGGAGAGGGCACCGAGATGACGGTGTGCTTCCCTAAGCCGTCGCAGACGGCCGAAAATGAAGGAAAAATTTCAAATCCTGCATGACCGTCCACAGGGGCCGCGGAAGCGGCCCCTGTATTTGTTGCGAAATTGTGAACCAAAAATGCGAAAAATCCGCAAAAGAGAGAAGAATCCAGCCCGGGTTCTGGCAAAAGAAACAGGAGATGTGTCTCTGCCCTGAGGAAAGTGACCGCCACCGGCGGATAGCCTTGCAAGGCCGCCCCGTTCCGGGGGCAAAACGCCCGGTCTGGCCGGAAAAGCCCCGAAACAGCGGTCTTTCGGAAGAAAAAGACGGGTCTGTGACAAAAAATGGCATTCTGCAAGTGAAAAAAGGCGAAAATGCAATTTAACCTTGACAAATGGTAACGGGGTAGTATAATAAAGTGTATGGAATTTATTCTTGCTTTGCAGCGGACGCGCGAGGGAAATGCGTATACGCATTTCCCTGCCTGGGGTACCCCAGGCAGGGAGGCATACCGCAGTTTGAATGGAGTTTCTGCGCGAATAGGGGTGGGTTCCAAATAAAGAAAAGGAGTCATCAGCAAATGAAGAAAATGAAAAGGATGCTCGCCCTGATGCTGGCGCTGGCCATGGTGTTTAGCCTGACCGCCTGCGGCGGCAGCAGCGACAGCGACAGCGGCACCACCAGCGGAGGCAGCTCCTCCAGCGACGAGAGCAGCAGCTCCGACGCCAGCGGCAGCGGCACCACTGCCGAGGTGGCAGAGAGCGGCAGCTACACCTACAGCTACTCCACCAGCGCCCCCTCCACCTGATCCCCCACGGACTGGCAGAACGAGGTCGAGAGCGACGTCCAGACCTACACCATGGTCTACTTTTATGACTTCGTCATCAACGACGCCCAGGACGGCTATGACATCGTCTGCGAAGCGGCTTCCGCCATGCCTGAGGACGTGACCGCCGACTATGCCGGCAACGAGACCTACGGCGTCCCCGCCGACGCCACCGAGGGCTATGCCTGGACCATCACCCTGAACGAGGCCATGTGCTGGGAGGACGGCACCCCCATCACCGCTGATGATTACATCTACACCCTGCAGCAGTTCCTGAACCCTGAGATGAAGAACTACCGCGCCTCCTCCTTCTATGAGGGCACTGTGGGCCTGGCCAACGCCTATAACTATTACAACAGCGATAAGGTGGGCGAGATGGGCTACACCACCTCCCTGGCCGACCTGGGCTATACCAGCATTGAAGAGGCCGAGGCTGACGGCTACACCAACTTCGGCGTAGACATCTACAACTTCTGGGCTGTCACCGCTGAGGACGGCTCCACCATTGTGGACATCACCGACGAGACTCAGATCCGCGACGAGGCCGTGGAAGAGGGCGAGGACGGCGACTATATCTCCGCTGCCGAGATTTATGACTACCTGGTGAACTACTACACCTCCGACCTGCCCGATTACGTCTATGTAGGCGAGGCCATCGAGGCCGCCAGCTGGGATGACGTGGGCGTTATCAAGAATGACGACTACTCCCTGACCTTCATCCTGACCAACCCCACCACCGAGTTCTACATCTGCTACTCCATGCAGATTGGCCTGGTGAACGAGGAACTGTATGAGGCCTGCAAGACCCAGACCGGCGACATCGTGAAGTCCTCCTATGGCACCACTGCCGACAGCTATATGTCCTATGGCCCCTACAAGATCGAATCCTATCAGGCGGATAAGGAAATGCGCCTGACCAAGAACGAGAACTGGTACGGCTACACCGACGGCAACCACGAGGGCCAGTATCAGACCACCGACATCTATGTCCAGTATATCGACGAGCCTGCCACCAGCCTGTCCCTGTTCCTCCAGGGCAATCTGGATGAGTACAGCGTCGGCACCACCGACATGGAGACCTACGCCAACAGCGACTATATCTACTACGCTCCCACCACCTTCGCCTATGTGTTTACCTTCAACACCGACGAGGAGAGCCTGAAGGCTGAGGATGCCGACGGCGTGAACCACTCCATCCTGTCCATCAAGGACTTCCGTGAGGCCATTTCCCTGTCCCTGGACCGTCAGTCCTTCGTGACCCAGTGCCTGGCCGGCTCTGATGCGGGCTATGGCCTGATTGACTATGTGTACGTCTGCGACCCCGACACCGGCGAGCTGTACCGCAACAGCGAGTACGCCATCCAGGCTCTGTGCGAGCTGTACGGCGTGGAAGAGGAGAGCCAGATCACCGGCTACGACAAGGAGGCTGCCGCTGAACTGTTCGAGTCCGCCTATGCCCAGGCCATTGAGTCCGGCCTGATGAGCGAGGGCGACCGCATCGAGCTGGACTATCACGTCTATTCCGATACCGAGAACAACCAGAACCGCGTCAACTTCCTCCAGTCCTCCATTGAAGCCGCCACCGTCGGCACCTCCCTGGAGGGCAAGATCACCATCAACCTCCTGGTGGATGAGGACTACTACAACAACTGCATGGCCGGTCTGTGCGACATCGCCTTCACCGCCTGGGGCGGCGAGGACATGAACCCCTACGCCATGATGCAGTGCTACACGGATCCCACCTACAACCTGGTCTATGGCTATGACGGCACCTCCGAGCAGATTACCATCACCGTCAACGGCGAAGAGCTGACCATGAGCGCCTATGACTGGTACAAGGAGCTGGTGGAGGGCACCTATGCCACCGCCGATTCCGACACCCGCAACCAGATTCTGGCCGGCATGGAGAAGGGCATTCTGGAGTATTACGGCATGGCGCCTCTGGCCTACCTGAATGATGCTGTCATGTACTCTCAGCGCATTGTCCTTGGCTCCGACACCTATGTCAACTCCCTGGTGGGCTTCGGCGGCATCCGTATGATGACCTACACGATGGACGACGCCGAGTGGGCGGATTACTGCGCTTCGCAGAACAACCAGCTGACTTACTAATCGTCACCTTGCTGTAAACAGGCGGGCGGGGGCAGGGTTCCTGCTCCCGCCCGCTCCGCATTCTGGCCGCAAAATTTGCAGAATGGAGTCTGCGGCCAGAACAAGTAAGGCGCGTCAGCCCTCGTGAAAGGGGAGAAACCATGGCAAAATATATCGTGAAAAGAATCGCCCTGATGCTGGTCAGCGGTTTCATCATCATGACCATGCTGTTTGTGCTGATTCGTATGCTGCCCAACCAGGTGCAGGCCGTCCAGGGCGGATATGACCAGGCCGTGAAGGATATGCGCGAGGCCTGGGGCTACAATAAACCTATCATGGTACAGTACGGCATCTTCCTGAAGAACGTGTTCACCGAGTGGAACTGGGGCTTCTGCACCACCGTGGGCACCTATCTTCAGTCCGTGACCGAGTACCTGGCCGGGAAGCTGCCGGCCACCGTCTACATCAACGTGGTGTCCATCGTCATTTCCATCCCGCTGGGCGTCATCTTCGGCATCGTCGCCGCTATCTTCAAGAACAAGTGGCAGGACCAGGTGCTGAACGTGTTCATCATGTTCTTCATCTCTGTGCCCGCCTTCGTATACGCTTTCCTGCTGCAATACTATGTGGGCTTCAAGCTGGGCTGGTTCCCCCTGGTTATGGACGGCGGTACGGATTACTTCTCCCTGTCCATGCTCCGCTCGGCGGTCATGCCCATCCTGGCCATGAGCTTCGGCACCATCGCCGGAGATATGCGTCTGGTGCGTGCGGAGTTGACAGAGACGCTGACCAGCGACTATATGCTGCTGGCCCGTACCAAGGGCCTGAGCTACCGCCAGGCCACCATCCGCCACGCCCTGCGCAACTCCATGGTGCCGCTGCTGCCCACCTTCATGGCGGACGTGATTTATGTGGTCTCCGGCTCCATGATTATTGAGCAGATTTTCTCCGTGCCGGGCATCGGCAAGACCTATCTCCAGTCCATCAACCTGAAGGACTACTCTGTGTTCATGTGCATCAGTATGTTCTATGTGGCCATCGGCCTGGTGTCCGAGCTGCTGTTCGACCTGAGCTATGGCATCATCGACCCCAGAATCCGTATGGGAGGAGGCAAGAACAATGAGCTATAAGCCAGAGCAATTTGAGTCCTATATGGACATGGACGACAGCGGCTTCGTCCTCGTCCAGGACCAGGAGCGCCTCCATGACAAAAAGCTGGAGACCAAGCCTGTGGGCTTCTTCCGGGACGCCCTCCACCGGTTCAGCCGGAACCGGGGCAGCGTTATCTGCGCCGTCATCATTGTGATTTTGGCCCTCTACGCCATCATCGCCCCCATCGTCTCCCCCTACGGAGCCAACAGCTATGACGGCTACTACTCCTACTCCCTGCCCAAGAACGAGCTGTTCGTGGATTTGGGTATCAAATTCTGGGACGGCTGCTCCGACCAGACCATGAATCAGCAGACCTATGACTATTACAGCGCCATCCCCGGCGCCATCGTGGAGGTGTACGACGTTTACACCGCCACCGTGGACGCGGGCCGCGAAGTCACCTACTATGACGTGCGGCTGGACTCCTACGCCAAGGTGGGCTATGTGACGGTGCTGCTGACCGCCTCCGAGTACGAGGCCGCCCTGGCCTACGAAGAAGAGACGGGCATTCAGCTGTTCTACCCCGTGGTGGACACCGACCAGGTGGAGAATCAGGCCTATAAGAACGACCCCAACGCCTGGTACCTCCACAACTCCAAGGGCGTGGCCCAGCGGGACGCGGACGGCAACCTGCAAAACATCTACCTGACCGATGAGGACAGCGAGGACGGCTACGCCTACTACATCAGCAAGATGAACGGCAGCCAGTATCAGTGCCGGGTGCTGTACTCCGAGTGGTTCTATTATCAGCACGGCGTCTACGCCTCCTTCATCTTCGGCGCGGACAACTTCGGCTATGACATCTGCGCCCGTCTGGCTCTGGGCGCCCGGCTGTCCCTGGTGCTGAGCGTACTGGTGGCATCGGTGTCCCTGGTAATCGGCATTGTCATCGGCTCCCTGGAGGGCTACTATGGCGGCACCTTCGACCTGCTGATGGAGCGCATCAAGGACATCCTGTACGAGGTGCCCACCGTGGTGTTTATGTCCCTGTTCCAAATCTACTTTGCCCAGAAGGTTGGGCCTGTGGTGACGCTGTTCTTCTGCTTCATCTTCTTCAACTGGATAGGCACGTCCTCTACGGTGCGCGCCCAGTTCTACCGGTTCAAGGGGCAGGAGTACGTCCTGGCCGCCCGCACCCTGGGTGCCAAGGACAGCCGGCTCATCTTCCGGCACATCCTGCCCAACGCCGCCGGATTCATCATCACCACCTCCGTCCTGTCCATCCCCAGCGTTATCTTCACCGAGGCGAACATGACCTACCTGGGCATCGTCAACCTGCAATCCAGCACCCTGACCAGCGTGGGCACCATGCTGAACAACGGCCAGTCCACCCTGTCCACCTATCCCCACTGCATCTTCTTCCCGGCAGCGTTCATTTCCATCCTGCTGATTTGCTTCAACATCTTTGGCAACGGCCTGCGGGATGCCTTCAACCCGTCCCTCCGGGGCGCAGATGAATAAGGGAGGCTGAGAGGACATGGCACAGAAAATTTTAGACGTGCGCAACCTGCGCATTTCCTTCCGCACCAACAGCGGCACCGTGAAGGCCGTGCGGGACATCAGCTTCAGCGTCAACAAGGGCGAGACCCTTGCCATCGTGGGCGAGTCCGGCTCCGGCAAATCGGTGACGGCCAAGGCCATCCTGGGCATTCTGGCCAAGAACAGCATCATTGAGGGCGGCGAAATCATCTATGACGGTATGGACCTGCTGAAGCTGTCCGAGGAGGAGTTCAACCAGCTCCGGGGCAACCGCCTGTCCATGATTTATCAGGACCCGCTGAGCAGCCTGGACCCCATCATGCGCATCGGCAAGCAGATGACCGAGGCCACCTTAATCAACGGCAAGACGGCCCACAAGCACGGCAAGAAGAACTTTGACGGCAAGGTGAAGCAGCTCAGCAGCGCCATGAAGGCCGCCGGTATCCCCGGCGGAGAGGTGGACCGCATCATCGGCGTTCTGACCAAGCTGGTGCCCATCGGCAGCAAGCTGCGGGTGGACTACCGCAACGCCAGGGACTATGCGGAATCCGCCGTCTTCTCCTGCGAGCAGGTGGCAGTGGCCGCCAAGAAGCAGGACTCCGCCCTGCTGGAGGAGGAAGTCAAGTACCTGAAAGAGCGGGTGGACGGCTCCAAGAACCCCTACCTGCTGCCGGATACGGCGACGGTGGAGCAGCTGAAAAACGGCCTCCCCGAGACGGTGAGCCAGCTGGAGCAGCTGCTCCAGGAGGCGGTCAGCCGGGAGGAGCCGGATTATTACGCCATCGCCCACGCCCAACTGAACGGCGGGGTACCCGCCTTTGACCCAGATGACGTAAAGGGCTGGAATCAGAAGCTGCGCGCTTCCGCCAATGAGGATTACTCCGGCGAGCTGGTGAAAGCAGTCTCCCAGGCCATGCGCCACAGCGCGGAGGAGTACCTCCCCAAGAAGCAAAAGGTGCTGGCCCTGCTGGAGCAGTATCTGCCCCTTTTCCGGGCGGAGACGCTGGACACTGCGGCCTGCAAAAAGGCTGTGGACGAGATGAGCAAGGCGGTAGCCGCCTCCATCGACCCGTTGCCCACCATTAAGGACTCCGCCGCCCACACCTTCGGCTCCACCATGGCCTACTCCTTAAAGCGGTACACCAAGGGCATCCCCGGCAACGCCAAGGAGCTGAAACGGGTGGAGAAGGAGACCGCCAAGTACGAGAAGGACATCCAGCGCAAGGCCGACGTTCCCAAGGTGATCCCCGCCGTGCTGGTGGATTTGGAATTGACCCAAAACACCATGCTGCTGGCCATGGAGGAGCTGCAAAGCGACTATCAGGAGCAGATTCGCTCCTTTCCCCAGCACGACTTTGACCAGGACGCCCGCAACATGGTTACCTGGCTGGAGGAGCAGGGGGACGCTATGGTGACCAAGGTCACCAAGCAGCAGGCCTATGACAAGGCCATCCGCATCATGGAGGACGTGGGCATCGCCGAACCCCGGAAGCGGTTTGAGCAGTATCCCTTCGAGTTCTCCGGCGGTATGCGCCAGCGTATCGTCATCGCCATCGCCATGGCGGCCAATCTGGACGTGCTGATTTGCGACGAGCCCACCACCGCCCTGGACGTGACCATTCAAGCTCAGATTTTGGAGTTAATTAACGACCTGAAACGGAAGCGGAACCTGACCGTCATCTTCATCACCCACGACCTGGGCGTGGTGGCCAACATTGCGGACAAGGTGGCGGTGATGTACGCCGGCAAGCTGGTGGAGTACGGCACCGTGGAGGACGTGTTCTATGAACCGGCCCACCCCTACACCTGGGCGCTGCTCAGCTCCATGCCCGACCTGGACACCTCGGAGCGACTGGAGTCCATCCCCGGCACGCCGCCTAACATGATTTATCCCCCCAAGGGCGACGCCTTCGCCGCCCGGAACAAGTACGCCCTGGCCATTGACTTTGAAGAGCAGCCTCCCCAGTTTGAGCTGTCAGAGACCCACTGGGCCGCCACCTGGCTGCTGCACCCCAAGGCCCCCAAGGTAGAGGTCCCCCACATCGTCACAGAGCGCATTGCGCGCATGAAAAAACTGGAAGAGGAGGCCCGGCAGAATGACAGAACGTAATCAGGAAGTCCTTCTGAGGGTGGAACACCTCAAGCAGTACTTCGGCAAGAACGACTTCAAGGCGGTGGACGACGTCAGCTTTGAAATCAAAAAGGGCGAGGTCTTTGGCCTGGTGGGCGAGTCCGGCTGCGGCAAGACCACCACGGGCCGTTCCATCATCAAGCTGTACAACTGCACCGGCGGCAACGTCTGGTTCAAGGGCCAGCGCATCTGCGCAGGCACCCGGGAGTACACCGACGCCATCAAGGCGAAGAAAAAGGAGACCGCTGAGCAGCTGAAAGCCCTGAAAGCCCAGGGCGGCGACCCGGCGGAGGAGGCCCGGCTTAAGCAGGAGCAGGACGCCTTTGTGGCCCAGCAGAAGGAAGAAATCGCCAAGGCCAAGGACGACCAGAAGAACTGCGACAAGAAGTATCACGCCCGCCGCACCCAGGAGCTGAAGGAGGAGTACGCCCAGAAAATCGCCGCCCAGCCGGAACGCTCTGCGGAATTGAAGGCTGAACTGGATAAGGAGCTGAAGGCGGTCCCCACCCGGCTGGTCACCCAGATTCAGATGATTTACCAGGACCCGGTGGCCTCCCTGGACCCCCGTATGACGGTCAGCGAAATCATCGCGGAGGGCCTGGTCATTCAGGGCGTCAAGGACAAGAAGTATATCCAGGAGCGGGTGTACGAAATGCTGGAGACCGTGGGCCTGGTGCGGGAGCACGCGGAGCGCTATCCCCATGAGTTCTCCGGCGGACAGCGCCAGCGTATCGGCATCGCCCGGGCGCTGATTATGAACCCGGAGCTGATTATCGCTGACGAGCCTATCTCCGCCCTGGACGTGTCCATTCAGGCCCAGGTCATCAACCTGCTGAACGACCTGCGGGAGCAGATGGGGCTGACCATCATGTTCATCGCCCACGACCTGTCCGTGGTGAAGTACTTCTCCGACCGCATCGGCGTCATGTACTTCGGCAAGATGGTGGAGCTGGCGGACTCCGACGAGCTGTTCCGCCATCCCCTGCACCCCTACACCAAGAGCCTGCTGTCCGCCATCCCTCTGCCTGACCCCCATTATGAGCAGCGCAGACGGCGGGTGAAGTACAACCCCACCCTGGACCATGACTATGGCGAGGAGCAGCCCACCCTGCGGGAGATCCTCCCCGGCCACTTCGTCAGCTGCAACCAGGCGGAATTTGAGCGCTACCAGGTGGAGATTGCCAATGGCTAACTGGAAGCGCGACCTGATTTCCTTCGGGGTCGGCTGCGTCGCCATCGTGCCGATAGCCTTCTGGCAGATGTCCTTCCAGGAGGACAGCGTCCTGGGGCGGCTGCTCTCCTGGTCCAACGCCTGCTTCGCCGCCGCCGTGCTGTGGGGCGGGCTGGGCATCCTGGTCTGGATCGACTCCTTCGGCGGCTTCGACGCGGCCAGGTTCCTGGGCCGCACCTTCCAGCGGAAGTGGTCCAAGGCCGCCCGGGAGCAGAAAAAGCAGAGTTACTATGACTACAAGGCGGAGCGGCAGGAGAAGCGGAAGGAAAAGCGGAAGAACAGCGCCTCCTCCTTCCTGCTGCTGCCCGGCGCGGTCTACCTGGTGGCCGCCGCAGTGCTGACCGCCCTGTTCCTGATGATGGAGTAGGGCAAACCGCCGGACGGAATCAACTATCCCCTGCGTAAGGACGCCCCCAGGCGCGGCTTGCCGTGCCTGGGGGCTTTTCCGCGGAACGGGGGCGCACCGCCCCAGCCTGCCCGCAGCAGAAAAAACGCCCCCGCTTCCGAAGAAGCGGGGGCGTGCATTGCCTCGAACCCTGTTCAGGTATTCAACAAGCTAAGGCATTAGCCCAGCTCGGAGAAGTACTTGATGGTGCGGACCATCTGAGAGGTTGGGGTAAAAAACGTGCCAGTGGCACGTTTTTTTAGTCCAATGCAATCAACAGCCCCACGTCTTTCGACGTGGGGCTGCACTTTGCCTCGAAACCTGTTCAGGTATTCAACAAGCTAAGGCATTAGCCCAGCTCGGAGAAGTACTTGATGGTGCGGACCATCTGAGAGGTATAGGAGTTCTCGTTGTCATACCAGGAGACGACCTGAACCTCAGAGGTGCCGTTGTCCAGATTGATGACCATGGTCTGGGTGGCATCGAACAGGGAGCCGTAACGCATACCGACGATGTCGGAGGAGACGATCTCATCGGTGTTGTAGCCGAAGGACTCGGTGGCCTCAGCCTTCATCTGAGCGTTGATCTCTTCCTTGGTGGGGGTGCCCTCCACGATGGCGGTCAGGATGGTAGTGGAGCCGGTGGGGGTGGGAACACGCTGGGCGGAGCCGATCAGCTTGCCGTTCAGCTCGGGGATGACCAGGCCGATGGCCTTGGCAGCGCCGGTGCTGTTGGGCACGATGTTGACAGCGGCAGCGCGGGAGCGGCGCAGGTCGCCCTTACGCTGGGGGCCGTCCAGAGTCATCTGGTCGCCGGTGTAAGCGTGGATGGTGCACATAATGCCGGACTTGATGGGGGCGCAGTCGTTCAGAGCCTTCGCCATGGGAGCCAGGCAGTTGGTGGTGCAGGAAGCGGCGGAGATGATGGTGTCCTCGGGCTTCAGGGTCTCATGGTTGACGTTGTAAACGATGGTGGGCAGGTCGTTGCCGGCAGGAGCGGAGATAACGACCTTGCGGGCGCCGGCGTCGATGTGGGCCTGAGCCTTGGCCTTGCTGGTGTAGAAGCCGGTGCACTCCAGCACCACGTCAACACCCAGCTCGCCCCAGGGCAGCTCAGCGGCGTTAGCCTTGGCATAGATGGTGATCTCCTTGCCGTCCACGATGATGGAGTTGTCGGTAGCGGAGACGGTGTCAGCCAGAGCGTACTTGCCCTGCGTGGAGTCATACTTCAGCAGGTGAGCCAGCATCTTGGGGGAAGTCAGGTCGTTGATAGCGACGACCTCATAGCCCTCAGCACCGAACATCTGACGGAACGCCAGACGGCCGATACGACCAAAACCATTAATAGCAACTTTAACAGCCATTGTGATATACCTCCTAAAATTTTTGGGTATCAAGTTTACGCTCTTATTGTACCCCATTGTGAATAATTTGACAAGCCTTTTTTTGGTGATTTGAGCCGTCTTTCCGAGGGATTTCTTTGTATACAACGCCGAAATTCAACGCGCCCCGAAGGAAAAAACGGGCGGAGCCGCCCCATCCCCGGCGCGGCGGGAAAGTTTCCGGAACGGCTTGCATTCCGGGATAAAAGATGATACTATAGTATCGGATATTTGGGGAAAGATGTTTTGCTCTGAGCCCCCACCCTGGAAGGATCTGAAAATCATTATGAAAAGAAAGAACTGTTTGACCCTGCTTCTGGCGCTGGCCATGGTCTGCTCCCTGGCCGCCTGCGGCGGAAGCGACGACGCAGCCTCCGCCTCCTCTGCGGAAGCCTCCTCCAGCAGCACTGACGCCAGCACTGGCTCCAGCGTGACGGCGGAGGACACCTCCTATGAGGACGCCCTGGCCTGCTATGAGGAGCTGGCCGCCCTGACGGATGATGAGGAGCGTCTGAACGCCTTCATTGAGGCCCAGGCCGAGCTGAACTACGACGGCAATACCGACGAATTTCTGGTGACGCCGGACAGCTCCCTGGTGGACGGCTTCTCCGACGCGGTGCTGGCCCTGGACGAGTACGGAGTCGGCATGAGCGAGGAGACCAGCTACGGCTACTTCGTGGTCATTCGCCTGCCCGTCTCTGACGAGGACATCGCCGCCATCGATGAGGACGATATTGAAACCATCAAGGAGACGTATATCAGCGACCTGTTCAACGCCCGCCTCAGTGAAGCCCTGGAAAGCGCCAACGTGGAGCGCTCTGACGTGCTGGACGAGGTGGACTATGTGGCCGTCTTTGAAAAGCTGGTTGCCCTCCAGGCCGACCTGGACGAGGTGAACGACTCCCTGACCACGGAGAGCGAGGCAGAGGCCGACGCTGACGATTCCAGCACCACCGCCGAGGTGGAAACCGTCACCGAGGAGGAACTGGAGGAAGCCCTGCTGGCTGTGGTGCCGGAGGCCTTCCTGGAGGACGCCGCCTCCTACCTGACTGACGGCGTGCTGACCAACGACACCACTGTCATGACGGTGGACGGCACCGAGGTGCCCGCCGGCGCGTTCCTGTACTTCCTGTGCTACAACGAGACCTATTATTCCGCCATGTACACCTATTATTATGGCAGCTTTGACGTGACCGACGCCTACTCCGATGATATGACCTATGCCGATGTCTTTGCGGAGATGGCGGAGAGCTACTGCACCCAGTACGCCACCGTCAAGAACATGGCCGAGGCGGAGGGTGTCACCGTTGGCGAGGAGGCCCTGGCTGAGCTGACGGAAACGCTGGACGGCATGGACCTGTCCGACATGGCCTATGTGGGCAGCAACCGCAGCGGCCTGGAGTCCACCTTCACCTTCAGCCTGTACGGCGAGGCGCTGCAGGACTTCCTCTACGGCGAAGGCGGCGCGGAGGAGCTGACCGACGACGATGCGGTGGATTATGCGCTGGAAAATGGGTATTACTATAATTGCCGGTATATCCTGTTTGCCAGTTCGGCGCTGACAGGGTCGTAACAAAGGTGTGGGGCGCCGCTGCGCTCTTTATGCCTAGGACGGATGTCATTTTTGTTATCCTTCGGTCGCTGAAATCTGCCTGTACGGTCACGCTTCTCCCCTCAGTAAAAGATAAATCGTCTCTTAACGTTGATAATGTTTCTCCGCCATTTAACTCAAAAGGAGGCAGCCTATGAGTTTTGAAGAAGTCAGCCAGCCGCTGCTGGCCTTGCCGGAGGTTCAGCAGCTGCGGAGGCTGCGCCATCACCGCCACGTCAATCGGTATGAGCACTCCCTCCGGGTGGCGGAGCAGGCGTTTTACCTGGCCGTGCGGCTCCACCTGGACGCCGACGTCTGCGCCAGGGCGGGGTTGCTCCATGACCTGTTCCTGGACAACGGCCACTGGGAGGGCTGGCATAAGGTGGTGCATCCGCCCCTGGCCATCACCCACCCGGAGATGGCGGAGCACAACGCCGAAGCGCTGGTGCCCCTGACGGAGAAGGAGAAGAACATCATCCTCTCCCATATGTGGCCTGTCACCCGGCACTGGCCCCATTCCCGGGAGGCGTGGCTCATCATCGTGGTGGATAAGGTGGTAGCGGTGCAGGACTACCTGCACGCATAAGCGATATGTACTTTTTCACCTATGAATCCGACCTGCCAGACGAGGTGGGCTTCGCCCATTTCAGCCCCGTCCACCTGGTCTGGCTGGGCGGCATCGCCCTGGGCATCGTGCTGCTCTCCTTTTACTATGCGGGCCGGAACCGGCAGGAACAGCAGCGGCTCAGCCGGGTGCTGGCCTGGCTGATGTGCGGCAACATCGTAGTGGAATACTGCATCCTGGCCGTCACCGGCCACCTGACCGCCCATCATCTGCCTCTGCAGCTGTGTGAGATGGCGCCCTTCCTGTGCCTGCTCTTCGCCTACACTCGTTGGGACTGGGTGGGGCAGACCTTGTACAGCCTGTGCTGGGCCGGGGCGCTGTGTGCGCTGCTGTTCCCCAACTGGAATATGTACCCACAATGGAACTTCATGAATCTGACCGGCTTCCTGACCCACGCCGGACTGCTCCTGTTCCCCCTCTGGCAGCTGCTGGACGGAACGCTGCGGCCCCGGATGCGGGCCATGTGGAAGCCGCTGGTCTTTCTGGCGGCGGTGGTGCCGCCCCTGTACTGGCTGGATAAGCGGTGGCACACCAATTACTTCTTCCTGCTGGGGGATTCCCCTGACTCCCCGCTGACGGTGCTATACCGCCTCTTCGGGAAGGGCGGCTACCTGCCCGCCTACGCCCTGCTGGTGCTGACCATTATGGTGCTGGAATATCTGCCCTGGCGGAAGCGGGAGGTGTGGGTGTATCACCCGGAGGGGGAAACGTAACGCTTCCCTCCTGCCTTCCCCAGGGAACCACTCCCTGGCTCCCCTGGACGGCAATGGCGTCAACTTAAGGATTTTTCCTTAGGTAAGGATTGATAAAGGAAATCAGTTCTTGCCCTCCCGGCGGGCCCCATTTCTTGTCCCGCCAAGAAATGGGGGAAAGAAGGCGGCTTAGGAGGGAGCTTCGGGGCCTCGCTCCCCCCTAAGAACCCTCCTCCTATCCCGTTGGGCTTCGCGCTGTCTGGTCGGCAGGTAGTCTATTGGGGCAACAGACGATGGAACCCCTATGCACCAAAGCTGCCGCCGATGGCGGCTGGCAGAGATTGCCGCCTCGTCCCTCCGCCGTCAAGCGGCATTCCGCTGCGCTCCCTAGCCTACGGCGGGACGGGCGGCAATTTTGTTGCCCTTTGGTCGGTGAAATCTGACTGTAAGGATACGCTCTTCCCCTCAATCCGGGTTAGATTGTGCCTTAAATTGATGACATTGTCCTACAAAGCAATCGCCCCAGCCCGAACGGGCTGGGGCTTGCTGCTGCAAAGGAGTGGTATTGTCAAACTGTTGCATCCTCACTGGGGCACATACCGCTTCAGGCGGTTCGTCATCAGGAAGGCCAGGGCGATTTTCGCCAGGTCTGGCACGATAAAGGGGAACACGCACCACCCTAGCACCGTCAGCAGCGTCACCGCCCCGTTGGCGGTGGTGTACACCACCATAAACCAGACCGTGCCGAAGGCGTAGCACACCAGCAGCCCCACCACCATGGAGGCGATTTGGGCCACGGCCCCGGTGCCCAGCAGCTTCTCCATGGCCCACATTACCAGGGCGGAGCCCAGGAAGCCGATGATATATCCCCCTGCAGAGCCGAACAGGGAGCCCAGTCCCCCGGAAAATCCGGCGAACACCGGCAGCCCCACCGCCCCCTGCGGGATGTTGCGCAGCGAGGACAGGGTGCCCCG
>JAJBUK010000093.1 GCA_020860385.1 Clostridiales bacterium
ACAACCTGAAAGAGATCGCACAGACTGTTCTCTGGATGAAGGAACACGGTATTACCGACGTGGAAAAGCTCGCTGTAGAATGTGATGCCGCTGTCGAACGCTATCACGAGCTTGCTGACAGAACGAAGGCCAACGAAGCCCGTATGAAGGAGATCGCCGAGCTGCAACGACAGATTGGCACCTACGGCAAGACACGGGAGGTCTATCTGCAATACAAGAAGCTGCCGCAGAAAAAACAGGCGGCGTTTTACGAAGCCCATCGGAGTGACATCATGCTGCATGAAGCGGCGAAGCGCTACTTCGATTCCCTGGGGATGGAGAAGCTGCCCTCCATCAAGGCGTTAAAGCAAGAGTATGCTGCTCTGTCTGCGGAGAACAAGCAGCTTTACCCTAACCAAAAAGCAGCTCGAAAAGAAATGATCGACCTGCTCACTGTGAAAAGCAATGTGGAGCATTTCCTGGAGATCAAGATCGAACAGCCTGACAGAAAGGAACAGCAGCAGGAAGGAAGCCGGTGATGACCAGCATGACCCATTCCGGGGCCTACGGTGTTTGCCGTAGGCCCCGGATTTTTTGCGTTCAGCGTTCAGCGGAGACTGAAAAACTGGACGCACATCAGGAGACGTAGTGTAAAAATTCACGGATGGCTCCCAGCAGCAGACGCCGAAGGCAGCTTGAAACCCCGGCCAGAAAAGGCCGGGGTTCGCAGGGGCTTGGGGGCAGCAGGCCACCAACAAGCGGCGGAGGTATATACCGAGGCATTGCTTGCTACAATCTCTTTGACCCGGAACGGTGCTGGTGAAATCGTGCTGTTCGACGGCTCATACTTAAAGCTGCTGTGAAAGAGCCCGGTCAATCCGGGCGGCAGCGCCTGTAGCTGGCAGGTCTGCTTGACAAGTGCCAATACAGGTGATAAAATTGCAATAAAGTATCCTTTTATGGAACTGCTGGAAAGAAATCCCTGCAAACTGTCTGCTCCGTTTTTGCCTGGCGAGACGGCGTATCCTGGTGCAGTATCCCTTTGTGTTCAGAAGGCGGGTGTGACGGATGGACAATTCCATATCCTTCGATGCGGTAACCATTGCGGAGTACACTGCTATTGCGGCGTCCTGGGTGCTTCTCTGCCACGGGAGGAAGCTCCTGCAGGAAAGGAAGCTGCAGCCGCTGATTGAGCTTCTTGTAATCGTCCTGTTTCACATCCTGCTCTATTGGCTGCTGTTTGGCGCGGTGCAGAACAGCCCATATGCGGACTTCTGGATTCTGGTGGAATGCCTGCTGATGGGGTTCCTTTTGGGCATTTATCTGCTGATATGCTATCAAGCGAATCAGAAGGTCAGATTGATGGTGGGCAGCGCCATGTTCGCGGGGACCTGCTGCATCGTATCGATTGCCGGCCAGTGCAGCCTCCTGCTCAGCGCGTATATCGACGCAAGCGCGCTGGAAGGGGCCGTTCGCTGCGGCATCACGCTGACGCTGATTCCGCTGGCGTTTTTTCTGGACTGCTTTCAATTCTCCGAATTTCAGGCCGTACCGTCCAGCGGCATCGCGCTCCTTCTGGCCGGCAACCTGACGATACTGGCGCTGATTGTCTTAAACGCCCTGTGGTTTCAGGTCGATGTGCGCTTCACGATTTTTCTCACCGTCGCCCATTGCTGCGTCCTGCTGATGATATTGATGGCGATTTGGTCCATGTATACCATGTGCAAGGAGCAGGATGAGGTCATCACCCTGCAAACGGAGAAGCAGCGGCTCAGCCGGGAGCGGGAGCTGACCCAGATGACGGAGAGCACACTGGACGATTTGCGCAGCATCCGCCACGACCTAAAAAATCAGTATGCCTATATGCAGATCCTGCTGGACGAGCATCGGGATGAGGACCTGCGCAGCTACTTTATCCAGGTGTCGGAGCAGCTTCCGGAGCAGCTCTCCTATGTGGACTGCGGCAATCGGGACATGAACAATATCCTGAACATGGAATTCTCCAAGGCCAGGCGGGGGCATATTCCGGTGGAGCATCAGCTGGTGGTGCCTCCGGTGCTCCCCATCGGCACGGATGATTTATGCGGCATTCTTGCCAACCTGATGGACAACGCCATTGAGGAGTGTCAGCGTCTACAGGGAAAAGGCATCGCAAAGGCCGGGATACAGCTGAAAATCTATCCCCAAAAGAGCTACCTTTACATCCTCTGCCGGAACGACACGGACAAGACGGTGCTGGAGCGGCAGGGGGATGGCCTGCGCACCACCAAGGGAAACACCGACCTGCACGGCTATGGCACCCGCATTGTGTCCCGGCTGGCCCGGAAGCACAACGGCGCTGCTGCCTTCACCCTGAAGGATGGCTGCTTTGTGGCGAAGGTCATGCTGGATATGGAGGCGAACGAACATGAAGCTGAACATCGCGCTGTGTGATGACGATCATGCGGCGCTGCCCATCATTGCTGGTGCGGTGGAGTCCGCCTTCCGCGCCCAGGGCCTGGAGCCGAAGCTCCACCGCTTCCACTCCGGCAGCGCGTTGCTGGACCAGATGGAGCGGGAGCAGTTTCAAATCGTGCTGCTGGACATCGATATGCCGGAGCTGGACGGAATCCAGGTGGGCAAAAAGATTCGGGAGCGGGACAAGGAGGTTCAAATCATCTACGTCTCGGAATGTGAGAGCCGGGTCTTTGAATCCTTCCAGGTGCAGCCCCTGGGCTTTGTCCGCAAGAGCAATTTCTTCAATGATATTTCCGCTGTGGTGCAGCTCTACCTGCAGACCTGCGCCAACAGGTCGAAAGCCGTGTATGTGGAGCTGCCCGCCGGGAATACTCCGCTCATTCTGAGGTGCGACCAGATTCGGTACATCGAAGGCAGCCGCAATGAGCAGCTGGTCTATACGACGCAGCGCACGGAGCCGTATCGCATTAAGTCCACGATGAACCAGCTGGAGCTCCAGCTGAAATCCTATGGTTTTCTCCGCATCCACAAGGGCTATCTGGTGAATCACACCGCCATACAGCGCATCTCCTACACGCAGGTGATTCTGCTGGATGGCCTGGCCCTCCCCGTTGGGCGCAGCAAGCTGGAGGAGGTCAAGCAGGCCTACCTGGCGCTGCAGGAGGAGTGAACCTTACACAATATAATAGAGTCGCAAAAGCCGTTGTTCGTCCTGGGACGAACAACGGCTTTTTTTCGTACAGCGCAGTTAAAACGCAAAAAACCGTCGTTCTGCACGCAATGTCGTTGAATGTCCCCAAGATGTTGTATTACAAAAGAGAAAATGTTATAAAACTTTATGTAAACAAGGCACGGTAATGCAGGCCGTCGCAGATGCGGCGTTATCAGGGAACAAGAGGGAGGTGAATTTGGAGCTGGCTGTTTCGTGCCCACATTTAAGGAGGAAAGTATATGCTAAATATTAACATGGACGACGTCTATACCGTCCTGAACTCATGCGCACCCTATCTGATTGCGTTTGCAATCGTACTGGTTGTGGCCATCGTTGCCATGGTCTTCTGCCGTAAACTGGAGAAGAAAAAGAAGAAGATCATCCGCGGCGAGGCCACCATCGCAATCATCGTCACGCTGTGCATTGTGGTCAACCTGATTCTGACCGGCCCCGTCTACACGATGGTCAACCTGGTCCTGGGCGACAACAACGGAACCATCAGTGAAGAATCCATCGAAAGCGCCACCGAGCTTAACGTGGAGCTGGCAGAGGAAGGCATTGTCCTGCTGAAAAACGAGGACAGCACGCTGCCCCTGGAGTCCGGCGCCAAGCTGAACGTGTTCGGCTGGTCCTCCACCAATCCGGTCTACGGCGGCACGGGCTCCGGCTCCATCTCCGCCAACTATGACACGGTGGACATTCTGGAGTCGCTGGAAGCCGCCGGATTTGAGCTGAACACCACCATCTCCGACTTCTACACCGAGTGGCGGACCGACCGTCCAGAAATCGGAATGTTTGAACAGGACTGGACGATTCCCGAACCCACCATGGAGGAATATGACGAGGCCGGGATCTTCGAGAGCGCAGAGGAGTTCTCCGACACCGCCGTGATCGTCCTCTCCCGCTGCGGCGGCGAGGGTGCCGACCTGCCCACCAGCTACACCGAGGACTGCACCACCCAGAGCGACGACGCCGACGCCTCCAAGACCTACCTGGAGCCCTCCAACCGTGAGCTGGAGCTGATCGACCGGGTCGCCACCACCTTTGACAACGTCATCGTCATCATCAACTCCTCCAACATGATGGAGCTGGGCTGGGTGGACGACTATGACTCCATTCAATCCGTCATCCTCTGCCCCGGCGCAGGCCAGGAAGGCTTCACCGCCCTGGGCGAAATCTTGAACGGCACCGTCAACCCCTCCGGCAAGACGGCGGACACCATCGTCTATGACCTGACCACCACCCCCACGTTCAATAACTTTGGCAACTACGTCTACACCAACATGACCGAGTACACCGCCTCCAGCAGCAGCGGCGACTCCTCCCCCACCTTCGTCAACTATGTGGAAGGCATCTATGTGGGCTACAAGTTCTATGAGACGGCAGACGATGAGGGGCTGATCGACTACGATACCACGGTACAATATCCCTTCGGCTACGGCCTGAGCTATACCACCTTTACCCAGGAAATGGGAACCATGACGGTGGAGGACGGCGTCATCACCTTTGACGTGACCGTGACCAACACCGGCACCGTGGCCGGCAAGGACGTGGTCGAGGTCTACTACAACCCGCCCTATACCAACGGCGGCATCGAGAAGGCGTCCGCCAACCTGGTGGAATACGCCAAGACCGACGAGCTCCAGCCGGGCGAGTCCCAGACCATCACCATCAGCTTTGACGTAGAGGACATGGTTTCCTTCGACACCTACGGCTATGGCTGCTATGTGCTGGAAGCCGGCGACTATGAGATCTCCATCAACTCTGACGCCCACACGGTGCTGGATTCCCAGACCTACACTGTGGACGAGACCATCGTGTACGATGAGGATAACCCCCGCTCCTCCGATTCCACCGCCGCAACGGTGCAGTTCGCTGACGCCGAGGGCGATGTGACCTACCTCTCCCGCGCCGACGGCTTTGCCAACTATGACGAGGCGACCGCCGCCCCCACCAGCTATGAGCTGGATGAGGATCTGAAGGCGCAGTATATCAACAACAGCAACTATGACCCTGAGGATTACAATGACGACAGCGACGAAATGCCCACCACCGGCGCGGACAACGGCGTAGAGCTGGTGGACCTGGTGGGGCTGGACTATGACGACCCGCTGTGGGACGACCTGCTGGACGAGCTGACCGTCAGCGACATGAACACCCTGATTGCCAACGGCGGCTACTCCACCGCGGCAGTGGACAGCATCGGCAAGGTGCAGACCATCGACTGCGACGGCCCCGCCTCCATCAACAACAACTTCACCTCTGAAAGCTCCATCGGCTTCCCCGCCGCAGTGATGATTGCCTGCACCTGGAATAAGGACCTGGCCTATGACTTCGGCGAGAGCATCGGCACCATGGCGGATGAGATGGGCGTCTCCGGCTGGTATGCGCCAGCGGTCAACATCCACCGCTCCGCCTTTGCAGGCCGTAACTTCGAGTACTACTCTGAGGACTCGGTGCTGTCCGGCTACACCGCGGCTGCCGCAGCCCAGGGCGCGGAGTCCAAGGGCGTCTACTCCTATGTGAAGCACTTCGCTCTGAACGACCAGGAGACCAACCGTTACAACCAGCTCTTCACCTGGGCCAACGAGCAGTCCATCCGTGAGATCTATCTGAAGTCCTTCGAAATCACCATCAAGGACGGCGGCGCGGACGCGGTCATGTCCTCCTACAACTTCATCGGCACCACCCCCGCGCAGGCTGACTCCGCCCTGCTGAACACCGTCCTCCGGGATGAGTGGGGCTTCCAGGGCATGGTCGTCAGCGATATGTGGGGCGGCTTCGGCTACCAGGACGCTGACCGCATGATGCGCAACGGCACCGACCTGATGCTCTCCCCCTTCGAGAGTGAGACGAACAATGTGGACGACCAGACCTCTGCCACCTCCGTACAGGCCATGCGCACCGCGTGCCACAACATCCTGTACACAACGGTGAACTCCCGCGCCTACTACGATGAGAATCTGAACCCCGGCACGGAAACCTGGATCAAGGTGATGATTGCCATCGATGTGCTGATTGGCCTGGCCATGGCTGCCTGGGAAGTCGTGCTGATTCGGAACTATCGTAAGAAGTCCTCTGAGGAGTAAGGGCGGCGACCCCTTTCCCACGGACAATATCCACCTGTCAGGTCTGTTTTGCCTGAATGAGATGCTTCCCAAACCTCAAAACAGATGCTGATTGCTTCCTCCTTGGCCCCTGGCGGGTTTCCCGCCAGGGGTTTTGGCTTTTGCCGAGGTCAAAATCCGGCCGTCATATGGTTCTTCACGGCAGGCGGCTGAAATCGGGCGCGTTATATTGACAATCGCCGCCCGTAAGTACTATAATATAGGCAAAACACGGCAAATGACGCAATTTCAAGGGAAAGTCACGCCATAACGCACAGGGCGGAGCCTGCCAGCGCCATCGGGATACAGGGGAATCGCAGACATGACTGCAAGATTGTATGAATACATCACGACCATCGTGATAGAAACGAGCATGATAATACAAAATGTAGCCACGTCCGCAGGCGTTCTGATTCTGCTGGGGCCAAGGCGCACCGGACGCATCAGGGGGATTCTGCGCACGGCAGGGCAGTTCCTTGCGCTGCTGCTTGTGCTGATCGTGTGCAACGGCATCTGGAGCGTTTTATTTGCCAATGGGCAAAGCTATTATGTGACGCACTTCCTGCTGGCGATGGGCTATGCGGCGTATCTGGGGAAGGCGAAGGAGAAGCCCTGCCTGATTGCAATCATTCTGTTCTACTCTGTGGAGATCTGTCTGCTGACCTTCTCCACCACGTTTCCCCATGTTCTGATGCAGACAGACCTCCTGACCGCAAAAACCATTGACGCCTATGTGCGGAACGTCATTGTACTCCTGACCATTCCGATGGCGCTCTTCTTCCGGAAATACGAGACAGAGCGCTTTGAAGAACTCCCGAACATCAGCATATTCTACGCGCTTTCCATCGGAATCACCACGTTGGGGCTGACGCTCATTTACCAGTTCAGCTATGAGGAGATGGACATATACGGAAACCTTTTTGCACTGGCGGCATTTTTTGGTGTGCTCGTGCTGAATCTCATGGCGTACTATCTGAACTATGCCATGTGCCTGCATAGCCATTCGGAACGGCAGCTCCTGCGGAGAACTATATCATTTCAAGCGAGAAGGATATGCTGCAGCTGAGCAGCCAGAATATGGAGGAGATGCGCAGGCTCCGTCACGACATAAAAAATCACTGCGCCTATATGGAGCTTCTGCTCCGCGAAGGCCGCTATGAGGAGCTGAACGAGTACTTTGGGCAAATGCAGGATTATATGCAGCAGCCGCTGTCGCAAATCGACTGCGGAAATGAAACCATCAGCGCGATTCTGAATCTGGAATATGCGAAGGCCGCCTCCCGGGGGGCCTCCATGGAGTGCAGCGTGACGGTTCCGCCGGAGCTTCCCTTCGATAAACTCAGAATGTGCAGCCTGCTCACCAATCTGATCGACAATGCCATAGAGGCCTGCGAAAAGCTGGAGAACACGGATGCAAAGGTGGAAATCGCCATCTGCCAGCGGCGCTCATGGCTCTATATCAGCGTGGAAAACCCTGTGCAGGACGCCGCAGGGACGACGGACAGCCCTTCCCTGCATACAACCAAGCAGGACAAGGCGCTTCACGGCTACGGGTCAAAAATCGTCGATGACATTGTGCGGAAGTATAATGGACAAATCAACCGGACGGTAGAGCACGGGGAATTTATTGCGGATGTCATGCTGGATATGTGCTGGCAGGATACACAGCTTACCGATTGAAGTAGCCGGCGGTATGGTTGCCACATGGCCCACAGCAGGCCGCGGAAAGGAGCGAAAAGATGGAGCGAATTGCAATCGCGGTATGTGATGATGAAAAGGTTGCGCTCAACGCCATTGCGGGAGCTGTCAGCTCCATTTTTGAGGAAAAGGGCATCCAGGCGGACATCCACAGGTTCGCCTCATCGAAGAAAATGCTGGAGTACTTCCATCAGAATCCGCTGGACCTGGTGTATCTGGACCTCTATCTGCCAAACGACATGAATGGCCTTGCGCTGGGAAAGGCACTGTCCGAAGTCGATACGCCGCCGGATGTCATTTTCGTGACAAGCAAAGAGGACAAGGTGTTCACTGCGCTGAAGGTTCACCCCTTTGGCTTTGTCCGGAAGTCCCATCTGCTGAGTGATATTTCCGATGTGACCCGGCACTGGATCGCAACGCAGGAAAAGCGCAGGACGGAAATGAAAATCATCGTGCAGACGGATTCCGGCTGCATCAATGTGCCCACCTCCTCCATACGGTACTTTGAGGGGGACGGCAGCTACCAGAAAATGTGGGTCGAACACCGGGAGAAACCGGTCCGTATCAGCAGCCGTATGAAAATACTGGAGGATAAGCTGAAGCCGGAAGGGGTTCTCCGCGTTCACAAGGGTTACCTTGTCAATTACCTGTATATCGACCGGATCACCGGCACCGCTATCTTCCTGATTGGGGATGAGGAGATTCCCATCAGCCGCGGGAAGGGAGCGGAAATCAAGTCGGAATATCTCGCGCTGTGCCGGAAGGGCGGCTCTATGTCGATTTAAGCGGCCTGCAGTTCGTGTGAAAAAAACTACCGTTCGTGTTAGGCCAAAAACAGTTTAAAGTGCAAAAATACAGTTTGTTCCACGCCCCTTGAAGGATTTCAAGGGGCGTTTTATTATGTAAACACTAAAACAAAAGAAAGGAGGTGCGGATATGGAAGCGGAAAAGAAGATCGTTGTACAGGGCGTGGAGGAAGAACCGGCTAAGGAGAAGCGTCCGGCCATCGTCACTGCTGCAATCATTGTCTCTCTGATTTGTGTTGTACTGGTCATCGCGCAGCTGTTCCTGCCGGCGCTCATGGTGGGCGAGCAGAATACCAGCGGCGTATTTGAGTACAACACCTATAGCGGAATGCCGGACTGCAACCGGCACAGCGACGACACCACACAGGGATAATGATACTTCTGTAATTCGCAGCCCGGCCATAAAGAAGGCGGGGAGGTTAGACGCCTATGGAGCGGTTTCGCAAACCGCCGCCTGATGATTTCCCGCTTCTCAGGGGTGTCGAGGACAAATGTGAGAAAAACCGCTTTATGAAATTTACGGAGCCGGTATCGGGATATTTCTTTGGTATCGGCTCCTTTGAACATATCCAGGAAAGGAGTCTTTGATATGGATAGAGATTTTAAGCAGTACCACCGTGGGGAAATCTATTTTGCGAACCTCGATCCCCACTACGGCAGTGAGCGGGGCGGCATCCGTCCGGTTCTCATTGTCCAGAACGACAGCGGCAACCACTATTCGCCCACTCTTGTCGTTGCAGCCGCAACGAAACGGACGGATAAGAAACCCTACCTTCCCACCCATGTGATTTTGAACCACATTCCGGGGATGGAGTACGATGGAGATTCCATGTTCCTGCTGGAACAGCTCTACACGATTGACAAACATCGCATCAAGGGGTTCGCCGGTCGAATCACCGAGGAACAACAGCGAAAGGTCAATGTGGGACTTGCCGCCAGCCTGGGGCTGGAGGACATGAACGACGGGAATGTGAAAATCCCGCGGCCAGTCAGGAAGAAACGGTCTGCACCGCAGGGCGACCCCTCCATGCTGTTCTGCCTTTGCCCGACCTGCCGAAGTAAATTCTTCGACACCAAACAGTATTACATCATTCGGGCGGATCGCAAGCAGAAGGACAAGGATGTCTGCACCTACTGCCAGACCCGTATGGGCTATGACTATTACGTCCTTCCTTATGATTGGGAGGACAGGCAGCCTACAGCCAGCGCACCACAGGAGGAAGCCGGCCATGGAACAGTTAAAAGATACAGACCCCCGCACTGTGAACCGGGAGTCACTGGTAGAAAGAAATTCGGTC
>JAJBUK010000059.1 GCA_020860385.1 Clostridiales bacterium
ATCACATCGAATATGGCAATGCAGGATTCCTCCATTTCTTTATCATAGCCTTATTAAAACAGATTGGACTTTTTTTGTCCTTTAAGAATTATTAAAATTTGATAAAAACAGATGAAACTTCGTAAGGAAATGACGTGCCGCCGCCAAAGCCCCCTGCCCCACCGCAGCAGCGCAGCCCCCAGAAGGACGCCCAGGGTGTTCAGAATCAGGTCGGCCAGGTCGGAGACCCCTGTTCCGAACAGGTATTGCCCCGCCTCTATGGCAAGGCTCAGCCCGAATCCGGCCAGGGCAGTCTGCCACAGCCGCAGACTGGGCCACCGCCAGGCCAGATAAGCCCCGAAGGGGAGAAAGACACCGATGTTGCCGAAGAACAGGTAACAGGCGGTGCCGTAGACCCCCGCCCGGAGCCAGTTATAGTATTCCAGAAAGGGGGTGGGGGAGATGACCCCGTTTTGCCCCAGCCCGGCCAGAGAGAAGCCGGGGCGGAACACGGTGATGCGCAGCAGCCAGGCCAGATAGAGGAAAAACAGGATGGCCAGCAGGCGGTTTGTTCGTTTCTCGTGCATAAGGGGTCGTCCTCCCGGTTCAGTGGATTCCTCCGCCTATTATAGGCGCTGGCCGGAGAATTTGCAACCGCGCCGCTTGCCGACCCACGAAAAAACCGGCAGTCCGTACTGGGCTGCCGGTTTACGGGTCATCCTGAGGAAGGGTCGCTGTCCAGCAGGAAGCTGTCAAAGGTCAAAGTGACCAGGGTCTGCCCTTCGCTGGTCAGCTCCGCCCGGAGCAGGCCGTGGGTGGTCAGGTCAAACCAGCACAGGGCGGTGCAGGCGGGGTTCTCCGGGTTCTCAAACTCGGCGTACAGCTCCGCGCCGTCCGCCTCCAGGGCACATTCCAGCAGCAGCCCCGTGGTGCAGCAGGTCAGAATGGTGGGCATGGCGTCTACCGGGGAGAGGCCGTCCCCATTCAGGTCGCCGGTGTCCAGTTCTACCTGCTCCCAGTCCAGCACGGTACCGTCCTCGTCCCAGCTGACGGAGCAGCCGGAGAGGTTCTCCGGCGCGGTAACGGTCATCACCCCGCCGGTCAGGTCGCCGGAGAAGTCCGCCTCGTAGCTGTAAATGCGGCCGTTGCAGTTGGCGGTGAGGGCGGCGGAGGCGGTGTAGGCGGTCATGCAGTCGTAGCTGGCCCGCACCTCGTCCACCTGGTCGGTGGCCGAAACGCCGCCTGCGCCGCAGCCGGAGAGCAGGGCGCAGGCCAGAGTCAGGGTCAGCAGCTTCTTTGGTACACCTTTCGCAAGGTGCATGAGGTTCCTCCTTTTACAGTTGTATCAAGGGTCAGACAGGCACCTCCAGCTCCCGCCAGACTGCGGGCAGCGCCTGAATCAGGTCGGAGGGAGTCATGCCCCGGTGGCCAAACCGCTCCGCCGCCAGGTCGCCTGCCCTGCCATGCACCCAGACGGCGGCGGCAGCGGCCTTCGCCGGTTCCATGCCCTGGGCCAGCAGCGAGGTCAACAGACCGGCCAGCACATCGCCGCTGCCACCCTTTGCCATGCCGTCGTTGCCGGTGGTGTTCCGGTAGAGCGCACCGTCCGGGGCGGCGGTCAGGGTGCGGTGGCCCTTCAGCACCAGCACGCAGCCGTGGGCCCGGGCGAAGGCGGCGGCCTCCGCCGCACGGTCAGCGCCGGGGAAGCGGCCCGTCAGCCGCCGGAACTCCCCGTCGTGTGGGGTCAGCAGGGTGGGCGCGTCCCGCCTGTCCAATACAGATATATGCCGGGACAGGACGGTTATGCCATCCGCATCCACCACCACCGGGCAGCTGAGCCGGGGCAGCACCTCCAGCACCAGCGCCTCCGCCTCCGGGGACTGGCCCAGCCCAGGCCCAATCAGGGCTGCGTCCGGCGCGGTTTTGCCCAGGAAGTCCGCCACGCTGCGGACAGGGTAGGGCATGGCCTCCACGCAGCCGCCCGCCACAATGCGGTAGGCGGTGTCCTCCCCAAAGGCGGGGACGCCCAGAAAGACCAGCCCGCAGCCGCCCCGCACCGCCGCCCGACTGGCCAGCAGCGGCGCGCCGGTGAAGCCCACGCTGCCCGACAGCAGATTCACCTTGCCGAAGGTGCCCTTGTGGCCCTCGGCAGGCCGGGGCGGGAGCCAGCTCCGCACCAGGGCCTCCGTCACATCGCAGACAGTACGCTCGCTCATATCCGTTCCTCCAGTCCGTTTCTTTGGGGATATTATAAGGGTATCGATTGGAAAATGCAATGAATTTCCACCAACAAACTTTCTAAAAAACCGTGGTGCTTTCCCCAAATATGTGTTATGATAAAGATACGATTCCCCGGAAAGGAGGCGGTTCCATGATTCAGATGCTCCGGCAGAGGGTTCACCTGTCCCGCACGAAGCTGATTATGCTGGGCTTTGTGCTGCTGATTTTGGCGGGGACGCTGCTGCTGATGCTGCCGGTAGCCACCAGAGACGGCCAGGAAACCAGCTTCCTGGGGGCGCTGTTCACCGCCACTTCCGCCACCTGCGTCACCGGGCTGGTGGTCTATGACACCTGGACCCACTGGACGCTGTTCGGCCAGCTGGTGCTGCTGACGCTGATTCAAATCGGCGGCCTGGGCTTCATCACCATCGGCACCTTCGCCCTGTCGCTGCTGGGCCGGAAAATCGGCCTGGGGGGCCGGGAGCTGATTCGCGACAGCCTTAGCACCCAGCAGATTCGGGGCAGCATCCGGCTGGTGCGCCGCATCGTCCGGGGGACGCTGCTCTTTGAGGGAATCGGGGCGGTGCTGCTGGCCATCCGGTTCGTGCCGGAGCTGGGCTTCGCCCGGGGATGCTACTACGGCGTCTTTCATGCCGTCTCTGCCTTCTGCAACGCCGGGTTTGACCTGATGGGCTTTCAGGGGGAATACTCCTCCTTCTGCAACTACGCCGCCGACCCCATTGTGAACCTGGTGCTGATGGGGCTGATTATCGTGGGCGGCATCGGCTTTCTGGTGTGGGACGACCTTCTGACCCACCGCTGGCACTGGCGGCGCTACCGTCTCCAGACCAAGGTGGTGCTGACCGCCACGGCGGTACTGATATTTGGGGGGACGCTGCTGTTCCTCCTGTCCGAGCGGAACAACCTCTTTGCCGATATGAGCTGGGGGGAGCGGATTTGGGCGGCGTTGTTCTGCGCCGTGACCCCCCGGACGGCGGGCTTCAACACGGTGGACACCGCTGCCCTGACCAGCGGCAGCAAGGTGCTGACTATGATTCTCATGTTCATCGGCGGCAGCCCCGGCTCCACGGCGGGCGGCATCAAGACCACCACGGTGGTGGTGATTTTCCTCTATATCCGCTCCTACCTCTTTAGCAATGAGGACTGCACCATATTCCACCGGCGGCTGGACAAGGACGCCATCAAACGGGCCAGCGTGGTGGTGTTCATCAACTTCTCCCTGGCGCTCTTTGCCATCCTAGTGCTGCTGGTGGGGCAGGATTTGCCCCTGGCCGACGTGCTGTTTGAAGCTTTCTCCGCCATCGGCACGGTGGGAATGTCCACCGGCGTGACCAGGGAGCTGAACGCCCTGTCCCGGCTGGTCATCATCCTGCTGATGTTCTGCGGCAGGGTGGGCAGCCTGAGCTTCGCCATGTCCTTCACCGGGCGGCGGCGCACCGGCAGGCTGCGGTACCCGGAGGAGCAAATCATCGTGGGCTGACCGCCCGCAACCATCATGGAGGAACGGAATATGAAGTCAATTCTGATGATCGGGCTGGGCAACTTCGGCCACTATCTGTGCCGGGATTTGGCGGAGCTGCGGAACGAAATTATGATTGTGGACAAGGAGGAGGCGGCCCTGGAGGATTTGCTGGACGTAGCCACCAGCAGCCTGATTGCCGACTGCACCCGGGAGAGCGTCCTCCAGCGCATCGGCGTGGCCAACTTCGACCTGTGCTTCGTCTGCATCGGCGGCAGCTTCCAGAGCAACCTGGAAATCACCAGCCTGTTGAAAGACTTGGGTGCGAAATATGTGGTCAGCCAGGCCAACAACGAGGTTCACGCCAAGTTCCTGCTCCGCAACGGCGCGGATGAAATCATCCACCCCAACAAGGATGCGGCCCTGCGGGCGGCGGTGAAGTACAATAACGACCACGTCTTTGACTACATCGACCTGCGGGATGGCTACTCCGTCTATGAAATTACCCCCCTGCGGGAGTGGGTGGGCAAGAGTATCCTGACCTCCAACATCCGGGCCAAGTACGATGTTTACGTCATCGGTATCCTCAGCAAAACCTCCGGCGACAATATCATGCCCTCCCCCCAGGCCGTCATTCAGGCGGAAGACCACCTGATGGTGCTGGCCCATGAATCCACCATGGAGAAGCTGATTTGCAAGCTGGGGAAGTGAAGCATCGCAAAAAAACGCCTGCCATTTTTTGGCAGGCGTTTTTATTTGGCGCGGGAACCGTTAGTACCAGGCGGTATAACCGTACCAGTTCCCCTCAATTTGCCAGGTTTTGCCCCGGTTGTCCCCTGTTCCCGTCCAGGCCCAGCCGTCCTCCGTCTCCACCAGGGAGGCCCCGGATTCGTCCGCCACCGGCACGCCGTTGACGGAATAGTACAGCCCGGCATAAGGGGTCAGCGTGCTCAGGGATGGGGTGGAAAAGTCGATGATGGGGTCGGTGCGGGTGGACAGATAATCCACCATCTGCGCCATGCCAATGCTGCGGTCGGTAAATCCCTCCGCGCTCTCCGCCTCCAGGACGGCGGAAACGGCGGCGTTCAGCTCGTCCCGGTTCCTCTGGTACACCTGCCTGGGGGACAGCCACCACCGGACGGCGGAGAACAGCGCGATGAGGACAAGGACGGCAGCGAAAATTTTGCCAAGTTTTTTAAGCGCTTTCATGTTGTGTGCCTCTTTTCTTTTTTGACACCGTCCGCCGGGAGGAAGCCCGGCAGGATGCCTGCGAGGTTCATCACAAGGTCGTTCACATCAAAGCTGCGGCATTTCCAGTCGCTCCCTTCCGCGCTGCTCCTGCTCTGATGCTTTGCTTCACTGTCCACATTGTAACGAAACCAACACGGAAAACAACCGCCAAATCTTAAGGCTTTCTGAAGGTTTTCTGAAGATTTGCCGCTGTGGTGTCAGGGTACCGCAAACAAAAAGCAGCGCCCCCGGACTGCTCCAGGGGCGCTGCATTACGATATTGAGTTGGGGGATCAGCTGTTCAGAGCCTTGGCCTCGGCGATGGCCTTCTCCTGGGCGGCGGGGGGACACTGCTCATAGCGCAGGAAGTGGAAGGTGAAGGAGCCTCTGGACTGGGTCATAGCCCGCAGGTCGATAGCGTACTCGCTCATCTCGGCCATAGGCACCTCGGCGGAGATGACCTGGTTGCCGTCCTTGGTGGGTTCCATGCCCATGACGCGGCCGCGGCGCTTGTTCAGGTCGCCCATGATGTCGCCCATATAGCTGTCCGGCACAGTGACCTTCAAATCGCCTACCGGCTCCAGCAGCACGGGGGAGGCCTCCGGCAGAGCGGCCTTGTAGGCCAGCTGAGCGGCGGTCTTGAAGGCGATTTCGGAGGAGTCCACCGGATGGTAGGAGCCGTCATACAGCACGGCCTTCAGGTTCACCACCGGATACCCGGCCAGCACGCCGTGGAGGCAGGCGTCCCGCAGGCCCTTTTCCACCGCGGGGAAGTAGTTCCTCGGCACGCTGCCGCCGAACACTTCCTCGGCAAAAATCATTTCCTCCGACTCGTCGGTGGGCTCAAAGCGCACCCACACGTCGCCGTACTGGCCGCTGCCGCCGGTCTGCTTCTTGTACTTGCCCTGCTTGGACACCACCTTGCGGATCTTCTCACGATAGGGCACACGGGGGGTCTCCAGCACCACTTCCACATTGAAGCGGCTCTTGAGCTTGGACACCAGCACGTCGATGGCGATGTCGCCAGCGGCGGAAACCACCAGTTGATGGGTCTCGGCGTTGTTGGTGATGGAGAAGGAGGGGTCCTCCTCGTTCAGGCGGTTCAGGCCCACGCCGACCTTGTCGTCCTGGCCCTTGACCTTGGGGGAGATGGCCTTGGAGTACACCGGCTCGGCAAAGGGGATGGGGTCCAGCTTGTAACCGGCTACGGAGAGGGTGTCGCCAGTCTTGACCTTGTCCATCTTGGAGATGGCGCCGATGTCGCCGGCGTTCAGCTTTTTCAGCTCGGAAGCCTTCTTGCCGCACATGGCGTAGAGGCGGCCAATCTTCTCCGTAGCGCCGGTGCGGCCATTGATGAGGGACATATCCGGGGTCAGGGAGCCCTGGAGCACCTTGACATAGGAGTACTTGCCATACTGGTCGGAGACGGTCTTAAAGACGTAGACCACGGTGTCCCCCTCGGCGCTGACGGCCACCTCTACCGGCTCCCCGTCGGCATCCACGCCGGACATGGGGTTGGTGTTCATGGGATAGGGGCCCATGGTGATGAGGCCGTGCATCAGGGCCTCGGTGCCCATACCGGTGAAGGCGCTGCCGCAGTAGACGGGGACGATGGTGGCATCCTTAATACCGGCCAGCAGGCCCTCGGCCACTTCCTCGGTGGTGAACTCCTCCCCGGCGAAGAACTTGTCCATAAACTCCTCGGAGTACTCGGCCACGGACTCCATCAGGGTGGAGTAGGACTCGATGACGAAGCTCTTCTTATTCTCGGGGATTTCAATGTGATGGCTCTTGCCGTCGTCATGGATGCCGTAGGCGCAGCGCTCCAGCACGTCCAGCACGCCGATGGCGTTCTTCTTGGCGTCCAGAATGGGGGAGACGATGGGGGTGACCTGGTTGCCGAACTTCTCCTTCAGTTCGTCTACCACGGCGTTATAGTCGCCGTTCTCCTCATCGCACTTGGAGATGTAGAACATACAGGGCAGGTTCCGCTCCCGCACCATGCGGTAGGCCCGCTCCGCGCCCACGGGGACGCTGCCCTTGGCGGGCAGGACGATGACGGCCAGGTCGGCCACCTGCAAAGCCTCGGCGACCTCGCCATAGAAGCCGAAGTGACCCGGGCAGTCAATGACGTTGAACAGATGATCCTTATATTCAATGGGGATAATGGAAGCGGAGATGGAGATCTGACGCTTGATTTCCTCCGGGTCATAGTCAGAAACCGTAGTGCCGTCCGGAGTCTTGCCCAGCCGCTGGGTGACGCCGGTGACGTTCAGCATACTTTCCACCAGCATGGTCTTTCCGGAACCGGAATGGCCCAGCAGGCAGATGTTACGGATTTGTTTTGCAGAATAGCTCATGTCGTTTACGCTCCTTATCAATATGGTGGATTTTCACTCGGAGCGCCTGCTCCGTCAGTATAATACCCTATTGGTCATTATACACGAATGGCCCGCAAAACGCAACTATTGTTTTGTGATTTTTACAGCGTTTCTTCGGAAGCCTTTTTGATACTGATTTTTTCTAAAAAACGATGTTTTTGCAGGGGGAGCGGCGGGACGCAAACGATGCGGAAAAGTGCGTATCCGCCCTTGTAGGACGGGAATTTTTGTGTTAAACTACGGAAAGCAGACAGATTCAGAGGAAGGAAGCGTATCCCATGGCAAAGACAGTATTGATCACCGGAGCCAGCCGGGGCATCGGCGCAGCCGCCGCCCGGCGCTTCCATGCGGAGGGCTGGAACGTGGCGGTGAACTACTGCCGCTCCCGTGAGCGGGCGGAGGCCCTGTGCCAGGAACTGGGGCCAAATGCTTTTCCGGTGCAGGCCGATGTGGCCGACTGGCGGCAGGTGCAGGCCATGACGGATGCCGTGGCGGAGCGGTTCGGCGGCCTGGACGCCCTGGTCTGCAACGCGGGCATCGCCCTGCCCGGCATGGTGCTCCAGGACGTGACCAGCCAGCAGTGGGAGCGGCTGATGGCGGTGGATGTGAACGGGGTCTACCACGCCTGCCGGGCCGCCCTGCCCTACCTGCTCCGGCAGCACCGGGGCAGCATCGTCACTGTTTCCTCCATCTGGGGGCAGGTGGGGGGCAGCTGTGAGGTGGCCTACTCCGCAGCCAAGGGGGCAGTGCTGAGCTTCTCCAGGGCGCTGGCCAAGGAGGTTGGGCCCTCCGGCATCACCGTCAACGTGGTGGCCCCCGGCGTCGTCGATACCGACATGATGGTCTTCGCCGACGGGGAGACCCGTCAGGCCCTGGCGGAGGAGACCCCCCTGGGGCGGCTGGGTACCCCGGAGGAGGTGGCGGCGGCCATTTACTTCCTATGCAGCGGCGACGCCTCTTTCATCACCGGGCAGGTGCTGGGGGTCAACGGGGGATTTGGGATGTAAGGCAGCCTTTCGCCCGGAAACGGGTGAGATTCCTGATTTGACGCAAACCCGGGCTTGACGGTTAACGCAAATCGCGTTACAATGGCAGAAAAGGAGTTGATACTATGGAAAAGACAGCAACCCTGAATCTTCGTGTGAATCCTACGGTGAAGCGGGAGGCAGAGGAAGTGCTCAAGCAGCTGGGGATTCCCATGGCGACTGCGGTGGATATGTTTCTCCGCCAGGTGTCTCTGACCGGCGGCATCCCCTTTTCGGTGTCGCTGCCCAAAGCGCCTGAATCTGTCAACGCCGACCGGATGTCTGCGGAAGCGCTTCACAGCGCGTTGCAGGCCGGCGTTGATGATATGGAAAATGGCCGCACCCAGGACGCCGCTGCTGCCTTTGCACAGTTCCGGGAAACCCACGCATGAAACAATACAAGATAGAGATTACCAATCAGGCGTTAAGAGACATGGAGGCGATTTACCATCACATTGCCACCGTATTCCATGCGCCGGATACCGCCATGAAACAGTATGACCGCATTGCCGGAGCAATCAACACTTTGGAGCAGTTGCCGGAGCGCTGCCGTCTGCTGGAATCTCAGCCTGAGCGGGAGCAGGGAATCCGCCAACTGTTGGTGGATAACTATTCGGCATTTTATGTGATAAATCACAGCAGGGTGACGGTTTTGCGGGTGCTTTACAGCGCTTCTGATATTGCCGTCAGACTGCGGGAGCAAGAGGGAGAAAAACTATGATGACTGTCAAATTGATTGCCCACACGCCGGAGCCAGAGCGTGTGGTAGCCGCCGCCGCCAAGCTGTGCTACAGCCCCGTGGGGGTGGACGAGCTGCTGGAAAACCTGACGCCGGAGAAAACGGCGAAATTCGTCAAAATGCTGGCGTCCATGGGCCACGAAAGCCCCATCGAGCACGCCTCCTTTACCTTCGCCATCGAGGGGGTCAGCCGCTCCCTGCTGGCCCAAATCACCCGCCACCGCATCGCGTCCTTCTCCGTCCAGAGCCAGCGCTATGTGCGGCTGGACGACTTTCAGTTCGTCATTCCTCCGGAGGTGGAGGCCGACCCGGCCTCTAAAGAACTGTTCCTGGAGGCCATGCGCAAGCAGGGGGAGGAGTATCTGACCCTGTGCGCCTCTTTGCAGAAGAAGCGCACCGCCGAGCTGATGGCCCAGGGTCTCTCCCAGAAGGAAGCGGAGAAGAAGGCGGAGAAGATGGCCAACGAGGACGCCCGCTTCGTGCTGCCCAACGCCTGCGAGACGAAGATGGTCATGACCATGAACGCCCGTAGCCTGAAAAACTTCTTCGCCCTGCGGTGCTGCAACCGGGCCCAGTGGGAGATCCGCGCCCTGGCGGAGGAGATGTTCAAGTTGGTCTATCCCGTGGCCCCCGGCCTGTTCGCCGCCGCTGGGCCCAGCTGCGTGGCCTGCGGCCACTGCACCGAGGGAAAGATGTCCTGCGGCAAGACGAAAGAGGTGCAGGAGAAGTACCGCGCCATCAAGGAAGCCGCGGCCATGCCCCAGCCCTGAAAGGCGGCACGGGGATGAACATACAGATTTTTGGCAAGTCCAAGTGCTTTGACACGAAGAAGGCTCAGCGCTACTTCAAGGAGCGGCGCATCCGTTTCCAGAATGTGGACATTTTAAAGTATCCCATGAGCCGGGGGGAGCTGACCAACGTGATTCGGGCGGTGGGTTTTGACGCCGTCATCGACCCCAAACACCCGGACGCGAAAGGGCTGTCCTACCTGGCCTATGACGAGCAGAAGCTGGAGCATCTGCTGGAGGACCCCCGCCTGCTCCGCACCCCCATTGTCCGCAACGGCAGGCAGGCCACCGTGGGCTACTGCCCGGAAATCTGGAAGCAATGGGAGGAAGCGCAATGAATGGACTGTTGGGCAGGGTTCTGCCCCTTTACCTGGTGGCAGCGAACGTGGTGACCTTCCTCCTCTACGGTCTGGACAAGGCCAAAGCCAGGCGGGGCGCCTGGCGCATTTCGGAACGGACGCTGCTGACAGCGGCTTTCGCCGGAGGGTGCGTGGGTGCGCTGCTGGGGATGCAGCTCTTCCGCCACAAGACGCGGCACAGGACCTTCCAGATTCTGGTATCCCTTGCCTGTGTCCTCTGGGTCGCGATTCTGGTGCTGCTCTGGCGGGGCTGAAAACAAAAATAACGCAAAAAACGCAGCGGCGCCGCAACGGGCGCCGCTGTTTTGCGTCTATTAAAGTAAGAGCCCCCTCACCGGGGAGGAAACGGAGAAATCGGAACATGAGGAAGGCCATCACGATTTTCATCGCAGCCATGACCCTGCTGGTGGGTCTGGCGGTGGGGCTGATGATCGGCCGGAACACCGCACAGAGCGTTACCGGTACCACCTTTTACGCCACCATTGACGAGGTGAACCGGGACTACAGCAGCCTAACTGTCACCGGGCTGGAGGTCAACAGCATCAACTTCCGGGGCAGCTTTTCCTTCTCCGCGGAGGATGCGGCGCTGGAATGGCGGGGGACGGAGCTGACCTTTGACGAGCTGCGGCAGGGGCAGACCGTCGCCGTCACTTTCACCGGCGACATTGCGGAGACTGATCCGGCTGGCCTGAGCGGGGTCGTCCGGGTGGAACTGCTGGATGACAGCAAGTGACCAAAACAGCGCCGGAGCCTGACGTCTCGCCAGGCTCCGGCGCATTGCGTTTTGTGGAAGGGGGAACCGCCGCGGCGGCGGGAGGCTTGTTCCCTTACAGGTTCAGCTCCAGCTCCACCGGGCAGTGGTCGCTGCCGAACAGCTCAGCGTGAATCTTGGAGTCCCCCACCTCCGGCACCAGCCGGTCGGAGACGATGAAGTAGTCGATACGCCAGCCCGCGTTGTTCTCCCTGGCGTGGAAGCGGTAGCTCCACCAGGAATAGGCCCCCATCAGCTCCGGGTACAGGTAGCGGAAGGTGTCGGTAAAGCCGCTGTGCAGGAGCAGGGTCATCTTCTCCCGCTCCTGGTCGGAGAAGCCCGCGTTGCCCCGGTTGGTCTTGGGGTTTTTCAGGTCGATCTCCTCATGGGCTACGTTCAGGTCGCCGCAGTACACCACCGGCTTCACCCGGTCCAGCCCCATCAGGTAGGCCCGGAGGTCGTCCTCCCACGCCATCCGGTAGTCGATGCGCCGCAGGCCGTCCTGGCTGTTGGGGGTGTAGCAGCAGACGAAGTAGAAGTTTTCAAACTCCAGGGTGATCAGCCGCCCCTCATGGTCGTGGGCGTCGATACCCATGCCGTAGCGGACGGACTGGGGGTGCAGCCGGGTGAAGACCGCCGTGCCGGAATAACCCTTCTTTTCGGCGGAGTTCCAGTACTGCTCATAGCCGGGCAGCTCCAGCGTCACCTGCCCCGGCTGCAATTTCGTCTCCTGGAGGCAGAAGATGTCAGCGTCCAGGCCGTCGAACGCCTCCTGGAATCCCTTTTTCAGGCAGGCCCGCAGGCCGTTCACATTCCATGAAACCAGTTTCATCATAGGGAAACCCCTCCCTTTATCTGTGTACTTTCTCTTACTGTATCATATTTGCATCCCCACCGCAAGGGTGAAAAAAGCGCCCTGTCCTTCTGTTTGGGACAAGGCGCGCATAGACTGGCCCTGAGGTGAGAAGATGAAAGAACGGGAGAGCTTTGCGCAGTCCGCATTCCTGCTGACGGTGGTGGGGGTGTTTACCCAGGTGGTGGGCTTCTTCTATCGGATGATGCTGTCCCGCACCGTTGGGGCGGAGAATATGGGGCTGTATCAGCTGGTGATGCCGGTGTACGGCGTGCTGCAATCTGTGGCCGTCTCCGGGCTGGCGGTGGCGGTGTGCAACCGCACGGCGGCGGAGGCCGCCCGGCAGAACAGCCGGGGCGCGGCCCGGCTGCTCCATACGGCGCTGTGGCTACTCTTTGCAGTGTGGGCGGCGCTGGCTGTGGCGGTGGTGCTGCTGGCCCAGCCCCTGGCCAGCCGGGTGCTGGGGGACGGGCGGACGGCCCTGGCCCTGCCCTGTCTGCTGCCCTGCCTGCTGCTCACCGGCGTGGAGAACCTGACGAAAAATTACTTCTACGGCTTCGGGGAGACCCGTATCCCCGCCGCGGTGGAGCTGGCGGAGCAGGTCATCCGGGCGGCGGCGGTGCTGGGACTGTTATGGATGCTGATGCCCCTGGACGGGGCCCATACGGTGGCGGTCATCGTGCTGGGAATGGGAGTCAGCGAGGTATTCTCCTCCCTGGTGCTGACTCTGGTGCGGCGGGCGCAGCAGCGCCGCCTGAACCCCCGCCCGCAGCAGACCGGGGAGGCAGGCAGCCCCCGCCGCGCCCTGCTCCGCATTGCCCTGCCAGTGGGGTTCACCGCTCTGCTGGGCAACCTGATGGGGTCGGTAAACGCCATCCTGGTACCCCAGCTGCTGGTGCTGGCGGGGTACACGGCCTCGGGGGCCATGGAAGCCTTCGGGGTGGTGTTCGGCATGACGCTGCCCCTGCTGAACCTGCCCTTCGCTTTTGTGAACGCCCTTTCCCTGTCCGTTCTGCCCCGGCTGACGGAGTGCTGCACCCTGGGGCGGAAGGCAGAACTGAACCGGTATATCGAGACGGCGCTCTTCTCCGTCTCCCTGCTGGTGCTGCCGCTGATGGCCCTGCTGGTGACGCTGGGGGGCGATGTGGGGGCACTGCTGTTCCACGACAGCCGTGTGGGGGAGCTGCTGCTCCCCCTGAGCTTCGGCGCGGCCCTGTCCGCCTATGAGGCCGTGCTGGGCACCGTCCTGAACGGCGTGGGGCGGCAAAAACAGGGGGCGGCCATCTCCCTGTTCTGCGGCGGGGTGCAGCTGGGCTGCACCCTCCTGCTGACCGGCAGGCTGGGCTTCTACGCCTACGCCCTGGGCACGGCGGTCAGCTCCCTCCTGGGCTTCTGGCTGCGGGTTCGGGTGGTGGTTCGGCAGGCCGGGGCGGAGATCCGCTGGTTTTCGGTGCTGACGGCTCCGGCCCTGTCCGCCCTTCTGATGGGGCTGACGGTGAACCTGCTCTACCGCAGCCTGCGAGGGAGCGGGGAGGGGCTGTGGTCGGCCACCCTGCTGGCGGCGCTGGTGGGCTGCGCCCTCTACCTGGCGGCGCTGCTGGCCCAGGGGGTGAACCCCCTGGGGCTGCCCGCTCAGGACAGCCACTCCCTGAACGCACCCCACAGCTCCAGACAACGGAAGCGCAGCTCATAGCCCTCGTCCGCCTGGGTCACCAGCCCCGCGTCCTCCTCCGCCATGACGGCGGCAGCGTCCTCCCCGGCGGAGAGGTCGGGAAAGAGGACGCACCACCAGTTGTGGCCCTCCCCCGCCCCGATGATGATTTGCAGGCTGGCATACTCCCCGGCGGGGAGGGCGGCGTTCTCCCCGTAGCGGGTGGAATAATACCGGCGGTTCAGGGCTGCGGTGACGGTGCCGGAGCCGCCGGATGCCTGGAGGGCGTCCGCCCCCGCCTGGGCCAGCTCCTCCAGGTGAGCGGCAAGGATGGTTTGGGCATCCCTGGCGGAGCCTGCCTCCGCCAGGAGGGGCCGGGCGGCGTCCAGCACCGCGTCCCGCACCAGCAGCTTCTGCCGCTGGTCCTCCTCACTGTCGGAGGCGGCCACCACATGGAACCGCACCAGCCCCTCCGCCAGCGCCGCCTGGCGATAGCCTGCCCAGCTGGCCGTCAGGAGCAGCCCGGACAGCAGCAGCGCTGCTCCCCAGCGGAGGGCAGGCCGGGAGCGCTTCCCCGGCAGACAGGGGACAGAAGGTTGATTTGACATAAAAACACCGCCTAACTTGGGATTTCTCCCAGTTTAGACGGTGTTGCTTGATTTTATACAGGTGTTTCTCATGGAGGCCGGGCCTTTCCACTTTGATTCAGAGGTTCCCTGAGAAATTTCTTCTGTTTTCCTAAAGGAAACTGCATCCCTTGCAGAAAATCAGATTAGCAAGACCAATGAAAAACCAGAATGTTCCCCAGCAGCCATCGGCGGCAGCTTTGGTGCGTAACAGGTTACATCGTCTCTGACGGGATAGACCACCTGATTGAGGGACAAGGCGAAGCCGCCAGCGGGATAGAGGGAGATTCTTAAGAGGGACGCACGGCGGCCCTCTTGAGCCGCCTTCTTTCCCCTATTTCTTGGCGGAGCAAGAAATAGGGCCCCCGGAGGGAAAGAACATAGTTCCTTTATCTTTCCGCATCTAAGGAGAAAACGTGGCCGGGCGCACGCTGTGCGCCCCTACTGAGAACCGGAAGCGGCAGTTGTCATGACACCGGCCTGACCACATAGGTGTCCCGGTAAGCGGGGGACAGCACGGCGGCGGCCTGCCTGGCCTCCTCCTCCGTCCCGAAGAGGCCGAACACGGTGGGGCCGGTGCCGGACAGGCAGGCCCCCAGCGCGCCGGATTCAATCAGGCTCTGGCGAATCTCCCGGATGGCGTTCCCCTGCTGGAGGGGAAGCACGTCCTCAAAGACGTTGTACAGCCGGTGGGCCACCCCCTGCAGGCTGCCGCCCTCCAGGGTCTTCAGCATTCCGGCGGTGTCCGGGTGGCAGCGCAGCTTGAAGCTGTCGATGCGGTGGAACAGCTCCGGCGTGGAGACGGAGAAGGAGGGCTTGCACATAACGATGGCGCAGTCCGGCAGGGCGGGGAGGCGCGTCAGCCGCTCCCCCCGGCCCTCGGCCAGGGCGGTGCCCCCCAGCACGCAGTAGGGCACGTCGGAGCCAACGCCCTCCCCGATTTTAGCCAGCTGCTCTGGGGTCAGCCCCGTCTCAAAGAGGCGGTTCAGCCCCCGCAGCACGGCGGCGGCGTCGCTGCTGCCCCCGGCGGTACCAGCGCAGACGGGGATATGCTTGTCCACCCGGATGCGCAGGCCGCCCACGTCCACGCCGGTGGCCTGCTGAAAGGCCCGCGCAGCCATGACGGCCAGATTCTTCCCGTCCGTGGGCAGGAAGGAGAAGTTGGTGGTGAGCCGGACGCCCGGCTCCTCCGTCAGGGTCAGTACAATGTCGTCATGGAGGGAGACACTCTGCATCACCATCCGCAGGTCATGGAAGCCGTCCGCCCGCCTGCCCAGTACGTCCAGGGTCAGGTTCAGCTTGGCGTAGGCTGGCTCGGTCAGGGAAGCGGTCACTTGATTTTCCTCGCTTCCAGGTAGAACCGCTTGTCCTGGGCCTCCCCCATGGAGAAGGTCTTGCGGGGCAGCGCCCCGTCGTGGATAACGGTTTTAAAGAGCTGGTCCTTGCCCATGGCGGGGAGGAGGAAGGCGATGTTCCCCGGCTCCGCCCCCAGGTGCGCCGCCACGTCCGCGCCGTGGACATAGTCGATGCTGCTGCCCACATGGGTGCGGAGCCAGCCGTCCAGGAAGGCTTGCAGCGTCCCCACAGCCAGCTGGGCCTTGGGGTCGGGTACGGTGATGACGCCCCGCTCCTGGGCGGTGACATATTGGAAGCTGTGGCCCTTCCCCTCGCCGTAGTGGGCCCCGGGGTAGAAGGCCATCAAATCCGCCAGCAGCTGCTGGGGGTCGATGTGGAACACCACCCGATGGATGGCCTCAAACTCCAGCGCGTCCTCGTGGAGGTTTTCCAGCTCCACCAGGGCGTAGCGGGAGAGCAGCTCTTTCCCCTCCGGGGCGGCCAGCTTCTCCTCTTCATACAGCGCCTTGGCGGAGGCCAGGGAGTGGTTGCCGTCCCCTACGGCGAAGAGCAGCTGAGGCATCCCCTCCGCGTCATAGCGCCGGGCGAAGGCTTCCTCGTCCCGCAGCCCCTCTATCATGGCCAGTACCTCCTCCTGCTGAGCGGGGGTCAGCAGGTAGCCGGTGATGTGGCCGCCGTCCGCCATCAGGTCAAAGTCATAGAGCTGCTCCATCCCGTCGGTCTCGGCGGTAAGATGCTCGATGATCTGCCGCTCCGGGTCGTCCATCAGCATGAGGATGTGGGGCAGCTCGATGGGGGCCTGGCGGCGCACCGCCACCCTGGGGGGGATGCGGCTGAGGACGGTGCCCTCCGTGGCGCGGATCAGGGTCTGGGAGCCGGCGGTGTAATCGTATTGCTCCAGATCCACGGCCCCCACCAGCCCCCGGCGCAGCTTGCCATTGGACAGCCAGCGCTCCACATAAATCAGGGCGTGGGGAATCGTCTGGAACACACCGTCGTCCAGGTAGCGCTGCATGGCCTGGGCGATTTCCATATCGTGGAGGCTGGTTTTCCCGTCGCTGAGGAACGCCTCCGGCAGCATCAGCCGCAGGGTGGATGGTGCGTCCCCCAGGGAGCGGTGGATGCGCTTCCAATACTCCGGCTGGGAGGTATACTGGTCACAGGCCACAACGCTCCATTTGGTCAGGTCGCAGTCCTTGGGCAGCAGGATGTCCGCCGGCACAAAGCAGGGGGAATCAGGCAGATGGCTCATAATCGTTCTCCTTCTCAAATAGTCGGCATCGGCAGCGCCGCCTCTCTCCGTGGGGCGCGGCCAAAGAGGTCAGTCCATGGCCCTCCGGATGGCGGCCAGCAGGTCGTCAAAGGACTCATAGGCGGCCAGCTCCGGGTGGTCAGCCTGAATCTGGGGGGTGCTGCGGAACAGGAAGCCCGCCTTGCTGGCCTGAATCATGGCCAGGTCATTGTAGCTGTCGCCGCTGGCGATGGTCTCGTAGCCGATGGACTGGAGGGCCTTCACGGTGGACAGCTTGGACTTGGCTACCCGCATATGGTAGCCGGTGATTTCCCCGTCCGGAGCCACCTCCAGCTGGTTGCACATCAGGGTAGGGTAGCCCAGCTTCTTCATCAGGGGCATGGCGAACTGTTCAAACGTGTCGCTGAGCACTACCACCTGGGTGAAGCTGCGCAGCTCGTCCAGGAACTCCTTCGCGCCGGGCAGCGGGTCGATGGTGGAGATGACGGCCTGAATCTCCTTCAGGCCCAGGTGATGCTCCTTCAGGATGGCCAGGCGGTAGCGCATCAGCTTGTCGTAATCCGGCTCGTCCCGGGTGGTGCGCCGCAGCTCCGGGATGCCGGTGGCCTCGGCAAAGGCGATCCAAATCTCAGGGACCAGCACGCCCTCCATGTCCAGGCAGGTGATGTACATCATAAGTTCGTTCTCCTTTTCAAGTCGTTGTTCTTTGGGGCGTTACCGGCGCTTCAGGAAATGCTCCAGCCGCTCCAGGGCGGTGGCCAGCTCCTTCATGCTGGCGGCGTAGCAGCAGCGGGCGAAGCCCTCCCCGCCGGGGCCGAAGGCGGAGCCGGGGATGATGGCGACCTGCTCGGCCTGCAAAAACTGGGTGCAGAACTCGTCGCTGCTCAGGCCGGAAATCTTGGTGACGTTGGGGAACATATAGAAGGCCCCCTTGGGCTCGAAGCACTCCACCCCCAGGGTGCGGAAGCCGTCCAGCAGGAACCGCCGCCGCCCGTTATACTCCGTCCGCATGGCCTCGATGTCGTTATCGCCAAATTGCAGCGCCTCGATGGCGGCGTACTGGCTGACGGTGGGGGCGGACATGATGCCGTACTGGTGAAGCTTCACCATCTGGCTGCAAATCTCCTTGGGGGCGCACAGGAAACCCAGCCTCCAGCCCGTCATGGAGTACGCCTTGGAGAAGCCGTTCACCACGATGGTGCGGTCATACAGCTCCGGCAGGTTGGCGGGGGAGACGTGGTGGCCGCCGTAGGTCAGCTCCGCGTAAATCTCGTCGGAGATGATCATAATGTCGGTGCCCTCCAGCACCTGGGCCAGGGCCTCCAAATCCGCCCGCTCCATGATGCCGCCGGTGGGGTTGCAGGGGTAGGGCAGCACCAGAGCCTTGGTCTTGGGGGTGATGGCGGCTTGCAGTTCCTCCGCCGTCAGACGGAACTCGTGCTCCGCCTTCGTCTCCACAAAGACGGGGGTGCCGCAGGACATACTCACCAGCGGGCTGTAGCACACGAAGGAGGGGGTGGGGACGATGATTTCATCCCCCGGCTCGATGAGGCAGCGGAGGGCCAGGTCGATGCCCTCGCTGCCGCCTACGGTGACGAGGATTTGGCTCATAGGCTCATAACTCAGGTCGAACCGCCGCTTCATGTAGGCGGAGATTTGCCGCAGCAGCTCGGAAAAGCCCCGGTTGGGGGAGTACTTCGTCAGCCCCTTCTCCAGGGAGTAAATACCGGCGTCCCGGATGTGCCAGGGGGTGGGGAAGTCCGGCTCCCCAATGCCCAGGGAGATGGCGTCGGGCATATCCTCCAGCAGGTCAAAGTACTTCCGGATGGCGGAGGGGGGGACGTCCTGGATGCGCCGGTTCATAATCGCGCTGTAGTTCATACGAAGTAAAATCCTTCCTCCTGCTTTTCCGGGGCCTTGAAAATCAGGTGATTCTCCTTATACTTTTTCAGGATGAAGTGGGTGGCGGTGGCCTTCACCGCGTCGATGGCGGACAGCTTCTGGGAGACGAACATCGCCACCTCCTGCAAGGTCTTGCCGGAGATGATAACGGTCATGTCAAAGTCGCCGCTCATCAGGTAGCAGGCCTCCACCTCCTCATACTGGTAGATGCGCTCGGCCACCCGGTCAAAGCCGTCTCCCCGCTGGGGCTCCACCTTGACCTCAATGAGGGCGGTGACATCCTCCCGCTTCACCGCGTCCCAGTCGATGATGGCCTTGTAGCCCAGGATGATGTTCTCCTCCTCGTAGCGGCGGATAGAGTCCTGAATCTTCTCCTCCGAGGTGCCCACCATGGCGGCGAGCTGTTTATGGGACAGGGTGCAGTCCCCCTCCAAAAGCTGTAACAGTTGGTCCATATTGCAGTTCCTCCTTGCAACACGCGGCAGGAACCCTCCCGCCGCACAAAAAAACAAAAATCAGGGGTCATGGGAAGGTTTATAAAACTCCCACACCTCACCAATTTTATTATAGCTGGTTTTTTCCGCGAATACAACCCTCATTTTTTGAGATTCCTGCAAAATACGCGGGCGATTGCATGATTTGCTGCATCTCGCGGCGAAGTGAAACGCGGCGGTGCGCACCCGCCCGAACCGAAAAATCAGAATGAGAATTTAAGCTGGTTTTAAAGTTGCGGTGTTATAAAGGAAGATAGAATTTCCGCACAGGGGGAATTGTTATGAATACAAAAAGTAAACAAAAAGGAAAGGCAAACCGGCGCGCCCGGCGCATCCGCACGGTCATCATTGTGGTGGTGCTTGTGGCGGCTATCCTCACCGGTCTGGTGCTGTACGCCCAGCGGATGGTGGCGGAGAATTTCAGCTCCGCCTCCGACTCCATTGAGAGCGCTGAGGTGACGGTGGGCAGCATCAGCACCACCGTCTCCGGCTCCGGCACCCTGGCCAGCGAGGGGGTGGAGGACGTGACCTTCCCCAGTTCGGTGACGCTGGACACCATCTATGTGGAGGAAGGCGACACCGTCAGCGAGGGCGACCTGCTGGCCTCTGTGGACTCCGCCTCCGTCCTCTCCGCCCTGGCGACGGCCCAGGCCCAGCTGGACGCCCTGGATGAGGAAATCGAGGAGGCCGCCGAGGACGAGGTGGACGAGGAAGTCACCACCGCTCTGGACGGCCGGGTGAAGTACATCTACGCCGAAGAGGACGATGACGTTGCCACCGTCATGTATGAAAACGGCGCGCTGCTGCTGCTGAGCCTGGACGGGTACATGGCGGTGGATGTGGATGCGGGCAGCCTGGCCGCAGGCGACAGCGTCACTGTCACCGGCTCCGACGGCAACGAGTACGACGGCACCGTGGACGCCGTGGCCTTCACCGCCACCGTCCTCATTGACGATGACGGCCCCGTTTATGGCGACACCGTCACCGTCACCGATGCCGACGGCAACACCGTGGGCACCGGCACCCTGTACATCCACGAGGAGCTGAAAATCACCGGCTACGCCGGTACCGTGGAGGACATTGAGGTGGATGTGGACGACGAAGTGGACGCCGGGGACACCCTGCTGACCCTGACGGATACCTCCTACTCCGCCAACTATGATGCCCTCCTGAAGGAGCGGGCCGAGGTGGAGGAGACCTTGCAGGAGCTGATTAGCATTTACAGGCAGGGGGCGGTGTACGCCACCCTGTCCGGCGTGGTGGAGAGCATCTCCTATTCCACGGACAGCACCACCGCCACCACCGCTGCCAGCGCCTTTAGTGCGACAACCACGTCCACCGCCGCCTCCACGGACGGGGATGAGACGACGCTCCTCTCCATCTCCCCGGATGAGACCATGACCGTCTCCCTCAGCGTGGACGAGACGGACATCCTCTCCCTGGAGGAGGGCCAGGAGGCGGAGATCACGATTGACTCCATCGGCACCGACACCTACACCGGCGCCGTGACGGAGATAGACACCACCGCCACCAGCTCCGGCGGCGTCACCCAGTACACCGTCACAGTCACGTTGGACAAGACGGACGATATGCTCTCCGGCATGAGCGCCTCCGTCACCATCACCATCGAGGGGGTGGACAACGCCCTGTTGCTGCCGGAGGACGCGGTGACTCAGACCAGCGCCACCGCCTACGTCTACACCAGCTACGATGAGACCACCGGCGAACTGGGCGACATGGTGGAGGTCACGGTGGGCCTCTCCAACGGCAGCTATATCGAAATCACCGGCGGCCTCAGCGAGGGCGACACCGTCTACTATAGCCCGTCCAGCAGCGACAGCTCTGACTTCAGCTCCATGTTCGGCAATATGGGCGGCGGCGATATGGACTTTAGCAGCATGGGCGGCGACATGGACTTCAGCAGCTTCGGCGGCGGGGACGCCGGCGGATTCAGCGGCGGCGGTAATGCCGGCGGCGGTATGCCGAACTGAGGGGGCGCTTCACCATGATCGATTTAAAAGAGGTCTCCCGGGTGTACCGGGTGGGAGGCGAGAAGGTCTACGCCCTGGACAAGGCCAGCCTCCACATTGACGACGGGGAGTTCGTCAGCATCATCGGCCCCTCCGGCAGCGGCAAGTCCACCCTGATGAACATCATTGGCTGCCTGGACATCGCCGACTCCGGCGAATACCTGCTGGACGGCACCCCCATCGAGGACTATACGGAGAATGAACTGGCCCAGATACGCAACCGGAAAATCGGCTTCGTGTTCCAGAGCTTCAACCTCATCTCCAAGCTGACCAGCGAGGAGAATGTGGAGCTGCCCCTGATTTATCAGGGGGTGAAGGCCGCGGAGCGCCGGGTGCGGGTGGCGGACGCCCTGGAGCGGGTGGGGTTGACCAAGCGGGCCAAGCACCTGCCCACCGAGCTGTCCGGCGGCCAGCAGCAGCGGGTGGCCGTGGCCCGGGCCATCGTCACCCGTCCCTCCCTGATTTTGGCGGACGAGCCCACCGGCAACCTGGACTCCAAGACCAGCGTGGAAATCATGCAGCTCTTCCACGAGCTGCATGAGCAGGGGAACACCATCGTGCTCATCACCCACAACGATGACATTGCCCGGCAGGCGTCCCGGGTCGTTCACATTCTGGACGGCCATCTCTCGGAGGTGCAGCTATGATACAGTCTCTGAAAATGGCGTTAAAGTCCATCTCCGGCAACAAGTTCCGGGCCTTCCTGACCATGCTGGGCATCATCATCGGCGTTATGGCCCTGGTGATTTTGGTCAGCCTGGTGAACGGGGCAACCAGCACCGTCACCGACACTATCTCCAGCCTGGGCAGCGACCTGGTCAGCGTCACCATCTCGGACGATAAGGGCTCCCCCGTCACCCTGGACACCCTGGACGAGTGGATGGACGAGGAGGGCATCGGCCTGACCGCCCCCTATGGGGCCGCCAGCGCCACCGGCAAGTACGGCTCCACCAGCGACACCGTGACGGTCTACGGCACCACCCCCGCCTATGCCGACATCGAGGGGCTGTCCGTCCTGCTGGGCCGGTTCCTGAAATCCACCGATGTGGACAATCACAATTACGTCTGCGTCATCACGGAGACCACCGCCACCACCCTCATCGGCTACACCGACTGCGTGGGGGAGGAGCTTTCCCTGGATGGCCTGAAATTCACCGTGGTGGGGGTGCTGGAGGACGATGATTCCTCCCTGACCTCCTCCCTGCTGGGGGATTCCCTGACGGCCTACATCCCCTACACCACCCTGATGCGGCTGTCCTCCACCGTCTCCTCCAGCATCACCAGCTTCTACGTCAGCGCGGAGGACGGCTCCGATATGGATACCGCCGAGGAGGCCATCACGGCGCTGCTGCTGGAGCGGTTTGACGAGGATGAGGACGCTTTCACCATCACCACCAGCGACGTGCTGGAGGATGCCATGAGCAGCGTCACCTCCATCCTGGCGGTGCTGCTGGGCGGCATCGCGGCCATCTCCCTCATCGTGGGCGGCATCGGCATTATGAATATCATGCTGGTGACGGTGACCGAGCGCACCCGCGAAATCGGCATCCGGAAGGCCATCGGGGCCAGCCGGGGGGTCATTTTGCAGCAGTTCCTGCTGGAATCGGTGGTGCTGTGTATGCTGGGCTGCGCTATCGGCATCTTCCTCTCCTGGGGGGTTCTGCAAATCATCTCCGTGGTGGTGTCCAGCCTGAGCATGACCTTCAGCATGGAGATGAACGTGGTGCTGATTGCCGTGGCGTTCTGCTTTGCCATCGGGGTCATCTTTGGCCTGTATCCGGCCAATAAGGCCGCAAAGCTGCCGCCCATCGAGGCGCTGCACTATGGCGGCTGACGGGAGGTGCGTACTATGCTAGCGACAAAGAAAACGATACAGGAGCCTGCCGCTCCCAAGCCGAAGCGCACATTTGTTTACATCCTTCTCATCGTCCTGTTCACGGCGGCGCTGTGCGTGGACGTGGCGAACCTCGTCACCTTCCCCGCCGCCTCCGCGGCTATGGGCGGCATGACAAGCCAGTTCACCATGGACATGGACGGCGAGGACGCCGATACCAGCGGCACAGGGGCCGAATTCGGCGGCATGGCCGGGGGATTCTCCGACGCAGACACCAGCGGCACGGAGGCCGAGTTCAGCGGCGAAGCCGGTGGCTTCTCCGGCGGTCAGCGGGGCGGCATGGGCGACAGGGCCGACCAGAGCGGCGTCACCGCAGAGATGCCCTCTGACGGGGAGATGCCCCAGGGCGCCGGCGGCATGGGGCAGTCCGGCAACGCAGCCGCCGGGGAGGACGCTGACACGGCGGACGCCTCCGGCGCTGCCGACGGGGAAATGACCCTGCCCGACGGTTTTTCAGGCAGCGCCGCCCAGAGCGCGGGAGCGCTCTACACTATCCGCAGCGCCTTGCGAACGGCGTGGCTGCCGATGCTCATCGTCTGTCTTGTAGGGGACGGCGTGTGCATCGTCCTGCTGCTCCGGGCCAGACGGTACAACAAGCAGCTGTTGGCAGCGGCGGCGGCTAAGACGGAGGGCGAAGGTGAGGACGAGGAGGATGAACTCGCTCCCCGCCGCAAAAAGAGACGCCTCTGGATGATTCCCGTGGCGCTGCTGCTGGTGGTCGCCCTGGTGCTGGGGCTGCTGCCCACCCTCTCTGGCTCCACCACCAGCTCCGTCACCGTGGATGCGGAGATACTCTCCGGCACGGTGGAGACCGGCACCCTGGACACCGTCCTCTCCGGCACCGGCACCCTGACGGAGGAGGACACGGTGGACATGACCCTGCCGGACACCGTCACCGTGGAGACCTACTACGTCTCCAACGGCGACACGGTGGCGGAGGGCGACCTGATCGCCACGGTGGACAGCGTCTCCGTGGCGGCGGCCATCGTGAACCTGCAAGCCGACCTGGACGCCCTGGATGAGGATTTGGCCGAGACGGCGGAGGATACCCTCAGCGACACCGTCTCCGCCATCGCCGGAGGCCGGGTAAAGGTGATTTACGCGGAAGAGGATGTCAGCGTCATTGACACCATGGACGAATACGGCGCGCTACTGCTGGTGAGCCTGGACGGGCTGATGGCGGTGGACGTTTCCGCCGTGGACAGCCTCTCCGTCGGCGATAGCGTCACCGTCACCCTGCCCGACGGCACCGAGGAGGACGGACGGGTGGCCCAGCTGCTGGACGGCGTGGCCACCGTCACCGTCTCCGATGAGGACACCGACTATGGCGACACCGTCACCGTCACCGATGCCGACGGCAACGAGCTGGGCAGCGGCGATCTCTACATCCACAGCGAACTGAAAATCACCGGCTACTACGGCACCGTGGAGGACGTGGAGGTGGACGTGGACGACGAGGTGGACGCCGGGGACGACCTGCTGACTTTGACTGACGTGGGCAGCTCCGCCGAGTATCTCACCCTCCTGTCCCAGCGCGCCGACCTGGAGGAGCAGATGCAGACGCTGTACCTGCTCTATATGGATAACAACGTGTACGCCGAGACCTCCGGTGTGATTTCCGGCATCAGCGACAGCGCCACCGTTGCCTCTTCGGAGGACAGCGAGGATTCCGAGGTCAGTACGGACAGTTCAGAGACTTCCGCCGAAGCCTCTGTGGATGAGACCGCCGCCTCCACGGTATCTTTCGTGCTGAACCTGCTGAGCAGCAGCGCCGACACCTCGGAAACGGTGACGGCCACCAGCCTGACCCTCAGCGAGACGGCGCTGACCCTGGAGGAAGGGGAGACCGCCCAGCTGACCGCCGCCGTCACCCCGGAGGAGTGGAGCGGCACAGTGACCTGGGCCTCCAGCGATGAATCCGTCGCCACGGTGGATGGCAGCGGCCTGGTGACTTACGTCTCCGCCGGAAGCTGCACCATCACCGCTGCGGCGGACGACCAGATGGCGGCCTGCGCCGTGACCTGCCAGGAGGCGGAGGAGGAGACGGTGACGGCGGAAAGCCTGACCCTCAGTGCCTCAAAGGTCAGCCTGGCGGCGGGGGCCTCCCTCCAGCTGACGGCTACCGTCTCCCCGGAGGACTGGAGCGGAACAGTGACCTGGGCGTCCAGCGACACATCGGTGGCCACGGTGAGCAGTACCGGCCTGGTGACCTGGGTCTCCGCCGGAAGCTGCACCATCAGCGCTGCGGCGGACGGCCAGACGGCTACCTGTACCGTGACCTGCCAGGAGGAGACGGAGGACAGTGAGGACACCTCCTCTGCTACCCCTGAAACCGCCGACGGCGTGGAGAATGCCACAGGCGAAGCCGCCAGCGACATGAGCGGCATGACCGGAATGACCGGTATGACCGGTATGACCGGTATGACCGGCATGAGCGGCATGACCGGCGACATGAGCAGTCTGTACGGCGACATGAGCGGCATGACCACCATTGACGAGTCCGCCCTGTACGAGAGCGCCCTCCAGGAGGCCATGTCCGGCCTGGCGGGCAGCGCCTCCGACGCAACGACCACGGAGACGGAAGAGGAGGATTCCGTCGGCACCTACACCGTAGGGGAGCAGACCATCCTCTCCATCACCCCCCAGGACTGCATGACCATCTCCATCAGCGTGGACGAGCTGGACATCCTCTCCCTGACGGAGGGGCAGGAAGCTGTTATCACGTTGGACGCTTTGACCGGTCAGTCCTTCACTGGCACCGTCACCGCCCTGGACACCAGTGGCACCAACAGCGGCGGCAACACCAAGTTCACCGCTGAGATCACCATAGAGCGCACCGATGCGATGCTGGCCGGGATGAACGCCTCCGTTCTGATCACCCTGGACACCACCGGGGATGTGCTGGTCATTCCGGAGGCCGCCCTGGTGGAGGAGGGCAGCACCACCTATGTCTACACCAGCTATGACGAGAAAAGCGACACCCTGGGCGACCTGGTGGAGGTGGAGACCGGCGTCTCCGACGGCACCAATGTGGAGATCTGCTCCGGCCTGACCTCCGGCGACAGCTTCTACTATAGCTATGCCGACAGCCTGAGCTACACCTTCGTCTCCGGTATCAGCGGCCTTTGGAGCTGACGGGAACCGACAAAAAGACGCGCCGAAGCAGGTTCCGCTTCGGCGCGTTTTTCGGCCTGGGGCGGCAGTTACCCCAGCGCCACGTCCAGCACCATCATCAGAGAGAACCCCACCGCAAACAGGATGGTGCCGATGTCAGAGTGTTCCCCCTCCGACTGGTCGGGGATAAGCTCCTCCACCACCACATAGAGCATGGCCCCCGCCGCAACGCCCAGCAGATAGGGCAGTATGGAAATCAGCCACCTGGCCGCCAGGATGGTGAGGACAGCCCCGATGGGCTCCACCACGCCGGACAGCACCCCGTACAGGAAGGCCCGCCGCTTGCTGACCCCTTCGCCGTACAGCGGCATGGAGATGATGGCCCCCTCCGGGAAGTTCTGGATGGCGATGCCGATGGCCAGGGCCAGCGCCCCGGTCATGGTGATGGTGCTGCTGCCGGACAGCCACCCGGCGTACACCACCCCCACCGCCATCCCCTCCGGGACGTTGTGAATGGCCACTGCCAGCACCAGCATGGTGGTGCGGGTCAGATGGCTTTTGGGGCCCTCCGCCTCGCTGCTGTTCCTATGCAGGTGGGGAATGGCATGGTCCAGAAAGAGCAGGAACAGGATACCCAGCCAGAAGCCTGCCACGGCGGGCAGGAAGGCCAGCGCACCCATGCCCTCTGACTGCTCCAGGGCGGGAATCAGCAGACTCCAGATGGAGGCCGCCACCATCACCCCCGCCGCGAAGCCGGACAGCGCCCGCTGGAGCAGGGGGTGGATGGCTCCCCGCAGGAAGAGGACGCAGGCGGCCCCCAGAGTGGTGCCCAGAAGGGGGATCAGGATGCCGGTTGCCACTTGTAACTTCATTGTTGCTACCTCCGAATCGATTCGCTGGCCCGCGCCGGGCCGGTGGTATAGTATCCTATGCCGCTTCCGACAGATTGCGCCTGACGGACAGGAGACGCTTCCTGCCGTCACACCGAACCGTCCGGCGTCAACTCTATCACCACCACCTCGGTGGGGTTCCCCCACCGGGGCAGCCCGGCGGTGCTGTGCAGTCCGGCGGAGACGGCCAGCCGCCCGCCGTCGTACACCCCTTTGGTGTACTTCGGCAGCAGCCCCTGGCCGGGGGCGTAGACCCCGTGGCCCAGCAGCCGAATCTGCCCGCCGTGGGCATGGCCGCTGACGGTCAGCTCGATGCCGGTGGGTTGCACCAGCGGCTCGTAGTATTCCGGGTGATGGCACAGCAGAATTTTATACTCCGGCGCGGCGGCGAAGGAGGTGAGCCACCCCTCATCCGGGCGGGTGGACAGCCCGCCCAGCCTCACCGCTGCCCCGTCCCGGGTGTACACCGTCACGGCGCGGTTGTCTAGCAGGATGCCGCCTGCCTCTGCTAACTCCAGCAAATCCTGGGGCTGGAGATAGAACTCGTGGTTTCCCAAGGAGAGGTAGACGGGGGCGATCTGCGCTGCCTGACGCAGGAAATCCAGCCCGTGCCGCTCCTGGAGCATAGGGCGGCGTCTGCGCCGCAGCACGTCCATCCGGGGGCGCAGGTGCTGCTCCGCAGCCGGAAAGTGGGCCTGCCGGTAGCGCTGCTCGATGTCCGCCCAGGGGAGGTCCGCCGGAGGGACGATGCGCTCCAGGGTGTCCCCCGGCAGCAAAATCAGCTCAGGCTTCGCCTGCCGCAGCAGGGCCAGCGCCGCCTCCCCCGCTTCGTCGTGAAGGTCGGCGGCCACCGCCAGCCGCAGCCGGATGCCTTTGGTGTTGGAAATCGTGTATCGGGTCAGTACCGGGCCGGCCATAACATTGCCTCCTGAACGCTGGAATGGCTGTATTGTATCACAGCGGGGCGCGTTCGGCAAGGCGAAAGACGGCGCAGGGTGGACGCAAAAGGATAGGAAACGGGGAGATTGGAAAAGAACAGGAGAAAATTTCAAGTCTGCTCTTTACTTTTTTGTAACTTTGGGTTACAATGTACTCATCGCAGCGTATTGTCCGCTGCCAGGCTTAGCCGATGGAGGTCCGATTCTTATGTCTGATCTTGATTACACGCGCCGCTTTAGCCTTTCCAATATGGAAGAGAATAAGACGCGCAAGGTGCTTTCAGAGGTATACACTTCATTACAGGAGAAAGGATATAACCCCATCAATCAAATCGTGGGTTACATCCTGTCGGAAGACCCGACCTATATCACCAACTTTAATAATGCCCGCACCCTGATTCGGCAGCTGGACAGGGATGAGCTGTTGCAGGAGCTGGTGCGCTATTATCTTGGGGTCTGAGCGTTGTAATGCGGTTTTGACAGATCGATAGGAGCCTTCCTTTTGGAGGACTCCTATTTTATTTGCGAATGGAAGCGCTTTTTGTGCAATTTTTCGGGGAAAAAGGCGGGAATTGGCAGAAATTGGCGGTTACAAAAGATTGACAACGTGGAAACAATGTGTTACAATTTGGTTACAAGTTTGAAGGAGGTACTTGAAATGGCGGATGCAAAGACAATGGCTCTGAGCTACAAAGGCCGTCCACTGCGCAGAAAAGGTAATTTGATTTACTACGGAAGTATGTCCGATAAGTATATCATCATGTTCCAGGTGCTCGCCACAAAGAAGGTCGGCGATTTGGATGTTGCGACAAGGGTAGGGATTCAATTACAGTTGACGGCGGCGGAGCTGAAGGGCCGCGACCGCATTGTGAAGAAGGGCGAACGGGGGAACCTTTACGCCGCGATGGATCTCGGCAGCGTCTGGCTGGAACGGCAACTGGCCCGAGGCTGAGCAAGCGCGCGTTTGCCGCATACGGGCCTTCCGGAATATAGAAAGACGGAGGTACCCATGCTATGAAACGATTGACGAAATCACTTTATTCCCTGGTGCTGGCGATTGCGTTGGCTGTCAGCCTGGCGGTCTCCGCTGTGGCGGTGGATACCGCGACTGTGAATACAGACTGCGTCCGCGTTCGGCGGAGCGCCAGCACCGATTCCGATGCCCTGACCATGCTCTCCAGCGGTGAGGTGGTGACCCTGCTCTCTGATGCAGACGGCAACGGATGGATCGAGGTGTCTTATACTGACAGCAGCGGAAGCAGCGGCACAGGCTACATCCTGAGCCAGTATCTGAATCTCCCGTCCTCTACCTCTGAGGAGGATGCTTCTGAGTCCGCATCCGATGCCGCCGTGGAGAGCGATGCCGAGGCGGAAGCGGACGATACCGAAGAAGATGCCTCCGGGGAGGATACGGCGTCTGACGCCGACGCTGAGGAGGACAGCTCCTCTGACAGCGAAGAAAGCGAATCGGAGACGGGCGGCACCATCTCCACCAGGGTGACCAGCACGGCCACGGTCAACGCCTCCGGCGTCCGGCTGAGAGCCTCCGCCACCAAGGATTCTGAGACAAAGACCACCCTCAGCGAAGGCATTATCGTCACTGTGCTGGAGGAAGCGGACGGCAACGGCTGGATGAAGGTCTCCTATACCGGCTCTGACGGCGAGACGCTGGAAGGCTATATGCTGTGCGACTATCTGGATGTCAACGCCATCGGCAGCGGTACCGTCAACGTTCGCTCCCTGATCATCCGTGCCTCCGCTGATGACGAGGCCGACATCGTCGGCCTGGCCGAGGAAGGGGACACTGTGGAGATTTACGCCGCCCTGGACGGCTGGTACAAGGTGGAGTGCGGCGAGTACAGCGGCTATGTGGACAGCAGCTGCATCGATACGGACGAGACTTCCACCTGCGTGGGCTACGGCACGGTGACGGCGGACTACCTGAACCTGCGGAAAACGCCCAGCCTGGACGGCGAAAAGCTGACCACCATTCCGGCGGGTGTCACCTTCCAGATCACCAGCGAGGAAGAGGACGGCTGGTATAGCGCCATCTTCAACGGCTACAGCGGCTACGTCTCTGCGGACTATGTAAAGGTGACGGACAGCATTGACTCCGGTTACATCCAGGTCACGGCATCCCAGCTGACCCTGCGGGCCGGTGCGGGCACGGACTATGCCAAGCTGGCCATGATCCCCTGCGGTGAGCTTCTGGAGGTGGAGGGCACCGTGGGCGACTGGTATCTGGTGACCTACAACGGCTTCACCGGCTATGCCAACGGCGCTTACGTCTCCGCCACCACGTCCAGCGGCTATCAGGCCTATCCGGACCGGGCGAAGATCACCGCATCCAGCCTGTCTATCCGTTCCGACACCAGCACCAGCAGCTCCAAACTGGGTAGCATTCCCCAGGGCGCTGTGGTGGCCGTCTCCGACATGGTGAACGGCTGGTACAAGGTCACCTATGACGGCGTCACCGGTTACATCGACGCCACTTATACGGTGGAAACCACGGACAGCGTCACCGTGGTTAATCACACCGCCACGTCCAGTTCTTCCTCCAGCTCTTCCAGCAGCTCCAGCAAATCGTCCTCCAGCAGCTCCAGCTCTTCCAGCTCCAGCAGCTCCTCTTCCAGCAGCTCCAGCTCCTCCAAAACAGGGGCGGCGGTGCTGGCCTATGCCAAGCAGTTTGTGGGCAATCCCTACAAGTGGGGCGGGACGAGCCTGACCAGCGGCTGCGACTGCTCCGGCTTCGTCAAGAGCGTGTACGCCCACTTCGGCGTCTCCCTCCCCCACAGCTCCTCCGCCATGCGCAGCGTAGGCAAGGCGGTCAGCGTGTCCGATATGCAGGTGGGCGACATCGTGTGCTACAGCGGCCATGTGGGCATCTACGCCGGCAACGGCAAGCTGCTCAGCGCCCTTGGCTCCAAGTATGGCATTACATACAACTCGGTCAACTACAAAACCATTCTGGCCGTCCGCCGCATCTTCTGATAGCAGCGGCGCACCTGAAAGAACCTGCGAACCCCCGCCAGATGGCGGGGGTTCTTTTTTAGGTGGAAGGATTGCTTTTTGCCAAAAAATAAGATATACTAATAAAAAGAGATGGCCTCGGAGAGACGTTTTGTTGAGGAGTGGTATGATGCAGCTAAGCTATGAAAGGGCGACCGCGGAGGATTTGGACGAAGTGTACGCGGTGGCGCGGAGCGCTACCGCCGCGATGCGGGCGGCGGGCGTCGAGCAGTGGAATGAGCGCTACCCCACCCGGGAGGACTTCCAATCAGACATCGCCAGGAATCAACTCTATGTGGGCCGGGCCGGGGGACGCATCGCCGTCCACTACGCACTGAACCAGAGCTGCGATGCCGATTACCAGAACGGCTATTGGCAGACGGAAGGCCCATTCGCCGTCCTCCACCGGCTGTGCGTCCACCCGGACTTCCAGCATCAGGGCATCGGGAAGCAGACGCTGCGCCACATCGAGGAGGCACTGAAGCCGACGCCCATTCGGGCCATCCGGCTGGACGTGTTCAGCGGGAACTTTGCCGCCGTCCGGCTGTACTGGCGGGCCGGATACACCCAGGTGGGTGAGGTGGATTGGCAGATGGGCCGGTTCTATCTGATGGAAAAAGCACTATAACGCAGAGCGAGAAAAATTCCCTCCTGGTATCCGGGAGGGAATTTGTTTTTGAGGGGAAACACCTTTATTGCCCGCTGGCCTCCAGCACCGCCTGAAACTTCTCGTGGAGGTCGGGGGCCTTCCGTTTCAGGTTGACGATGCGGCCCTCGCGGTCGATGAAGCAATGCTCACTGGTGCCGGTGGTGCGCAGCGCGCCGGTGGCCGCGTCCCGCACCTCATAGCTGCATAGGAAGCGGATGCCGTTGTACCGGGTGATGCGCAGGGTGATGGCTACCGTGTCCCCAAAGTGGGTCATGGTCTTATACTCCGCGCTGACCCCCACCACCGGGATGATGAAGCCCCGCCCCTCCATGGCGGCGTAATCAATGCCCGCCTGGGCCATATAGTCGATGCGGGCCTCCTCGAACCAGCGGATATAGTTGGAGTGATGGACGACGGCCATCTGATCCGTCTCATAGTATTTTACGTTGTGAAGATAGGGTTTCAGTTCCATTACGTTTGCCTCGCTTTTCCTGTTTCCAGTGCTACCGCCTGTTCCGTCTCACCTACGGTGACGGCGCGGACGGTGCCTGCCGTCACGTCCAGAATGTGGGCGGCGAAGGCCGCCTCCTGCTCCTCCGGCAGCAGGGCGTGGAGGGTCACGTCTGCGCCGTAGTCCGTATCCGTCACCACGCCTCCGGCGGCGCTGACCTCCAGGCTCAGCTTCTGGAACAGATTATAGCCGCAGGCCAGTTCCACCTTTACCCAGCGCCGTACCACGGAGATGCCCGCCGCGTCCAGCGCCAGCTTGGCCGTCCCCTGATAGGCCCGGAGGAGATGCCCCGCCCCCAGCAGCACGCCGCCGAAGTACCGCGTCACCACGCACACCGCGTCCGTCACCCCCGCCCGGGAGAACACCTCCAACATGGGCTGACCGGCGGTGCCCTGGGGCTCCCCGTCATCACTGTACCGCATGACGCCGCTGCGGAGCAGGTAGCACCAGCAGTTGTGCCGGGCGTCATAGTATTGCTTTTTCATGGCGTCGATAAAGGCCCGGGCCTCCGCCTCGGAGGAGACAGGGCGCACCTTGCCCAGGAAGCGGGAGCGCTTCTCCACATACTCCGCGTCGCCTGGGCCGGTGGGGATATAGTATTCGATCATGGTGTTCTCCTGGTGTGTAGATGGGGTGGGGCGTTGTTTATGGCAATTATACCACATTTCCCCGCCTGATACAAGCGGAAGGAAAAAGCTGCGGCGCAGATTCCCACGCCGCAGCTTCTGTTATTCCGTTCTTGGTTTCAGCACAAACCCCAGCGCCCGATCCAGGGGCACGAACAGCACCAGCGCCGTCACAAAGTTCCCCACGCCGTGGGCCGCGTCGAAGGGCAGCCCGGCCAGCCACCAGCTATAGGCCATCTTCACGCCCCCCATGGCCACATAGGGGAAGGAGCAGAAGAAGCCGAAAGCCAGGCCGTACAGCCCGTTGACCGTTGCCCAGAGGAAGGCCCCGTGCCTGCGCCCCTTCCGGGACAGCAGCATCACCACAGCCCAGAGGATCGTCCACACATACAGGTACATGACCCACCAGATATGGAAGCCGTACCACACCCCTTCCAGCAGGGCGAATGCGTAGATGATGAACAGGGCTTTGGCCCGAAAATGGAGGGTGTACAGCAGAACCAGCAGAGACACCACTTCGATATTGGGCAAACTGGCCAGGGCGATTTGCAGGGCAAATATCAGCGCCGTGGCCAGGGCCAGGAAGGTGACATCCCGAACGGCGAGGCCTGGCTTAGTAGACCTCATACACCAGGGCGAAGCTGTCGCCGTCGGTGACGGGCTGGCTGTCCACGCCGTAGGAGCCGTACTCATCGTTCACATAGATGGCCCAATATGCGCCGTCGGCGTCATAGTCGGCCTCCACGCCGTTGACGGAGGTGATGTAAAAGCCGTAATCGCTTTCCTCGCCGCCCAGCTCCACAGTGGTGTCGATGGCGTCCTTCAGGTAGTCGGCCTCGGTGTCGATTTCGTAGCTGTCGCTGCTGCCGTCCTCATAGGTGACGGTCAGGGTGATGTGCTTCGTCTCGGCCTCGGTGGCGCTGGCCTCGGCTTCGGCATCGCTGCCTTCCGCCTGGGCGGCGGATTCCTCAGCGACGGCGCTGGCGGAGGCGTCCTCCGTGACCACGCTGGCATCGGCGCTGCCGGAGGACTGGGAAGCGTCCGCGTCGGCGGAGCTGCCGCAGCCGGTGAGCAGGGCCAGGGACAGCATCAGCGCAGTGAGCAGGGACAGGATACGGTAGTTGTGAGTTTTCATGGGTAGTTCCTTCTTTCCATAAATTGCGGAACCATGCTTGCGGCACAGGGAGATGGCACCATTCCACAGCTGGAAGTTAGGAAAAGGGCGCAAAGACCCCTCTGCCATGTCCTCCATCCCGGTTCCGGCAGGACGGAGATGCCCGGCGCGTATCTGACTGACCGCCTCAGAGGGCGTCTCACAGTGACCGACTCGCGGGGCTTCTGACCCCATTCCGCGCTGGTTCGGGCATACAACGGCATTATAACCGATGGGCGGCCGGGATGCAAGAGGAAAATCAATCAGGAGACCGGAACCACTCCGGTTTTCTGACTTGAATTCTAAAATGTAATGGGGTATTGCGCTTTTTCATCAGAAGTTGCTGCTTTGCGGTGTAGGCAGATGTCATCCACCGTCGGATAACAAAATTGCCGCCACGTTACGCCATCGGCGGAACGGGCGGCAATCCCTGCCAGCCGCCATCGGCGGCAGCTTTGGTGCATGTCAAGTTACATCGTCTCTAGCGGAATAGACCACCTATGGGCTGGACAGCGCGAAGCCCCAAGGCTATAGGAGAGGGGTTCTTAGGGGGGAGCGAGGCCCCGAAGCTCCCCCCTGAGCCGCCTTCTTTTGCTACTTTTCTTGGCGGAGCAATTTACGGCGGCAAAAAATGTGCCAGCGGCACATTTTTAGCCGGAAACCGATGCCAGCAATGCTGGCGAGGGTCACTGGCCGAGGAGGATATCGTAAAGGGTTAGCAGGCGGTAGTCAAGGCCCCGCCCTGGCAAGGGCAAGAGCCTATTTCCTTCCACAATCCTTCTCTAAGGAAAACAATCCCATCAAGTGAGTGACATTGCCGTTACAGAGAGGATGCTGCCTTTCCTGTACCCGCCAGCAGCGCCCGCACGTCCTCCACGCCGCCCTGGAGGAATCCGGCCTTGTCTATCAGCACCGTTGCGCCCTCTGTGTAGGACAGCGTCAGGGCGTGCTTCGTCTCCCGGACGGCGGTGACTGCCTCGTAGGGAATGGAAATGGCCTCCTCCATCTCCGGCTGCACCAGCAGGCAGTCCTCGTAGAAGAGCAGCTCCCGGCAGGGGGTGCCGCCGCCGCAGCGGTTGACCATAGCCTGATAGGCCCGCCTGCACTCCGTCCGGGGCAGGGCGATGCGGATCCAGCCCAGAATCAGCACATAGAGCACCGCCTCCATCCCCAGGGCGGAGAAGCTGCCGGACAGAAACCACATCAGCACCGCCAGTACCGCCAGCGCTGCCAGCAGAGCCAGCGCCACCGTCACCGTCATGCGGTTGTACTTCTGCCGCAGCTGGGGGCGGGCCCCCTCTCGGAAAAGGCGGAGGGTGATTTCCGTGTGATTGCGTACCAGGGGTTCCGTCATACGTTGTCGTCCTCCTCTTCCGGTTCCTCTTCTTCATAAAGGGGAGCCTGCTCCGGCATCTGCTCCCGCAGGGTCTTCTCCAGCTGGAAGGCGGTGTCCAAATCATGGTAGAGCAGGAAGTTGCCGAGAAACAGGATAAACCACATCCCGATGATGGGCAGCACCAGGACGGACCAGGGCAGCAGCAGCGCCATCAGCACCCAGAAGGCCACCTGGAGGGCGGCCACCCCCAGGGTGTGCCAGAAATATTTCATGCAGAACAGCAGGCAATTTTTGAAACGCACGAAGCCGGACTGCTGGAACAGCACCAGCTGGGGCCAGTAGGTGGTGAGCAGCATGGTGCCCAGCAGCACGCTGAGGAGGGAGATGACGATGGTGCCCCAGCCGGGGAACACCTCCGCCCACCAGAACATCAGCAGCGCCGCGAAAATTGCCACCCCCAGGAACAGGCAGAGCACCACGCCGGGCAGCAGGGCGGCCTTCCAGTTCTCCTTCAGCGCCTTTTTATAGTTGCCCCACCACTTGCCGGGGGCGTCCCGCAGGGTGCGGAAAATCAGGTCATAGAGGCCGTACAGCGCCGGGCCGGCAAACAGCCCGCCCACCAGGGCGGACGCCAGCATCACCAGCGCGCTGGTGGACAGGACGGCGTAAATCATGCCCAGGGCGAAGGGCAGGAAGCCGACCAGCGTCAGCAGCCCCGCCAGGATGTAGGAAACAAAGTTCTGCTCCAGTACCTCCCGGTACCGGTTGAAGCCGGTCTTTCGGCCGCCGGAGGGGTAATCGTCGTCCGCAAAAAACAGTGCCATAATGGGCGCTCCTTTCCTTTTTATTCCGCGTAGTGGAAGCCCTCTAGAAATTCCGTTAAAATGGCGTATGCGTCGTCGTCAAAACCGTCCTGACAGGCCAACTCCACGTTGATAGCGTGGTTCTGATAGGCGGTGAAGGCGGACACGCCGGAGGCGTAGGGGTTCTCCTCGTCTGCCGTCTCGTAAATCAGGATGGTGAAGGTCTGGTCTGCGCAGGTGGCCGTCTCCACGCTGAGGACGTTGTAGGCTTCTTCCTCCTGGGCCTGCCAGCCGTCTACGCTGGTCTGGGCGGCGGTCTCGTCGTCGCAGTCCTGTAGCAGCACATAGAGCTGGGCGTCATAGAGGTCGATGGTGTCCCCGTCCGTGTTGACGTAGTCCTCCGCCTCACCGATGACCCAGGCGGCGTAGTACAGGCCGGAGGCGGTCAGGGCGTCCTTATTGTCCAGCAGGGTCAGGCCGTTGCCTGGCTCCTCTATGCCCAGGGTGGTGCCTACCAGCGTCCAGTCCGCATCCCAGTCTGCCCCCTCATTGGTGGCGGTGGGGGCCTGCTGCACGCAGCCGGTCAGGCAGAATACCAACGCCACGCACAGGAATAAGCAGCTCATCCGTTTCATCATCGCACAGCCCCCTCCGTCAAGGCATCCCACAGGGCTTCGCAGCCCTCCAAATTGTCCACTGTGTCCTCCAGGTAGAAGCACCGGCGGCCCAGGTACAGGGTCTGCACCAGCTCATTGCTGTCGCCGGTGGCCGTCTCTCCCAACACGGAGATGGCGTACTCCCCCAGGTCGATGCCGGACAGCACCGGGCAGCTTGCCCACTGATAGACCTTATCCAGCCCGTCGGTGTCCGTCTCCTCCGGGCAGTCGCCGTCCTCGGTGGCCAGCAGTTGATACTTGGTCTGGAAGTCGTCCGGGTCCTCCACCAGGAAGAAGTAGCTCTCGCAGTCATTGATGTCGGCAATCAGGGACACCTCGGAGGCGTAGGCGGTCATGGCCCCGGTTTCGTCCTCCGTGTCGGAGGTGGTGTAGTACTGGTTCACCTGCACCACCACCTGGCCGTCCCCGTTCAGGTCGGAGCCGAGGGCTGCCAGGGCGTCCTGTAGGGCAGTCACCGTATCATCCGGCAGCGCGTCGGTGCCCACATAGGCCACCTGATAGTCCGGCTTGACCTGGCCTACCCCCAACGCGCTGCACGCGATAGAGATGCCCACGCCTATCACGATGACGATGCACAGGACGATGCCCCAGTTGTACCGCATCCAGGTGCGGAATTTGTCCCACTTGCCTGGCTCCGGCCCCTGTTCCTCCGGGGTGACGTTCCGTTGTAACCATTTGGCATACTCACTGGGCATTTGCGTTCACTCCTTTGTAGTGCCGCCGGAGGCATAAGAGACGGGCAGGCAAACCAGCGTCGGCGTGTTGGACCAGTCCTGCGACAGCAGCATATCCACGCTGACCTCCGCCATCTTGTCCAGCGGCTGAATGATGGTGGAGCAATGGTAGTCCTCCGTGATGTAATCCTTCACGCCGTCATAGCCGATGACCTGCACATCCTCCGGTACCCGCACTCCCTGCTCCCTCAGGTAGCGGATGATTTTGACCGCCAGGGAATCGTTCACACAGAAGATGCCGTCAACAGGGGCATCTCCGGTCAGATGCTGTTGCAGGAAGTCGGTAAACTCGGAGAAGGGCGCGCCGTCGTACAGCCGCAGCAGCTCATAATCCAGGCCGTGGCCGGCGCAGTAGCTCAGGAAGCCGTCACCCCGCTTCGTCGTCTCGTTGACCAGGGGGGAGCCGATGCTGAGGAAGGCCACATGGCGGCAGCCCAGCTCGTCCAGCCGCTGGGCGGCCATCTGGCCGCCGCTGAAGTTGTCGCTGGACACGCAGGGGATGGCGCCGCTGAAATGCCGGTCAATGGTCACGAAGGGGAGCCCTTCCTGGACCTGCAAGCCCTCGTTGTAGGACAGGCAGATGATGCCGTCCATCTTGTTCTGCTGGGCCATGGTGATGTAGCTCTGCTCCATGCGGGTATCCGCGTTGGTGGCGCACAGCAGCATCCGGTAGCCCCGCTTCTCCAGCTCCCGATTGATGTAATAGGTCATCCAGCCGAAGAAGGGGTTAAAGGTATCCGGCACCAGGAAGGCCACCGTATAGGTCTTATTGGTCTTTAACCCCTTGGCGTAGCTGTTCACCTGATAGTTCAGCTTCTGGATGGACGCCTCCACCTTCCGCTGGTAGACCTTCCCCACAGGGAGACCATTGACCACCTTGGACACGGTACCCAGGGACACCCCTGCGTCCTTTGCCACGTCCTTCATGGTGGGGGCGGAATCGTATTTTGTCAAAAGGAACACCTCGTTTCTCTATTTCTCTGTTTCTCTTCCCGCGGCCCGGCAGGCCCCCGGGCCAATTCTGTGCTGTTTAAATGAATAACGTTTCACAGAAATCAATGGATAGCGGACGGAAAACATCTATCTCCGTCCTTGTTGATGAAACTATTATACACCTGCTGTTCCGGTTTGTAAAGGGGTTTCACGAAATTTTATGAAACGATTTCACAACAGACCATTTTGTATTTTGCACAAAAATGAAACTTAAAAATTGTTAATGTCGACGAAAGTGTATTTTTTCTCAAAAAACCATTGACAAAGCTTTCGGATTCTATTGCTAGCAGGAATAAAAAACGTTTCACGCGAGTGCAAGCGGCTGTTTTCTGGCAGCTGCGCCATTCGTTTTTCTTATAGAGAAAATATGAAACGTTTTTCCATTCTTGGAAAACAGCACCAAAACCGTGAGGAGGAGATGATAGTAATTCAGAAGCAAGTACCTGTTTTCGCAGCAAGAACAGAAAAGGAGTGAGCAACAAAGTGAGTGCAAAAACCTCAAAAAAGGCGCAGGCCGGGGCGGTGCAGGCTGTCCACAAGGTGCCCCTGAAAACCCGGCTGGCCGCCAACTGGCAGCTTTACCTGCTGCTGCTGATCCCGGTGGTCATCACCATCATTTACAAGTACGTCCCAATGTACGGCATCCAGATTGCCTTCCGTGACTTTAAGGCCAGCAAGGGTTATCTGGGCAGCGAATGGGTGGGCCTCTACTGGTTCCAGCGATTCTTCAGCAGCCCCAACTGTGTGCGTATGATTCGCAACACCGTTCTGCTGAGCCTGTACAGCCTGCTGTGGAGCTTCCCGGTTCCCATCATCCTGTCCCTGGCCATCAACCAGCTTCGGTTCAGCAAATTCAAGCGGGTGGTGCAGACGGTGCTGTACGCCCCCCACTTCATCTCCACCATGGTCATCTGCGGTATGATCCGCATCTTCCTGAGCCCGTCCGGCGGCCTCATCAACCTGATCCTGGGTACGCAGACAGACTTCCTGACCCTGAGCGGAGCCTTCCGCACCATCTACATCTCCACCGGCATCTGGCAGGACGCAGGCTGGGGTACCATCATTTACCTGGCTACCCTCTCCAGCGTGGACAAGAGCCTCTACGAAGCGGCCAAGGTGGACGGCGCATCCATGTTCCAGCGTATCCTGAACATCGACGTTCCTGCGCTGATTCCCATGGCGGTCATTCAGCTGATTATGAGCGCAGGTGGCCTGATGAACATCGGCTTCGAGAAGGTCTGGCTGCTGCAAACCGACCTGAACAAGGCCACCAGCGACGTTATCGCGGTGTACGTCTACGAACAGGGTATTGAAAACGCCAAGTACAGTTATTCCACAGCCGTGGGCCTGTTCAATACCTTAGTGAACATCGTCCTGCTGATTATCGTCAACAAAATCGCGTCCAAAGCCTCGGACGTCAGCTTTGTGTAAAGGGGGCGGAAGTTATGGCATCAACAACAAAAGCGGTCAAACGAACCAAGGGCCTGTCCGACAAGACCAGCGACGTCATTCTGGTGGTGTTCTGCGCTATCATCATGCTGATCATCGCCTACCCGCTGTATTACGTCCTGGTGGCGTCGGTCTCCAACCCCTATGACGTGTACGCAGGCAAGACCTTCCTCCTGCCCAGCGGCTTCACCCTGGACGGCTACAAGGCAGTCTTTGCCGACAGCAGCATCGTCAGCGGCTACATAAACAGCATCAAGTACACCGTGGTCGGCACCATTTTCTCCGTGGCCATGATTTACCTGGTGGCGTTCCCCCTGAGCCAGCACGATATGCCTGGCAGAACGGCTATCAGCATCTTCTTCATCATCACCATGTATTTCGGCGGCGGCCTGATCCCCACCTACCTGGTGGTCAAGGACACCGGCCTGCTGGGCAATATGTGGTCCCTGTTCCTCCCCGGCGGCGTTGCCGTGGGCAACATGATCATCGCCCGAAACTACATTGAAAACAGCATCCCCAAGGAGCTGATGGAGGCGGCGGAAATCGACGGAGCCTCCAAGCTGCGCCTGTTCTGGAACATCGTCATCCCCCTGTCCCGCCCCATCCTGGCGGTCATGGTGGTGTTCAGCATGGTGGCCTACTGGAACGACTGGTTCACCGC
>JAJBUK010000114.1 GCA_020860385.1 Clostridiales bacterium
CCAACAGGCTGCGTATCACCTGAGGAATCCCCAGTTTAACCAGCACCCACAGAATGATATTATTGGCGATGTGTACCTCGCTGACTGCGGCGAATGGCGTGGCTCCATACAGGGCGGTATCCGCCCTGTTGTGGTCATGCAGAATGATACCGGGAACCGGCACAGCCCCACGCTCTGCGTGGTGAAGCTGACCTCGAAGGTGAAGAAGAGGCCCAATCAGCCCACCCACTATATGCTGAAAAATGTGAGGGGTATCCCTTACCCTTCGCAGGTTTTGGCAGAACAGCCGGATACCATCAACAAGTCGGACATCATCCGCTATATGGCGCACCTGTCAGACAAGCATATGGCGGAGATCAGCCGGTGTATCCAGGTGGAGATGGCGCTGGTGAGCAATACCCCCCGGGTGAAGAAAAAAATCAAGCGGCAGGAGGCGCTGTAGAAGATGACACAGGAACAACTGACCCGGTTGAGGGACGTGGATATCAGGGCGGTGGACCCGCACACGTTAGTGGACAGGAAGACAGTCCACATCAATGAGAAACTTCCCAGGGAGGAACGTATTCGTCAGTATGTGAGGGATATAAAAAACCCGTACTGCTATCTGAACGAGGGCGTTGTGGTGAAGGTTTCCTTTTCTGATGTAAAAGACACGATTGAAGACCGGCTCCTCGCTTATGTGAGGAGCCTTTGATTTGTCAAGGATGCCGCCGCCCCGGTGATATCCTCGCTTTTTTAGACAAGGAATGTGTCCAGTGAATCGAACAGGTGTGGGAAGGAAGCATCCTGTATATCCCGCCTGTGCAGCACCGGCACTGGGCTGCCCAGTGCTGCTTTCATGATATTTATGGAGCGGAACTATGAGGATTCTAATCTGCGGGGCGGGTGTCATCGGCAGCTCGAACTTAGACCAGGGTAGTCCCCTTGCGGCAAGTCTTGAGGGGCATCTTATGGCTCCCATCCTCCATGGAATGCTTCGCAAAGGGAAGTTGCCGACCCGGATATCATCCGCCATGACCTACAGCACGAAGAATTGCTGGCCTGCCATCCTCAGAACTGGGTGCGCGAGGTGGAAAACTGCTGCGGCATATTGGCAGGTGAATGAATCCACTTGCAGCGATGGAGGGCAGTATACTCCCCCTTTTGCATTTCTTCCAAAAATCTCGGAGCGGCATCTGTTCATTGACCGTGGGATGATGTATAATAGCTGTGTTGGCGGAAACACTATTACTTCATAATACGAGGTGAATGATAACGATGAATATACAGGATTTATTGCCAATCGGTTCCGTGGTCCTTCTGAAAAATGGCGAGAAGAAATTGATGATCATAGGCATTATGCAAAGCGACGGCAAGGGACGTAAGAAAAAGGACTACGATTATTTAGGTGAGCTTTACCCGGAGGGGCATCTTGGGGAGGGCGTTCATCAATACCTCTTCAACCACGAGGATATCAATGAAGTCATTTTCCGCGGTTATGAGGATGCTGAGAGGACGGAGTTCTTAAAAAGCCTATCAGACACATACTGAGAAATAACTCCTCGAAGGCCCTCTGTCCAGCGAACAATGCAAGTGATTTCATTGTGCCTGAAGGCTATCGAATCGTGTTCTGACCTTCCGGCTGGTTGTTGTGAACGCTACTTTGGAGTTGCTGCCGCCTTTCCTTTCGTCAAAAAGCGATAGACGTTTTACCCGGCAGGTTGTCACGGAAACTGTGACAGCCTGCCGGGGATTTTTTGTTTCGTGGCGCGCCCTGTGAATCATCCTGTACAGGATTCCCTGCGCAGCATAGCAACTCATAAAATCATCTGGATAACTGCCTGCATCAAAGCATTGCAGCCTCTGCCCGCGTCGTTTTAGGAACCTCTGAATAAATGGACGAGAGCGGATTGCGAGGAAATTTACGTCAAAAAAAGGCGCAAAAGCGCAGGAATCCTGACGGATTTCAAGATTTTGCAACGCATTTATGGCGCAAATTTACCACAAGACGCCGAAGTGCATTTGTTCAGAGGTTCCTTAAACCCGATTTTTGCGGCAGACCTCGATTGCCGTTCCGGAGAGAAACAGAGCAATGCCAACGATAACTGTGAACAGCGTCAACGTGCAGGCATCGGATTCCGAGGCCAGCGCTCCCATAGAAAAGACGGAGATGACCGAAAACAGGTTGTCCTGCGAGAAAAAAGCGGTCATGAAATAGTAAATCAGCGTGAGCATCATGGACGCCCCGGAGCTGCGGGTAAGGATGCAGAGGAAGTAAAAGAACGCCGCAAAAAAGATGCTCTGCGCGCCGATACGAAGCCATTCCTGCGCCATTCCAATCTGCACGCCCAGGCTCCAAAACCATCCTGCCAGCAGCAGGAACAGCAGGGCGGTATGCAGCAGATACCACAGCATGGCAATCAGACAGCGCAGGGGAATCCCTGTCCTGGCCGGCTCATAGGCGTACAGCACCTCTCTCCCGTTTCCCTCCAGGGACTCCTTTATAACAAGATAACTCCACCACACGGCGCAAATCGGAATCAGCGTCTGAAACAGGTTTGTGATGGTGTAACTGCCGTCTGCCGCGCCAAACCGGTTCAGGAAAAACCAGACGATAAGCGGCAGCAGCACGCTATCTATGAGCAGGGGGATACCATACAGCACCCGTTCGTTGCGGAAGGTGCAAGAAATCAATCTGAATTGTTTTCTCATCCCAGCCCCTTTATCCGGCATAGATACCCGTCCTCAATGGTCGCTTCTTCCTGCGTCCCGTTCTGTTCCACAGGGGAAAGGATGCGGAGACGCCCGTTTCCACCCTCCTTCTTTAACACGAAAAAGGGGTCTTGCAACTGATTCGCCATCGTTTCCGGAACGCTGTACACCTTTCCATCCGCGATTTTGCAGATGTCCGCGCTGCTCCCGGCGCCCACAAGGCTGCCGCCGCTTATCAGAATGATATGGTCGCAAACGGCCTCCACGTCTTCCACAATGTGGGTCGAGAGCAGCACGGTCTTTTCCCCCGAAAGCCGGGACAGCAACAGCTTGAACCGGGCCCGTTCCTCCGGGTCAAGCCCCGCCGTCGGCTCATCTACGATGATAAACTGCGGGTCCCCCAACACCGCCTGGGCGATGCCCAATCGCCTGATCATACCGCCTGACAGCGTGCGGATCCTGTCGTTCCTGCGGTCGCTCAGGTTGACCATTTCCAGGCTCTCCTCGATCATGCTCCGCTGCCTGCTCCGGGGAATCTCCTTCAGCTCTGCAACGTAGCGCAGCATTTCTGTGACGGTATAGCCGGGAAACAGGCCGAATTGCTGGGGCAGATAGCCGATACAGCGGCTGTAGGCGGCGTTCTTTTCAATGCTCGTCCCGTTGTATAAAATCTCACCCTCTTGGATGGAATAAACGCCTGCCAATGTCCGAATCAGGGTCGTTTTTCCGGCCCCGTTGGGCCCCAGCAGGCCATAGATGCCGTGATTCAATGACAGGGTGATGTTGCACAGCACCTGTTTCTTTTTGAAGCGCTTACTCAGTCCCTTAACTTCAATCATGTTCGGCCTCCTCCGTTTGGTCAGGATGGCTGTCTATCCACTCCTGCAATCCCTGATTCAAAACCGTCTCGTCGTAGGTGTCTGTTAAGATGTGATCGTCAAAATAAATCACGGCCGCTTCCTCATTGGCGTTGGCCTGAAGCAGCGTCACCGGGAGGCAAAACACCTGATAGGAGTTCATCGGTTCCTGCCGGTACTCCTCCAGCAGCGACACCAGCGTGCGAAACGAGCTGGGCGCTCCATAGTATGGAGATTCTCCCATCACCTGGCAGAGATAGGAAACCCCGTTCAGCTCCCGTTCCTCCACCAGCCCTCCAATCAGCGTCACCGTCTGGGCTGTCCCGGAAAATGTATGCTCGCCCGTCTCGTTGAGATTGGAGACCACATTCAAATCTGAATCTACCGTGACGGTGAACTCCTTCGTTTCAAAATCCGTATTCACCTTCATGCTGCCGGAGCTGCTTTCCCACAGGGCGAGACATCCGGCCATCGGGTAATAGGCGAAATAACCCGGCAGGGCAATGCCCTGGCTGTTGCTGTAATACTTGCCGCCGGTGCCCTCGTAGGATATCACCATGCCGTCCACCGGCGCACAGGTCACCTCCAGATAGTCGCCCGCTCTGGTATATGGCAGGTCGTTTCCCGCCTGATCGGTCACGCCGGTAACGACGTATCCATGATAAAGGGTAAAGGAATAGGTGCCGTTTTCCGGACTCCCAGAGAGGGTCAGGGTAGCGATCGCTTTCAGCCTGCGCCGGATGGAAAAATCCAGCGCATAGGATTCCACCTGAAAGGTTGCCTCATCCTCCCGTATCACGGCATCTTCGCTGTAGTGATAATAGTACCAGTCAGCGTCAAAGGTCCTGCTGGTACGGGCCGCATAGCTGTCGTCCTTCAACAGATAGCTGTCATTTCCCGACTGCCCGTAATTCCACAGGCTGCACAGCGCCATAGCCGAACATATGACACATATGATGCGTTTCCCCGTGCGCTTGCCCTGCTTTGCGGAGAGCAGACAGACACAGCCGATGCCCAGAACAGACAGCCAGAAAATTGCCTTATCCCACCGGTAGCCTTCCATAGGTACCCCATAGACCGCGTCCGTTATCCAGTTCAAATCAGGGGCGCAGATGGAGAACAGGTCGAACAGCGGATAGGCGTCGATTTGAGACGCGGAGACTGCGGAAACCGCCGCCGCGAGGAACTCCCCCAGAAACGCGACCAGAGCGGTTATCAGAAAGATGATACCATAGGCAGCATACCGGGTGCAGAGCCGGGCCAGAAGGACGCCCAGCAGCAGCCCAATCGTCATGACAAAAAACAGGTTCAGAAGGGAGCATTTGAGCAGGTACGGAACCAGAAGCGAAAGCTCAGCCCCCTGCGTGATGCAGGCGAACACGCAATAGCCAAAAATCACGGAGGTGAGCAGGGCGGCCAGAATCAGCAGGTCCAGCACCTGAAACCACCGAAACCATGCCTGTCTTTTGTAGTGACATACGGATTCCTCCAGACGGCAGCTCCGCTCCATGGAAAGGAATTCATAGGCAAGGAACGCAAAGCAGAGGAAGCCTAACATACCGAGGTTTTGGCTGTTGGTCAGCGTCTCCGCCAGGCCGTCGGTGTCGAGCCAATACAGCAATCGCTGCATGAAGGCGCAGCTGATGATTAGAACAGCCAGGTAGGAGAAAAGCAGCCTCCTGGTTCGGAAAAACAGCCTTACGCTGCTGCAAAATAATGCCCTCATAATCATGTTCCTCTCTGGTGTGTGATTCCGGTCCGCGCATGGTATCGGAAGGAAGCCGACAGCGTCATACGCGGTCTGAATCTGTTGCCGCCGGTCATGTAAATTTCCAAAGGCTCCATAGGCGTTCGCCCCTTTCTAAACAGTAGACGCAGGTACGGGCAGAACGTTACAGGTTTTTGAAAAAGAAAGCGGCCGCCTCGCATTCCGCGAGGCGGCCGCCCTGACTATTGCGCATCCTTGTCGTAAATTACCAGCTCGTTGCCGTCGGCGTCTATCAAGGTGATGCTGTGGTCTGCTGTAATCGGGCCGTCCAGGTGGCCCAGGCCATCCGTGAAGGCACCCCATGTCAGCCGGTCATCCAACCACTCCTGCATGTCGTTCGGGGCGTGCTTCCGGTAACAGAGGATAAAGAGGTAGTAATCCCCCTCCTCATCTGTCTCTACGCCGGTGGCCCAGGGATACAGGTCGGTGTCCAGACGGAGAACAAAGTATACCGTCCCGTCCTCCTTTACCTCACATTCCTCCACCTCCACATCGGACACGGGCAGGCGGACGAATGTATCATAGGTATACGTCCACCAGGTCTGGTAGCCCAGCGTCCCTGCCACTGTCACAAGCACCAGAAATGCAAGGGCGAAAGCGGCTATCGCGAACCCCCGTACCGTCTGCCGGATGCCGGCCAGAACCGATTTTTTCAGGGCTGCCGCCTCCTGCTGCCGCTGCTGCACCGTCTTTTCCGACGGCGCAGGCTCCCGCATCTGCGCCAGCCTGGCCCGGCAGCGGGGGCAGTCCGCCAGATGCTCCTCCACCAGCGCCGCCGTCTCCCGGCCGCAGGCCGCGTCTGCGTACAGAGGCAGCAGGTCGTCCATCACGTCACAGTTCAGCTTCATGTCGATTCCTCCTTTAGCTTGCATCTGGCCCGGTAAAAGGTCACTCTGGCCCAGCTATCACTCTTGCCGAACAGCTCGCCGATGTCGGCGAAGGACAGCTCCCCGAACACCCGGAGGGAGAACACCTCCCGGTAGGGCTCCGGCAGGCGGTGGAGCCTGCGGTGCAGCTCCATGGCGGACTCCCGGTCCAGCAGTTGCTCCTCCATGCTTCCGGACTGGACGGGCTCCGGAGCGTCCTCCAGGGAGGTGAGCCGCTTGTCCCTCCGGCAGCGGCTGAGGTAGTCGTTCCGGGCAATTTGGAGCAGCCAGCTTTTCACGCTGCACTCCCCCCGGAAGCTGCCCATCTGCCGCAGGGCCTTGAAAAAGGTCTCCTGGGCGATGTCCTCCGCCAGGTGCGGATCGCCGCACAGGGAGCAGGCAAATTGGAACACGTCCCGGAAATACCGGTCGTACACATCCTCAAAAGGCTCCACAGGCTCTCACCTCCCCTTCTGAATAGTAGACGCAGCTGCGGGCAGAACGTTACAACATTTTTTTTAAATGACAGCCGTACGCTTCTGAACAGGCGGTATGGCTGTGCGGCGTTCTGCAAAGATGATAAAATCATACGGCGGCAGTTCCGCTTCGCGCCTACCCGTTCAGGGGCGGCAGGAGGCAGCGGGGCCCAGGCCCCGCCCGCCAGGAAACCACCTATTCCCTTCCGCCCTCCTTCTCTAAGGCGGAAGCGTCAGGCCCCACCGCAACCATGGCGGCGGCTGCCCCCAGCACCCCGCCCACGACCTTGGCGCACAGCAGCGGGAGCATCATGCCCGCCTCCGCGCTGAACACGAAGCTCAGATGGGCGGCCAGTGCGGAGGCCGCTCCCACCAGGCAGGCCCCGTTGACGATTTTCCCCCGCCGGTCCATCTGGGGCATCATCGCCAGCACCGGCACCACGCTGACGAAGCCGATCAGCAGCCCGGCCAGGCTCTGGCGGTTCATGCCGCTCTTTTGGCCGAACCAGTTCAGGGGGCGGCGGAGGGCGCGCTGGAGCAGCTCCGCCGCAGGCAGGCTGCCCAGCAGGACAATGCCAATGCCTGACACAACGGACATGGCTTCCTCCAGGGGCATCAGGTCTGGGAGCAGCGTCACCCCGGTCATATACTGTACGCTGCCCAGTATCAGGCCCAGGATGGACGCGGCGCGGATGAGCCGGGCGAACCCCAGGAAGCCCCGCAGCGCCCCCCGGGGAAAGACCGTCATGCCCAAAATCAGCAGCAGGGAGAGGGCAAAGACGGGCAGGCACTGGAGCAGCGTCCTGCAAACCCCCAGCCCCTCCGCCACACCCCCGGCCAGCAGCCCGGCGGGGAGGGTACACAGGCCGATGAGGATGCCCTGGCTGAACGCGGCCCGGTCCTCCCCCTCCAGCAGCTGCATTCCCGTGGGGACGGTGAAGCTCAGGGTGCAGCCCAGGGTGGAGGCCACCACGATGCCGGAGAACAGCCCCACTGCGGGGTCCCTGGCGGTGGAGACCGCCAGCTGATAACCCCCCATGTCAATGGCCAGGACGCCCGCCAGGATGGAGGGGTCCACCGCCTGCCAGGGCCAGAGGGGGAGGACGACCCGCTGCACCAGGGCGGACAGAAGCGGGGCCAGGCAGAGGATGCCCGCCATGGACAGGGCCGTCGGCCCCAGCAGCTGAAAGCCCTCCTCAAAGCGCTTGCCCAGCCCCGTCCGGTCCCCCAGCAGATGGTCCAGGCCGCCCAACACAGCGCCCAGGGCCAGCACCCACATGAGGACATTTTCCGCAGTCATCGTGCCCCCGCCATCACGGCCTCGATTTCCTCCACCGTCCTGGGGATGGCGGCGGAGAGGTTTTCACACCCGGTCTCCGTCACCAGGCAGTTGTCCTCCAGCCGGAAGCCGATGCCCCACGCCTCGTGGTAGATGCCCACGTCCACGCAGAACACCATGCCGGGGGCCAGCACCTCCGGCGTCTTGACCACATCGTGAACGTCATAGCTGATATGATGAGCGCCGCCGTGCCACATATAGGTGCCGATGTCCTCCACAGAGGCCATCACCCCCGCCTCCACCAGCCGCTCCGCGTTGTAGTTGCGGATGGTAGCGTCCACGTCCTGCATACGCATCCCCGGACGGATGATGGAGAACATATGGTTGGAGGTGCTGAGGGCGCACTCATAGAGCAGCCGCTGCCGCTCCGTGAACTTCCCGTTGCAGGGCCAACCACGGGATACGTCGGTAATCATGTTTTGATACTGCGCCCCCACGTCGTTCAAAATCATATCCCCGTCCTGGGCCTGGCCGGTATAGCTGTAATAGTGAATGCAGAAGTTGTTGTCCCCGGCGGAGATGATGGGGGGAAAGCCCTGCACCGCCGGGCCGTGCTGGCCCAGGGCGTGGTCGAAGGCGGCCTTATACTGATACTCATATAGCCCCGGCCTGGAGAGGCGCATCATGGCGCGGATGCCCTCCCCGGTGATTTCCTCCGCCCGGCGCAGCGCCTCGATCTCACAGGGCTGCTTGATGGTGCGCAGCGCCCGGAGGGGTGCGTTGGCGTTGCCGATTTGCAGGAAGGGATACTCCCGCCGGGCCAGGGCGCAGAGCCTGTGGGCGGGGCGGTCCACATCGTCGGGGCTGCAGCGGTACAGGTCGAGATACAGCCGCTCATAGCGGCCTGAGGCGGCCAGCAGGTGCAGATCCGCCTGGAACGCGGGGACGTAGCGTACCTCCGCCACCCCGGAAACCGCCGTGGCCTCGTCGGGCTGGATGCGCCGACCCGTCCAGCGCTCCGCGTGGGCGTCCGGCGGCAGGAGGTACAGCCGCTCCCGCACCGCGCCGTCCTGCTCCTTCAGAAGGAGCAGCGCAGCCTCCTTGCAGGTCAGCCCTGTCAGGTAGACGAAATTCCGGTCCGCGAAGAAGGGATAGTATTCATCGTTGGTCTTGCGCAGCTCCTCGCCGGAAAAGAGGACGACCAGGGAGCCGGGCTTCAGCGCCTCCGCGAGGCGCTGCCTGTTTGATGTAAAATAAGACGCATTCATAGGGGCCTCCATCGTAGTGTGAAAATCTGGCATTGTCAGCCGGAACCATTATAGGTCCACAGGGCGGCACTGTCAAAGGGAATATGATGGTTCTGGGAAAGAACGGCGGTTGCCCTCCCGGCGGGCCTGGCTACCGCCCATGGCGGCTGGTAGGGATTGCCGCTTGACGGCGGAACTGTCGGCGTAGCCGACTGAGGAGTGGGAAGTCAGGGCAAATCCTCTATAGCGAACGTTATTTCAGGAGACAACGGGCGAGCGCACACTGTGCGCCCCTACTGGAACGTGAAAACTAAAACTTTGTTTTGTTCCACTACCACAAAATGCCAACGGAACTGCCCGTGATACTGTTCAGAGGGGCAAATTGTTCCATTTTTTGCAATCGCGTGTGTAGAGGCGGCCCTTGGCCGCCCGGGGTACGCAGGTGGTTTCCGCGGGCGGCCAAGGGCCGCCCCTACAGAAAAGTGAAGATTTAGACTTCACGTTCTGCTGCTGACTAACAGCTACTAACTACTAACCACTAGTGGGGGGGGGGGGGGGGGGGGGGGGGGGGGGGGGGGGGGGGGTGGGGGGGGGCGGGGGGGGGGGGGGGGGGGGGGGGGGGGGGGGGGGGGGGGGGGG
>JAJBUK010000032.1 GCA_020860385.1 Clostridiales bacterium
ACGGCCTTGACGTGCTGCTCCACAGTGGTCTTGTTCTCCTTGACGTACTGCTGGTTCAGCAGGCAGACCTCGGCGTAGAAGTTGTTCATACGGCCCTTCACCTTGTTCTGGGCAATCATGGCCCGCTTCTGTTCGGGCATCTTGCTCATCTTGGGGTCGTTGGCGCTCTCCTCCATGGCCTTCGCCAGCTGGACAGCCTGCTCCTTCTCCACTTCCTCGGCGGGAATCTCGGAGGAACGGACATAGGAGGGGCTCATGGCGGCAATCTGCATAGCCAGATCCTTGCCCAGCTCCACGACCTTCTCGTTACCGGCCAGCTCGTCGGAAACCTCCAGGTTCACCAGCACGCCGATTTTGCCGCCCATGTGGATATAGGGGACGTTGACGCCGGTGTCATAGCGGACGAAGCGGCGGATCTGAATGTTCTCGCCAATGGACAGCACCTTGTCAGCGGTGACGGCGTCCACGGTGCGGTCAGTGCCGGGATAGGTGGCGTTCTTCAGGGCCTCCACGTCGGCGGGGTTCTCAGCGGCCACAACGGCGGCCACATCGTCCACATAGGCCTGGAAAATATCGTTCTTAGCCACGAAGTCGGTCTGGGAGTTGACCTCCAGCACCACGCCCACGCCGTCAATGCTGTACGCCTTGGACACGCCCTCGGCGGCTACCTTGCCGGCCTTCTTCACCTGTGCGGCCAGGCCCTTCTCCCGCAGCCAGTCCACGGCCTTATCCTTGTCGCCATCGCAGGCCACCAGGGCCTCCTTGCACTTCATCATGCCTACGCCGGTGATTTCGCGCAGCTCTTTTACTTCCTTAGCGGTGATCGCCATAATAATAACCTCCATACGCATCGGTGGGATGCTCGTATTCAATCTCACTCAAAAGGAAGCGCCCGCCCGTACAGGCGGGCGCTTACAAACTGTCAGCTTCCGTGCTTTGTCAGCGGTTTATTCCTCGTCGGCCTTCTCGGCTTCCTCGGCGGTCTCCTCGCCCTGACGGCCCTCGATGATGGCGTTGGCCATGATGCCGGAAATCAGGCGGATGGCGCGGATAGCGTCATCGTTGCCGGGGATGACATAATCCACCTCGTCAGGGTCGCAGTTGGTGTCCACAATGGCGACGACGGGGATGCCCAGCTTCCGGGCCTCGGCGATGGCGTTATGCTCCTTGCGGGGGTCTACCACGAAGATGGCGCCGGGCAGGCTCTTCATGTTCTTCACGCCGCCCAGGTACTTCTCCAGCTTCTCCTGCTCGTGCATCAGCTTGACGACTTCCTTCTTGGGGAGCATATCAAAGGTGCCGTCCTCCTGCATCTGCTTGAGCTGGTTCATACGGTCCACGCGGCCCCGCATGGTGCGGAAGTTGGTCATCATGCCGCCCAGCCAGCGGGAGTTCACATAGTACATACCGCAGCGGGTGGCCTCCTCGCGGATGGCCTCCTGAGCCTGCTTCTTGGTGCCGACGAACAGCAGGGTGCCGCCCTCAGCGCTCATGTCGCGGACGAAGTTATAGGCTTCCTCCAGCTTCTTCACGGTCTTTTGCAGGTCGATGATATAGATACCGTTGCGCTCGGTATAGATATACGCCTGCATTTTGGGGTTCCAGCGGCGGGTCTGGTGACCAAAGTGGACGCCAGCCTCCAGCAGCTGCTTCATGGATACGACTGCCATAATTCAAATCATCCTTTCGTTTTTGCCTCCACCCGGTTCGGAACCGTGCCCATGCGGCCTGGGCCGCACACGAGGGCGCAGAATCCCCGGGTGTGTGGAATCGCAGGATTTAGCATACCATATATTTTCCCAAATGACAAGCCTTTTTTTATGCTTTTTGGGATTTTTTTGCATGAAATTCCGGGGGATTTCGGCGTTCCCTTTGCATCGCCTTTCCTCGCCTTGCGTAAGACCGCCGCAATATCCTGTTTCTCTGTAGGGGCGGCCCCTGGCCGCCCAGCCGGTTCACTCCTTAGACAGGGATTGGTGGAGGAAACAGGTTTTGCCTGACCGGCGGGCTGGGTTCCTTAGGAACGGAAAGTTGAAGGAACAACGGCTTGCCCTCCCGGCGGGGCTGGTTCTCCTTAGATGCAGTTCTTTGAAGAAACAACGGCTTGCCCTCCCGGCGGGCCCTATTTCTTGCTCCGCCAAGAAATAGGGGAAAGAAAGCGGCTCAAGAGGGAGGCCTGTGGCCCCCCTCTTAAGAATCTCCCCGTATCAGACAACCGGCTTGCGCCTTGTCCCTATCGTTCCGTGGCTCCGCAGACAACAGACGATGTAACTTGCCACGCACCAAAGCTGCCGCCCATGGCGGCTGGGGTAGGATTGCCGTTCCGCCCTGCTGAAAGCGGGCGGAACGTGCAATTTTATAGCCCAACGGTGGATAACATCTGCCTGTGAGGAAAGGCCACAACCTTTCATTGGAAAAGCGTAGTCATTCATAGCTTTTTTCATTAGGAGTAATAGCGTACCCTTGTAGTCAGATTTCATCGACCAAAGGGCAACAGAATTGCCGCCCGTCCCGCCAACGGCTAGGGAGCGAAGCGGAAATGCCGCTTGATGGCGAGGGACGTGGGCGGCAATTGTGCCCCAGCCGCCATCGGCGGCAGCTTTGGTGCGTATCAAGTCACATCGTCTGTTGCCTGACAGACCACCTGATTGAAGGACAAGGCGCTAGCCGGTTGCCTGATACGGGGAGATTCTTAAGAGGGGGGCCACAGGCCTCCCTCTTAAGCCGCCCTCTTTCCCCTATTTCTCGGCGGAGCGAGAAATAGGGCCCCCGGAGGGAAAACACTTATTTCCTTTATCCATCCTTATCTAAGGAACGAAACCCCGCCGGTCGGGCGAACCGTTGTTCCTTCCTCATTTCTTCCCTAAGGAACGAACGGCCCCGGTCAGGCACCCCCATCACTCAAACTGCGACGCATACATCTTATAGTAGAACCCCCGCTGCTCCATCAGCTGGGCGTGGGTACCCTGCTCCACGATGTTGCCCTGGTTCACCACCAGGATGCGGTCAGCGTTCTGGATGGTGGACAGCCGGTGGGCGATGACGAAGCAGGTCTTGTCCTTCATCAAATCCCGCATGGCAGCCTGAATCTGCCGCTCCGTGTTGGTGTCCACGTTGGAGGTGGCCTCGTCCAGAATCAGCATCTTCGCGTCGTACAGCATGGCCCGGGCGATGGTCAGCAGCTGCTTCTGCCCCTTGGAGAGGTTGCCGCCGTCCTCACCGATGACGGTGTCGTAGCCCTCCGGGAGCTGCATGATGTAGTGGTGGATGTTGGCGGCCTTGGCTACGGCGATGACCTCCTCCCGGGTGGCCCCCTCCTTGCCGTAGGCGATGTTCTCATAGATGGTGCCGTTGAAGAGCCAGGTGTCCTGCAACACCATGGCGTAGGCCCGGCGGAGGCTGTGACGGGTCACGTCCAGAATCTCCTTGCCGTCCACCAGGATGTCCCCCTCGTCCACGTCATAGAACCGCATCAGCAGGTTGATGATGGTGGTCTTGCCCGCCCCGGTGGGGCCGACGATGGCAATCAGCTTGCCCGCGTCCGCCTGTAAGTCGAAGTGGTGAATGATGGTCTTGTCCGGGGTGTAGCCGAAGGACACGTCCCGCAGCGCCACGTCGCCCCGCACATCCTCCAGGTCTGCGGCGTCCGGCCTGTCCTCCGGCTCCTCCGGCTCGTCCAGCAGGTGGAACACCCGGTCTGCGGCGGAGAGGGCGGAGTAAATCTCGTTGATGATGTTGGCGATTTCGTTGATGGGGTTGGAGAACTTCCGGGAGTACAGCACGAAGGAGGAGATATGCTCCAGCGACACCATCCCGTTCAGATACAGCAGCCCGCCGAAGATGCCGATGAGGGCCAGCCCCAGGTTGTTGATGGAGCCCACGGTGGGGCCGATGGTCATGCCGTAGTAGCTGGCGTGGTAGAAGGCATCGGCGGCCTCCTCGTTGATGGCGTTGAACTTGTGGAGGAAGGTGTCCTCCTGGGCGTAGGCCAGTACCGTCTTTTGGCCGGAGAAAATCTCCTCCGCGTAGCCGTTCATCTTGCCGTAGGCGGCGGAGCGCTTGGAGAACAGGGGCCGGGTGATTTTCCCCATCCGCTGGGTATAAATCACCGCCAGGGGGATGGTGATTCCCATGGTCAGGGTCAGGACGGGGCTGATGTAAATCATCATCACCAGGGAGCCGACGATGGTGACGACGCTGGTCATGATTTGCACAATGTCGGTGGAGATGCTGAGGCAGGCCACGTCCACGTCGTAGGAGACGTGGCTGATGATGTCGCCGGCGGCGTTCTGGTCGAAGTACCGGACGGGGAGACGCATCAGCTTATCGAAGATGTCGCTGCGCATCTGCCGGCCGATCCAGCGGCCAACGTGCATCATAATGTAGTTGATGGCCAGGGTCAGCAGGGAGGAGGAGACGTAGCACACCAGCATCAGCCTGGCGTAGTGGAACACGTTGTCAAAGTTCACCTGGCCCACACCGGCCTCCGCCTCCGCGATGGCCTTGCCTGCCAGAATCGGCCCGGCCAGGGCCAGCAGGTTGCTGACCAGGCACAGCGTCAGCGCCAGAATCATCAAAAATTTATAGTTCCCGGCATAGCCCAGCAGCCGGAGCAGGGTGCCCCGCTTGTTCTTCAGGCGGCGGCCCTGAATGGCGTCCCCCGCCTGGGATGTTTGTGTATTTGATGCCATATGAGTCCCTCCTTACGCGATGTCGCCCATCTGGGACTGGTAGATGTCCAGATAAACGGGGCAGCGTTCCAGCAGCTCCTGATGGGTGCCGTAGCCGATCATTTTCCCTTCCTCCAGCACCAGAATGTGGTCCAGGTTCATAATGGAGCTGACCCGCTGGGCAATCATAATCAGGGTGGAGCCGCTGTAACCGGTTTGAATGGCCTTCCGGAGGGCGGCATCCGTCTTGTAGTCCAGGGCGCTGGAGGAGTCGTCCAGCACCAGGATCTCCGGATGGTCAGCCACCGCCCGGGCCACCAGCATCCGCTGCTTCTGGCCGCCGCTGAGGTTGGCCCCCTTGATGTCCGCCCGGTACTGGTAGCCCTGCTCCAGCCCCTCGATGAAGTCCGCGATGTTGGCGGTTTGGGCCGCCTGGCGCACCGCCTCGTCCGCCAGGTTCCGGCCAAAGGAGATGTTCTCCCGGAGGGTGTCGTTAAAGATGGTGTCGTTCTGGAACACCACGCCGAACATCTCCCGGAGGGCGTCCTTGTCATAGGTGCGCACATCCCTGCCCCGGATGTAGACGCCCCCCTGGTCGCAGTCGTAGAACCGCATCAGCAGGTTGACGATGGTGGTCTTGCCGCTGCCGGTGGCCCCGATGATGCCCAGGCTCTCCCCGGGGCGGAGGGTAAAGCTGATGTCGGAGAGGCACTGCTCCCCGGTCTTGTGGTAGCCAAAGCTGACGTGGTCAAAGACGATGTGGGCGTCGGTGTCCATCGTCCGGCCCGCCTCCTCCAGCACCGGCTGGTCGTCCCCGGTCTGCAAAATCAGGTCGATACGGTCGGCGGAGGCGATGGCCTTGGAGGCGGTCATAAAGATGCGGTTTAAGCCCATGACCCCCTGCAAAATCATGTTGAAGTAGGTCAGGAAGGCCAGAATCACGCCGGGCTGGATGGCCCCGCTGTTCACCCGGTAGGCCCCCACAATGACCACCAGGGTCAGACCGATGTTCAGCGCCATCTGCATGATTGGGCCGGGGGTGGCCATGGTAATGCTGGCCCGCACGTCGTTATCGGTGAGCTGTTCGTTGGCCTGGCGGAAGCGCGCTCGCTCATAGTCCTCCTTGGACAGGGCCTTCACCACCCGGATGCCGGTGATGTTCTCCCGCAGCACCTGCACTACCCGGTCTACGCTGGTCTGCACCTTCGTATAGAGAGGGATGCCGTAGCGGGTGATGCAGAACACCGTCACCCCCAGGATGGGCACCATAATGCACAGGATGCCGGACAGGGCCGGGTCCATCACCATCGTCACCACGATGCCTCCCAGCAGCATCATGGGGGAGCGGATGCCCTGAGCCTGAACGGACACCATGAAGTCCTGGACGTTGTAGGAGTCGGAGGTCATCCGGGAGGTCAGGGAGGGCAGGCCGAACCGGTCAAACTGGGCCCCGGACAGGTTGATGGTCTTTTGAAACAGGTCGTAGCGGAGTGAGCGGATGCAGTCCTTCCCCACAAAGACGGCGGTGCGGTTGGCCTTTACGTTCAGCGTCCGCACCAGCACCGCCGCCGCCACCATGCAGCAGCCCCACAGCAGCACCAGGGATTCCCGCCCCTGGGGCACCACCACGTCGATGATATGCTCCAGAATGTAGGGAATCATCAGTTCCCCCAGGGTGGCCAGGGTTTTCAGCGTCATGCTGACGCCGATTTTCCTCCCCCGTTTCTTCATATAGCGGAAAATCAGATTCATTGGGTGAATTCCTCCTCGTTCTTTCTCTGGCAGTGGGAATGCCGGGGCGGCAGGGCGTCCCAGCTGGCCCGGAGCTTGGTCAGGATGCGCACCAACTCGTCCTCCTCCTCCGGCGTCAGGCAGTCGTAGAGCCTGGCCCGCCGCTCCTGCCGGGCAGCCTCATGCTCCGTCAGGTCGTCGATGCCGGCCTGGGTGATGGCGACGATGCAACGGCGTTTGTCCGTCTCGTCCCGCTGGCGGGCGATGAATCCGGCGGTCTCCAGCTTGGTCAGAATCTCGCTGGTGGAGCTGGACTGGATGTGCAGCATACTCTGGAGTTCCTGCTGGGTCATGGCCCCGTCCCGGTTCAGCAGGTAGAGGATGCGGCCCTGGCCCTTCCCCCGGCCCAGGTAGTGATGGATGAACCGGGTGGCGTACTCCATCAGGTCGTAGAGCTGCTCCCGGCGGGTGAGGGGAGCGGCGTGTGGTTCCTGTTCCATAAAGTTCCCTCGCTTCCGTTTCGAGTTCTATCTTCTCGGTACCTAGGAATTATACGACAGCCAGGGGAGGTTGTCAAGGTACCGCGGGGATTTTTTAGCTGGCTGCAAAGGAATATCGTCAACTTGAGTGGCTGCGTTCCTTAGATAAGGATGGATAAAGGAAATAGGTGTTTTCCCTCCGGGGGCCCTATTTCTTGCTCCGCCAAGAAATAGGGGAAAGAAGGCGGCTTAAGAGGGAGGCCTGTGGCCCCCTCTTAAGGATCTCCCCGTATCAGGCAACCGGCTAGCGCCTTGTCTCTGCCGTTCCGTGGCAGCGCAGGCGACAGACGATGTGACTTGATACGCACCAAAGCTGCCGCCCATGGCGGCTGGGGAGCGATTGCCGTTCCGCCCTGCCGGAGGCGGGCGGAACGTGCAATTTTATAATCTAACGGTGGATAACATCTGACTGTGCGGCAAGGCTTCAACCTCTGATGGAAAGCGTATGAAAAAACAACGTTTTCAGGATTAGGAGCAACAGCGTATCCTTACCGGCAGATTTCAGCGACCGAAGGCCAACAAAATTGCCGCCCGTCCCGCCAACGGCTAGGGAGCGAAGCGGCATTTCGGCTGCGCTTCCTACCCTTTCAGAGGCGGCAAAGACAGGGGAACCCTCCCGGAGGGAAAACACCTATTTCCCTCATCCATCCTTGTCTAAGGAACACAACCCTCATTGCCCCGAAAAAGAACGCCTCCAGGGGTTCACCCTGGAGGCGCAGATGGAACAGTAACTTGCAGTTGCGGCGGCGGCCCGGCTCAGTCCGCCAGAGCGGCGGTGATGATAGCCATGGAGTAGACCTCCATACCGTTGCAGCCGCGGGACAGGTCGTTGATGGGGGCGTTCAGGCCCAGCAGGATGGGGCCGTAGGCGTCGAACTGGCCCAGACGCTGAGCGATTTTGTAGCCGATGTTGCCGGCGTTGATGTCGGGGAAGACAAAGACGTTGGCGCGGCCCGCCACGGAGGAGTTGGGGCACTTGGTCTCCGCCACACGGGGGGAGACGGCGGCGTCGAACTGCAATTCGCCGTCGATGTTCAGGTCGGGGCGCATTTCCTTGGCGATGCGGGTGGCCTCGATCATCTTGTCCACATCCTCACCGGCGCCGGAGCCGTGGGTGGAGTAGCTCAGGAAGGCGACCTTGGGGTCGATGCCGAACACCTTGCCGCACTCAGCGCAGTAGATGCCGGTTTCGGCGATCTCCTGGGCAGAGGGCTTGATGTTGATGGCGCAGTCGCCAAAGGCCAACACCTCGTTCTCACCGGAGGCGGAGGGACGGACCAGAATGAAGCAGGAGGAGACGCTGTTGTAGCCCGGCTTGGTCTTGATGATCTGGAGGGCGGGACGGACGGTGTCGGCAGTGGAGTATGTAGCGCCGCCCAGCAGGGCGTCGGCCACACCCATCTTCACCAGCATGGTGCCGAAGTAGTTGCCCTGACGCAGCATGGGGATGGCCTTCTCCGGGGTCATGCCCTTCTTCTTGCGCAGCTCGCAGAACAGGTCCACCATTTCGTCAAACCGGTCCCAGTTGTTGGGGTCGATGATGTTGGCGCCGCGGACGTTGTAGCCTGCGTCCTCAGCGGCGGCGGCCACGTCATCCGGGTTGCCCACCAGGATGGGGGTCAGGAAGTTGCTGGCCAGCAGACGGGACGCAGCCTCCAGGATACGGGGGTCGGTGCCCTCGGTGAATACGATGGTCTTCGGGTTGGCCTTCAGCTTCTGTATCATGCTGCCAAAACCAAAACTCATAAAGTTCAGCCCCCTAAACAATATTTGGATGCATAGCATTCATTTGTCTCAGTATACAACTTTGGCGGCTTTATTGCAAGGAGAATTGTGGGCAAGTTCAGCAGAAATTTCAAAAAAATTCTCAGAAGGCGGGAGATGAGCGTTCCTTGGGCAAGGAATAGGGGTGGAAGCCGGTGGTTGCCTGTTCGGCGGGGGCGGTTTCCGCCGCCCCTGAAAGGGTAGGGAGGCGCAACGCGCCGGAAATGCCGCTTGACGGCAGAGGGGCCTCCGAAGGAGGCGGAGGGGTTCCTCCTTAGAGAAGGATTGATAAAGAAAATCAGTTCTTTCCCTAAGGAAAAACCTTAAATTGATGACATTCCCCTGAAAGGGTAGTAAGCTCAGCGGAAATGCCGCTTGACGGCGGAGGAGAACCGGCGACAGCCGGTGGAGGGGTTCTGTGCGAAACGGATTTCAACCTTGATTTTATGCTGCGGATAAAAGAAAAGCACCTGAAACTCACGGTTTCAAGTGCTTTTTGTTGGAGCTGCTGGGCGGATTCGGACCGCCGACCTCATCCTTACCAAGGATGCGCTCTACCGACTGAGCTACAGCAGCATTGGCGACCCGGAACAGGCTCGAACTGTCGACCTCCAGCGTGACAGGCTGGCGTTCTAACCAACTGAACTACCGGGCCAAATGCCTATGAAGTTTATCAGAAAACAGGCAGCGCCTGCAATCTACAATGGCAGGGGCAGAAGGAATCGAACCCTCGGCATACGGTTTTGGAGACCGTCGCTCTACCTGCTGAGCTATACCCCTAAACAAAGGGAGGGTCTCGCCGTTTCCCCTGGAAAAGACTGGTGGGCCTTCAGGGACTCGAACCCGGGACCGTCCGGTTATGAGCCGGATGCTCTAACCAATTGAGCTAAAGGCCCATAATTAGAAATGCCGCCACGGGGCGTTACCGCGTGGCGGCACATCTATGGCTCCCCAAGTAGGACTCGAACCTACGACACCGCGGTTAACGGCCGCGTGCTCTACCGACTGAGCTATTGAGGAATATGTCGGAAGCATTTCAGCTTCCGATGTTAGCACTACCTATTTTCCCGGCCCGTCTCCAGGCAAGTATCGTCGGCGAAGG
>JAJBUK010000022.1 GCA_020860385.1 Clostridiales bacterium
CCCGCCAAACTGAAACCATGACAAAGGATGAATGCTACCATGAAAAACAACTATGAAAGCCCCCTCTCCTCCCGCTACGCCAGCAAGGAGATGCAGTATATCTTCTCCCCGGACAAAAAGTTCTCCACCTGGCGCAAGCTGTGGGTGGCCCTGGCCCGGGCGGAGATGGAGCTGGGCCTTCCTGTCACCCAGGAGCAGGTGGATGAGCTGGAGGCTCACTCCGGCCCGGAGTTTATCGACTATGATGCTGCCGCCAAATACGAGAAGGAGCTGCGCCATGACGTGATGGCCCACATCCACGCCTATGGCGACCAGTGCCCCAAGGCCATGCCCATCATTCACCTGGGGGCCACCAGCTGCTATGTGGGGGACAATACCGATATTATCCTGATGAAGGAAGCGCTGGAGCTGGTACGGGATGAGCTTGTGCGGGTCATCGCCAACCTGGCCCAGTTCGCTGCGCAGTACAAGGCGCTGCCCACCCTGGGCTATACCCACTTCCAGGCGGCCCAGCTGACCACCGTGGGCAAGCGGGCCACCCTCTGGCTGAACGAGCTGCTGATGGACCTGCACGAGGTGGAGTACCGCATCAGCGACCTGAAGCTGCTGGGCAGCAAGGGCACCACCGGCACCCAGGCCTCCTTCCTGGAGCTGTTCGAGGGCGACCATGAGAAGTGCCGTCAGCTGGAGCAGAAAATCGCCGCCGAGATGGGCTTTGACGCGGTGGTGCCCGTGTCCGGCCAGACCTACAGCCGCAAGGTGGACACCTATGTGGTGAACACCCTGGCGGGCATCGCCCAGTCATGCAGCAAATTTGCCACCGACCTGCGGCTGCTGGCCCACATGAAGGAAATCGAGGAGCCCTTCGAGTCCAAGCAGATCGGCTCCTCCGCCATGCCCTACAAGCGCAATCCCATGCGCTGCGAGCGCATCTGCGCCCTGAGCCGCTATGTGCTGTCCGACGTGATGAACCCGGCTATCACCGCATCCTCCCAGTGGTTTGAGCGGACGCTGGACGACTCCGCCAACAAGCGCCTCTCCGTGCCGGAGGCTTTCCTGGCGGTGGACGCCTGCCTGGGCATCTATCAGAACATCACCTCCGGCCTGGTGGTGCATGAAAAGGTGATTGAGAAGCACATCATGGAGGAGCTGCCCTTCATGGCCTCGGAAAACATTATGATGGACGCGGTGAAGCGGGGCGGCAACCGCCAGGAGCTTCACGAGCGCATCCGCCAGCACTCCCTGGAGGCCGGCCACAACGTGAAGGACCTGGGGCTGGAAAATAACCTCATCGACCTGATTGCGGCCGACCCCATGTTCGGCATGACGAAGGAGGAGCTGTCCGCCCATCTGGAGCCGTCCAACTACATTGGCCGCTGCCCGGAGCAGGTGGAGGAATTTTTGCAGGAGTGCGTCCAGCCGGTGCTGGAGCAGTACGCCTCCGCCCTCACCGGGGAACAGGTAGAGCTGAACGTCTGACCAGTCCTTTCACCCCAACCCCGCAGACAGGAGGGAACCGGCGTTGAAGCAAAACCCAAAATATAAGGACTATATGGTAATGGGGCTGACCGGCTTTCTGATGATCGCCGCCAGCATTGCCATCTATTTCCTGTTCGCAAAAATATCTGTCTTTCTGAACGCGCTGAAAAAGCTGGTAGACATCCTCGCCCCCTTCCTGATGGGCTTCCTGATTGCCTACCTGCTGGCCCCTCTGTACAACTACCTGCTGCGCAACCTGCGGGAGCTGCTGGGCTCCGTCATGCGGGAGCGGTGGGCTAAATCCGTCAGCACGGTCGTCTCCGTCCTGGCCTGCATTTTGACCGGTATCCTGGTCATCAGCGGCCTGTTTGCCCTGGTCATCCCCCGGTTTGTGGAGAGCATTTCGGGCATCATCAACGCCCTGCCCACCTATCTGACCAGAATCGAGGCTTGGGCGGAGGACTTCCTGGTAGACTATCCGGATGTTTATCAGAGCCTGGAGGACGTTCTGAATAATCTGTACGCCTCTCTGACCAACTGGGTCAGCAGCAATCTGCGGCCGCTGCTGGAGGACTTCTCCGGGAACTTTGACAATGTCTCCTCCATCGTCAGCACCCTGTTTTCCGGCCTGATGGCCGCCGTGACCGCCATCAAGAACCTGGTGCTGGGCTTCATCGTGGCCGCCTATTTGCTGATTGAAAAGACCACGATGATCGGTCAGGTGAAGCAGATGACCTATGCTCTCCTGGGCCCGAAGCGGGGCAACAGGGTCGTCTATCGGATGCGCTACACCAACCAGGTGATGGGCGGCTTCATCCGGGGCAAGCTGCTGGATTCGCTGATCATCGGCATTATCTGCTTCATCGGGGTCAGCATCATGCGGATGCCCTACCCCACCCTGATCAGCGTGATCATCGGCGTCACCAACATCATCCCCTTCTTCGGGCCGTTCCTGGGGGCGATTCCCTGCGCGCTGCTGATTCTGATGTACAACCCCATTCAGGCGGTCTACTTCGTCATCTTTATCCTGATTTTGCAGCAGTTCGACGGCAACATCCTGGGGCCGAAGATTTTGGGCAACACCACGGGGCTCTCCTCCTTCTGGGTGCTGTTCTCTATCATCTTCTTCGGCGGGCTGTTCGGCTTTACCGGGATGCTGCTGGGGGTGCCGCTGTTCGCTGTCATTTACTCGCTGGTGTCCGACTTTGTCAGCGCAAGGCTGTCCAAGCGGAATCTGTCCCTCCTGGTGGATGATTATATCAACCTGGACGAGGTGGAGCAGCAGCCGGACGGCGAGTACAAATACCCGAAGATGAAGGACCCCACCCGGAAGTAAGGCTTCCTGCCCTGGGGCAGGATGGATAAAAAACAATAGTTGCCCTCCCTGTGCGGCAGTCAGCCTGCGGGGAGGGCAAATTGTATTTCTTTTCAAACTATCTGTTCAGGTAAGGGGCCTGTGGAAGAAGCCCTCCGTTACAATGCGCTGCTTGCCGCCGCGCGGGAAGCCAGCGCCTTTTCCATCCAAACCAAATCATACCATCGCCCAAACTTGTAGCCGCACCTTGGATAGCGTCCCAGCTCAGTGTAGCCCTGCCGGGCGTGAAACCGGAGGCTGGCGTGGGTGATGTATGCGTCCTCCTCCGGGGCGTCCGCAATCAGGGCGCACAGGCTGACGATGCCCTGGCTGCGAAGCAACCCCTCCAGCCTGGCGTAGAGGGCTGACCCCAGCCCCTGCCCCCGAGCGTCCCGGCGCAGATAGATGGACGGCTCCGCTACCCAGGCGAAGGCCGCCCGGTCGTGGAAGGGGGCGGCGTAGGCGTAGCCCAGCACCTCCCCAGCCTGTTCCGCCACCAAGTAGGGGTAGCGGCCCTGAATCGCCTCCATCCGGCGGCGGAACGCTCCGGCGTCCGGCGGCTCATACTCAAACGTGACGGCGGTTTCCAGCACATAGGGGGCGTAAATGGCCGCCAGGGCGTCGGCGTCCTCCAGCCTGGCGGGGCGGATGATGCCGCCCATCACAGCGCCGTCCCTTCCGCCGCCCTGGGCGGAAGCTCCCGCTCCAACAGGGGAATCAGCTCATCCAGCCGCTCCACGCAGGCCCACAGCAGGGGCTGGAGGCAGTCCTCCGCCGGGCTCTGGTCGGGCACCAGCACCGGTCTGCACCCGGCGGCAAAGGCGGAGATGATGCCGTTGGGGGAATCCTCCACGGCGACGCACGCCTCCGGCGGCAGATGCAGCGCCTCACAGGCATAGCGGTAAACGTCCGGCGCAGGCTTGCCCCGGGACACATCCCTGGCGCTGATGACGTGGTCAAAGTCCTCCTCCAAACCGAACCGGGCCAACATACGCCGGGCCTTGTCCGGGGCGTTGGCGGTGACCAGCGCCAGCTCTGCCTGCCGGGTGTGGAGGAAGTCCAGCAGCGCCCGCGCCCCCGGCTTCAGGGGGATGGGGTCGGTCTCCAGCGCGTCCCCCATCAGCTCGATGCGCTTCTCCCGCAGCGCCTGATAGGACACCTCCGGGCCGTACAGCCGCTGGATGAAGTAAGCATTGTAGGGTGCGCCCAAGCTGCGCAGCTGGAGACCCTGGGTGCGGGTCATGGGGCAGCCCAGGGCCTGACCGGCCTCCTGCCAGGAGCGGACATAGTAGGGCTCCGTGTCGATGAGGGTGCCGTCCAAGTCGAAGAGGACGGCGAGAATTGGCTCAGGCATAGCAGACACTCCTTATTGAACTGGGCGCGGCGAAGGCTGGCGAAGGGCGTCGGGCGGGGACAAACGCCGTCGCAAAGCCGGGCCGGATGTCTAACAATATCGGACGAAAGTTGCAAAAAATGGAAATAACCCGTTGATATATGGTGGAAATAGTGCTAAATTATTCCTGTTAGCAGCAGCGGCGGCAGCCGTGGGGCTGCCGGAGTTCACAGGAAAAGGAGCGGTTATTTTTGGATATGATGAACATCTTGATTGCCGACGCCGACGAGGCGTTTCGTACAGCTTTGGCAGATTTGATTCGGCGGGAGCCGGATATGGAGGTGGTCCTCCAGACGGGGAACGGAGAGGAAGCGGCGGACTACCTGCTGCATCACGAGGTGGATGTGCTTTTGACGGATACGGTGCTGGCCCGGATGGACGGGATGGAGCTACTGAACCGCATCGCCCGCAGCGAGGGGCGGAAACCCATCGTCCTGGTGCTGTCCGGCTTCCTCCGGGGCAACGTGGTGCGGCAGGCGGCCAGCTTGGGGGCGGACTACTTTATGATGAAGCCCTGCCGCCCGGCAGCGGTGCTGGAACGGGTGCGCCAAATCGCGGACAAAGCCCCGGAAACGGCCCGGGACGCCACGGGGCTGGAGACCCGGGTCACCGCCATCATCCACGAAATCGGGGTGCCCGCCCACATCAAAGGGTATCAGTACCTACGGGAGGCCATCCTCATCGCGGTGGACGATATGGACGTTATCAACGCGGTGACGAAGGTGCTTTACCCGGAGGTGGCCCGGCGCTACGGCACCACCGCCAGCCGGGTGGAGCGGGCCATCCGCCACGCCATCGAGGTGGCTTGGGACAGAGGGGACATTGAGACGCTGCAAAAATACTTCGGCTACACCGTCTCCAACGCAAAGGGGAAGCCCACCAACAGCGAGTTTATCGCCATGATTGCGGACCGGCTCCAGCTCCAGCGGCGGAGCAACGGCTGAGCCGCCGGAAACAGGAAACCCATTGGCAGGCGTATGGCCCGCCAATGGGTTTTGTGAATCACAGCTTGGGGGTGCGGTAGGTGATTTGATGGCGGGACGGGCCATTGGAAACCATGGTGATGGGGGCCTGGATCTGCTGCTCGATAAAGTCCACATAGGCCTTCGCGTTGTCCGGCAGAGCATCGTAGTCCTTCACGGCGGTGATGTCGGTTTTCCAGCCGGGCAGGGTGGTAAAGACGGGCTTGGCCCGCTCCAGCCTGGCGGGGATGGGGAAGGTGTCCGTCACCTGGCCGTCGATTTCATAGCCGGTGCAGACCGGGATCTCATCCAGGTAGCTGAGCACGTCCAGGCAGGTCAGCGCTACCTGAGTGGCTCCCTGAACCATGCAGCCGTACCGGGTGGCCACGGTGTCAAACCAGCCCACCCGGCGGGGGCGGCCGGTGGTAGCGCCGAACTCACCCTTGTCGCCGCCCCGGCGGCGCAGCTCGTCCCCGGCGTCCCCCAGCAGCTCGCTGACGAAGGGCTCCGTCTTGGCCCCCACGCAGGAGGAGTAGGCTTTCGTGACGGCAATCACGTCCTTGATGGCGGTAGGCGGCACGCAGGCCCCCACCGCGCCGAAGCCGGCTAGGGTGTGGCTGGAGGTGGTCATGGGGTAGATGCCCAGGTCGGGGTCCTTCATGGAACCCAGCTGGCCCTCCAGCAGGATGGTCTTGCCGGCCTTCTCCGCATCGTGGACGAACTGAACGGCGTCCCCCACATAGGGGCGCAGCGCCTCCCGCTGGGCCATCAACTCATCGTACAGCGCCTGCACATCCAGCTCCGGCTTCTGGTACATATAGCGGAACAGGATGTTCTTACGCTCCACCGCGTCGGTGAGCCGCCGCATCAGCCGCTGGTCGTCATACAGGTCGCAGACCTGGATGCCGGTTTTTGCGTATTTATCGGAATAGAAGGGGGCGATGCCGCTCTTGGTGGAGCCGAAGGCTCTGCCGCCCAGCCGTTCCTCCTCGTAGGTGTCCTGCAAGACGTGGTAGGGCATCAAAATCTGCGCACGCTCGGAAATGAGCAGGTTGGGCGCGGGGACCCCCTGACCGGTGATGTCCTCCAGCTCCGCAATGAGGCGCTTGATGTCCAGCGCGACCCCGTTGCCAATGACGTTGGTGACGTGGGGATAAAAGGTGCCGGAGGGCAGGATGTGCAGGGCGAATCTGCCATAGTCATTGATGATGGTGTGACCCGCGTTGGCGCCGCCCTGGAAACGGATGACAACATCGGACGTTTCGGCAAGCATATCGGTAATTTTCCCTTTGCCTTCATCGCCCCAGTTTGCACCTACGATTGCTTTAACCATGATGTTTTCTCCTTTTTGCCCCGGCAGCGGGTGCCGAAGCAGCGTGATATGTGCGAAGAACGCTGCCCGTGCCGCCGCGTAACGGCCACGGGCAAGTTTATTATACGGGTTTCCCGGCATAATTGCAAGGAGAAAAACAGGCGTGACGGACAAAAACCGGGGACTGGGAAAAATCAGGGCCGCTCCAGCGTCCCCTCCGGCAGGCGCCAGCACTCCGCCCCGGAGAACGACCCGCCCCGGGCGTCCTGCACCTGCCAGGTCACCCGCAGCGCGTCCCCCTCCTGGCACACCTGGGCGCTGAGGGCGCACTGCCAGGGGGCGAACCAGCGGGAGCGGCTTCGGGCCGCGCTGCGCTCCGCCCCCGCCTGTTGGGCCAGCCGGGCGGCCCGGCGCTGGAAGCAGCGGCCCATGTGCCGGTAAAAGCGGTTCAGCCGGCTTTGGGCCCGCCGCGTCCCGCCGGAGAAGCGGGGCAGGGCGGCGGAGGCCGTCAGCACGGCCTCGCCGTCCTCCTGGAAGGCCTTTTCCCAGGGGGTCATGGCAAAGGTGAGGGGGGACTGCTTCATGGGATACCTCCATGCGCCGAGGCGCTGCCATCAGGTGGAAGGTGTTCTGCACCATCCTATGCGCGGGCGCGGGGATGGTGCTGATACCGGCGCACGATAAAAATGATTGCCAGCCCCGTCGCAGGAGGAATGCGGCGGCAATCCAAAGCAGCCGTAAGGGCCGCTTTATTTCAAGGCCAGCCCATCCTGGAAGGCGTTGCCTACCCGCTGAGTGACTTTGTAATAACCGTGGGTGTAGGGGTCAAAGGCGATGGCGGAGACCTTCTCAATGTCCACTCTGTCCCCCTCCAGGACGGATTCGTCCGCCGTGGTGTTGACGACCTTGCCAATCACCCCGCAGCCATATTCGCCGTCCTGATACTGAATGAACTCGCACTCCATGCAGATGGGAAATTCCGTAATGATGGGGGCATCCACCAGAGCGGACTTTTGCGCTGTCAGGCCACTTTTGGCGAATTTGTCCGGCGTATTGTTGCCGGATACCACGCCGAAATAGTCTGCCTCCGTCATGTGCGCTGCATCCGCGATGCTGACGGTAAAGGCTTTTCTGGCCTTAATGTTCTTTACGGTTTTGTGGGTCTCCGTCAGGTTGAGGATCACATGATCCCGCTCCAGCATGGTGCCCCAGGCGGCGTTCATCACGTCAACGGTACCGTCCTCGTTGTAGGTTGCCACCATCAGCACGGGCATGGGGAAGATGGCTTCAGTGGTTTTGATATGTTTTCTCATAAATAAGAACCTCCAAATCGGGATTGCCATTCGGCTGAATTTATGGTACCATTATGTTGGTTAATTTACAAGTACCCACATTTTTGTAAGGTACCTACTTGGAGGTAAGCTATGGGCGGCAGAGATATTCGAAATGCAAACTTTGAGGAGACAGGATACTGCTATACCCTGTCCCTGATTTCCGGAAAGTACAAGCCTGTCATCCTCTACTGCCTGATGGAATATGAGCCGGTCCGCTTTAACGAGATGCAACGTTACATCAAAGTCGCGGATAAGACGCTGAGCCAGAATCTGAAGGAGTTGGAGGCGGATGGCCTGATTGTCCGCCGTGCGTATCCCCAGATTCCGCCCAAGGTGGAGTATTCCCTTTCCGAGCGGGGGCGCTCTCTGGTGTGTGTACTGGATAAGCTGTGTGACTGGGGGAATGAAAATCGGCGGTAACGGGCGAACTGCATGAAAAGAAGCGGGCTTTCGCGTGTCAAAAAGCAGAGGGAACGTCAATGCAGTTGCTTCACTCTGGTTTGGAAGGACGACCTTTCCCCTGGGCAGAAATCTCCGCCCGCCCCGGCAGCCTGCCGCTCTGATACAGCGCTCCATACAGCCCCTCCGCCGGGCAGCCCTCCGGTACCGGCACCCTCGGCACGGTCAGGGTGAAGCCCTCCGGTGCGGGCCGCTCCACCCCCAGCAGCAGCCGCCCCTCCCCAGGCTCCGCCGGGGCAAAGCACAGCGTCACATCCCCTGCCCCGGCCAGCACCGGAACGCCGCTCTCCCGCTGGAGGAGCAGCGCCACCCGCTCCCGCTCCGGCAAATCCAGGGCCAGCGCCCGCACCTGGCCGGACAGCCGCTCCAGCGCTTCCCACACCTCCCTGGTGGTGCGGCTGGCCAGAACGCCCACCGTGGCTTCTCCCCAGGGGATGCCCCGCCGGGTCAGTTCGGCCAGGGCCAGCTCCGCCGCCGCGCTCTGCCACAGGCTGCGGGTGGACACCAGGGGCGGCTCCGGCGTCACCATTCCACCCTCCGGCAGGTTCAGCGTGCAGCGCACTCCTGCCCGGCGCAGCACCGCCCCCACCCGGCGGCTGTTCCAGCGGCGGGGCAGCTCCACCCGCAGGAGGGGCAGGCCGCAGACCGCCTCCTCATAATAATAGGGCCGCCAAAGGGCGGGCTCCTTCACATAGTAGGCATACAAGGCGCACACCTCCTGTTGCGTGGGCGAAGTTTTTATGCTAAACTATCGGTGCAAACAACCGTGAACCCACTTCCACAGGAGAAGTCTATTATGCTGCATCTCAACAATATCACCCTTCCCATCGGCTATGACGAGGACACCCTGCGCCGCAAGGTGTCCAGGCTGCTGCGCATTTCCCCCGCCGGTATCCGGGAGCTGCATCTGGTGAAGCAGTCCATCGACGCCCGCAGGAAGCGGGACCTGCATCTGGTGGTCTCCGTCAACGTGGCGGTGGACGATGAGGCGGGGGTGCTGAAGCGCTGCCAGAGCAATCAGGTGACGCTGCTGCCGGAGGCTCGCTACGCCTTCCCCAAAGTGACCCGTACCGGCGGCAGGCCGGTGGTGGTGGGAATGGGGCCTGCGGGGCTGTTCGCCGCCCTGTATCTGGCCCGGGCGGGGGTGCCCTCCCTGGTGCTGGAGCGGGGCCAGCCGGTGGAGCAGCGGGAGCAGGCCGTCTCCGCCTTCTGGCGCACCGGCGTGCTGAACCCTGACAGCAACGTGCAATTCGGGGAGGGCGGCGCAGGCACCTTCTCCGACGGCAAGCTGACCACCGGCACCCATGACGCCCGCATCGCCACGGTGCTGGACACCCTGGTGGCCGCAGGTGCGCCGGAGGATGTGCGCCACTCCTTCCGCCCCCATGTGGGAACGGACGTGCTGCGCCAGGTGGTGCGCCATATCCGGGAGGAGCTGCTGGCCCTGGGCTGCGAGATACGCTTTGAAACCGCCCTCACCGGCCTGGACATTCAGGGGGGCGCGCTGACCGGCATCACCGTATCCGGGCCGGAGGGGGTCGCCCATCTCCCGGCGGACACACTGATTCTGGCCCCCGGTCACTCCGCCAGGGATACCTTCGCCATGCTGCTGGCATCCGGCGTCGCCATGGAGCGCAAGCCCTTCGCCGTCGGCGTCCGCATCGAGCATTTGCAGGAGGCCATCTCCCAGGCCCAGTACGGGGACGCATGGGCGGCCCTGCCCCCCAGCGACTACCGCCTCAGCTGCCACCTCCCCGGCGGCAGGAGCGTCTTTTCCTTCTGCGTCTGCCCCGGCGGGCAGGTGGTGGCCTCCGCCAGCGAGGAGGGCTGCCTGGTCACCAACGGCATGAGCTATCGGGCCAGAGACGGGAAAAACATCAACGGCGGCCTGCTGGTGGGGGTCGGCCCGGAGGACTTCGGCCCCGGCGACGTGCTGGCGGGCGTCCGTTTCCAGCGGCAATGGGAGCGGGCCGCCTTTCTGGCGGGAGGCGGCGGCTACCGCGCCCCTGCCCAGCTGGTGGGGGACTTCCTGGCATCCCGCCCCAGCGTCGGCCCCGGCAGCGTACAGCCCACCTATCAGCCAGGCGTCATCTGGACAGAGATGGACGGAGTTCTCCCCAGCTACGTCTCCGCCGCCCTGCGGGAGGCCCTGCCGGTGCTGGACCGGAAGGTACACGGCTTTGCCGGGCCGGAGGCGGTGCTGACCGGCGTGGAGACCCGTTCCTCCTCCCCGGTGAAGGTCCTGCGGGACGAGGGCTGCCAGGCCAACATCCGGGGCATCTACCCCTGCGGCGAGGGCTGCGGCTACGCGGGGGGCATTATGTCCGCCGCCGTGGACGGTGTCCGGGTGGCGGAGCAGGTGGCGGTGGGGTGAGGACCCGCGCTCTCCGCGGTTCTAACCCTGCCCCCAAACGCATATCCTCTTCCAGACTCATACGAGAGGAAGAGGTGGAACATGAACACCGAATGGAATGCCAACCACGCCCTGCTGGTGGGGGAGGCCCTGGAGGAGCCGGCCTTCTCCCACGCCAGCCACGGGGAGGACTTCTTTCTGGCGCCGGTGCAGAGCCTGCGTCTGTCTGGCACGGCGGATGTGCTGAACGTGCTGCTGCCCCGGACGCTGCTGGAGCAATGCCCGGTGCGGGCTGGGGAGCGGGTGCGGCTGGAGGGCGAGGTGCGCTCCTACAACAACCGCAGCGGCGTGGGGCACAAGCTGGTCATCACCCTGCTGGCCCAGTCCGTGACCTGGGACGCCACCGGCGCGGACGATAACCGTGTGACCCTGGCCGGAGCGCTGTGCCGCAGGGCGGTGTACCGCCGCACCCCCCTGGGGCGGGAAATCGCCGACGTCATGCTGGCGGTGAACCGGCGATATGGCCGGGCGGACTACCTGCCCTGCATCGCCTGGGGAAGCATTGCCCAGAAGTGCAGCCAGCTGGAGGTGGGGACGCTTTTGCGGTTGGGCGGTAGGCTGCAAAGCCGCGCCTACACCAAGGTGACGGAGGACGGGCCGGTGAACAAGACGGCCTATGAGGTCTCTATCATGACCCTGGCGTTGGGGGATGCGGCTGCCGAGGATGCAAGTTGGCCGCCTAAAACTTGCAAAAATTGAAAAGAACCCCTTGACGGCACGGCAAAAATATGGTACAGTGAAGCTGTTCAAAGGCTGAGAAGGAGACCGCATTCCGGATGCCAGCAAGAGAACGGGGGCCGTCGGCTGGAAGCCCCCGCATGGCGAGAGGGAAAAGGCGCAACGCTCCGGAGCCGACAGTTCGAGCCGCCGCAAGGGTGCGGAGGGGTGAGGGCTGTCCGTGACCCCCGCGTTAAGGGTTTTGAGAGGCGTTCCGGCTGTGTGAGGCCGCGACGCAAAGCGGGTGGTACCGCGGAATGAGCTTTGCCCCGGAAGGGGCGCTTTGCCAGTTTTTGAAAGAGAACGTTCCGTCCCGGTCAGTGAGACTTCACTGACCGGGATTTTTCTATGACTTGAAAGGTATGGTGGAAACGATGGAATTTGTAACGGGAGCCTGTCAGAGTGGGGATTTAGGCTATGAAGCCCTCCTCAGCGGGGACTATGTGGGGCAGCGCGTCAGCGTTCACGGCGCGGTACACGCCCTGCGGCCTCTGGGGGGCGTGGTGTTCCTGACCCTGCGGCTGCGCCGGGGGACGGTGCAGTGCGTGACGAACGGGCAGCTGGATTTGTCCGGCGTCGCGGAGGAGTGCGCCGTCCGGGTCACCGGCACCCTGCGGCAGGATGAGCGGGCCCCCGGCGGGGTGGAGATCGACCTGGACGGCATCACCGTCCTGTCCGCCCCGGCGGAGCCCATGCCGGTGCCGGTGAACAAGTACAAGCTGAAGCTGAACCTGGACACCGAGCTGCCCCTCCGCCCTCTGGTGCTGCGGAACCTGCAAAAGCGCAGCGTGTTCCGGATTCAGGAGGGACTGTGCCGGGCCTTCCGGGAGTACCTCACCGGCCAGGAGTTCACCGAAATTCACACCCCCAAGATCGTCCACGCCGGGGCGGAGGGTGGCAGCAACATCTTCCGGATGGAGTACTTCAACTCCCGGGCCTTCCTGACCCAGTCCCCCCAGTTCTACAAGCAGATGATGGTGGGGGTCTACGAGCGGGTATTCGAGGTTGGCCCGGTGTTCCGGGCGGAGAAGCACAACACCACCCGCCACCTGAACGAGTACACCAGCATGGACTTTGAGATGGGGTATATCGACTCCTACCGGGACGTGATGGAGATGGAGGCGGGCTACCTGCGCTACGCCATGGCGCTGCTGCAAAAGGAGTACGCCGCCGACCTGGAGCGGCTCCACATCACCCTGCCCGATGTGGACAATATCCCCTCCTGCCCCTTCGATGAGGCCAAGCGGCTGGCTTCCGCCAAGTACAGCCGCCCCATCCGGGACCCCTACGACCTGGAGCCGGAGGAGGAGGTCAACATCGGCCGCTACTTTAAAGAGGAGTACGGGGCGGACTTCGTGTTCGTCACCGACTATCCGGTGAAAAAGCGCCCCTTCTACGCCATGGATGACCCGGAGAACCCGAAATACACCCTGTCCTTCGACCTGCTGTTCCGGGGGATGGAGGTCACTACCGGCGGTCAGCGGATCCACGACTATCAGATGCAGGTGGACAAAATGCGCCGGAAGCATATGGACCCGGCGGAGTTCGAGAGCTACCTGATGATTCATAAGCACGGTATGCCCCCCCACGGCGGGCTGGGCATCGGCCTGGAGCGGCTGACCATGAAGATTTGCGGGCTGGACAATGTGCGCTACGCCTGTCTGTTCCCCAGGGATTTGTCACGGCTGGAGCCGTAAAAGAGAGCCAGACGGGGATGTCGGCGCTTTGGTAATGCCAGCAACTGAAAGGCACAATCTATCCTGAGTTGAGGGGAAAATGTAGCCGCATCGTCAGATGTTATCCATCGTTGGATGATAAAATTGCTCGTTCTGCCCGCCAACGGCGAGGGCAGAACGGCAATCCCTCCCCAGCCGCCATGGGCGGCAGCTTTGGTGCGTATCAAGTCACATCGTCTGTACCCTAATAGACCACGTGCAGATGAGACAGCGCGAAGCCCCAGCGGGACAGGAGAGGGATTCTTAAGGGGGAGCGAGGCCCCGAGCTTCCCCTTAAGCCGCCTTCTTTCCCCCATTTCTTGGCGGAGCAAGAAATGGGGCCCGCCCGGAGGGCAAAAGCCTACGTTTTTATCATTCCTTATCTAAGGAATCTACCCCTCTACTGTTACCGAAACTGCCTGAGCGGTTAACCACGAATAAAAGAAATTTTATACCACACCCCAAAAAGGAGCGAATACCATGAACATCACGACTGAGCTGGTGGACTACGTCTCCGAGCTGTCCCGCCTGAAGCTGCCGGAGGAGGAAAAAGCCTCCATGACCGCCCAGCTGGAGCAGATCATCGGCTATATGGACGTTTTAAACACCCTGGACACCTCTGACATCGAACCTATGAGCCACACCTTCCCGGTGAAGAACGTGCTGCGGGAGGACGAGGTGGAGGTGTTCCCCAACCGGGACGGACTGCTGGCCGGGGCCCCCGCCCACGATGAGGAAGCCTTTTTCGTACCCAAGACGGTGGACTGACAGGAGGTGCCGAAGCGATGCAAGAACTACTGAGTTATTCCGCCGTGGAGTTGGGCAGGCTCCTCCGCAAGGGGGAGCTGTCTGTGAAGGAAGCCACCGAGGCGGCCCTGTCCGCCATTGAAAGGCGGCAGAGTGGCAACAACGCCTTTATCACCGTCACAGGTGAGCAGGCCCTGGCACAGGCGGAGCAGGCGCAGCGCCGCCTGCTGGCCGGGGAGGACATCGGCCCCCTGACCGGCGTTCCCGCCGCCATCAAGGATAACATCTGCACTCTGGGGGTGAAAACCACCTGCGCCTCCAAAATCATGGGGGACTTCCTGCCCCCCTATCAGGCCACGGTGATGGAGAAGCTGGAGGGAGCCGGGGCGGTGAGCCTGGGCAAGCTGAACATGGATGAGTTCGCCATGGGCTCCACCACCGAGACCTCCTTCTACGGCGCGACGAAGAACCCCTGGGATTTGAGTCGGGTACCCGGCGGCTCCTCCGGTGGAGCGGCGGCGGCGGTGGCCGCCCGGGAGTGCTGGTACGCCCTGGGCAGCGACACCGGCGGCTCCATCCGCCAGCCCGCCTCCTACTGCGGCGTCACCGGCATGAAGCCCACTTACGGGGCAGTATCCCGGTACGGCCTCATCGCCTATGCCTCCTCCTTAGACCAAATCGGCCCCCTGGCCCGGACGGCGGAGGACTGCGCCGCCATTCTGGACGTGATCATGGGCAAGGATAAGCGGGACGGCACCAGCCTGGACGCCCCTTGCGGCGGCCTGCTGGCGGGGCTGAACCCTGACCTCACCGGCAAAACGGTGGGCATCCCCGTGGACTGCTTTGAGGACGGCTTAGACCCTGACGTGCGGGAGCGGGTGCTGTCCGTGGCCGACGTGCTGAAGGGCCGCGGGGCGAAGGTGGAGGAGTTCCGCCTGCCGGTGATGCAATACGTCGTCCCCACCTACTATATCATCGCGGCGGCGGAGGCCAGCTCCAACCTGTCCCGGTTCGACGGGGTGAAGTACGGCTGGCGGGCCTCTGGCTACGAGGATTTGACTGACCTCTACTGCAAGACCCGCACCGAGGGCTTCGGCAGCGAGGTGAAGCGCCGTATCCTGCTGGGCACCTTCGTCCTGTCCTCCGGCTACTATGACGCCTTCTACCGGAAAGCCTTGCAGGTGAAGCACGTCATCAAGTCCGCCTTTGACGACGCCTTCACCAAGTACGACCTGATTCTGATGCCGGTGGCACCCACCACCGCCCCCCGGCTGGGGGAGAGCCTGTCCGACCCGCTGAAGATGTACCTCAGCGACATCTACACCGTGTCCGTCAACCTGGCGGGGCTGCCCGGCCTGTCCATGCCCTGCGGGTTTGACCGCCAGGGGCTGCCGGTGGGGGCGCAGCTCATCGGCCCCGCCTTGGGGGAGCAGGCCATTCTGAACGCAGCCTACGCCTATCAGCAGGACACCGACTACCATAAACAGGCCCCTGTGGCCGCAGAAGGAGGGGAAAGGGCATGAACTGGGAGGTTGTCATCGGTCTGGAGACCCATGTGGAGCTGGCCACAAAGACCAAGATTTTTTGCAGCTGCTCCACCGAATTCGGCGGCGCGCCCAACACCCACGTCTGCCCCGTCTGCACCGGTATGCCCGGCACCCTGCCGGTGATGAACAAAAAGGTGCTGGAGTACGCCGCCAAGGCGTCCCTGGCGCTGGGCTGCACCGTCACCCAGTACTGCAAGTTTGACCGGAAGAACTACTTTTACCCCGACCTGCCCAAGGCGTACCAGGTGTCCCAGCTGTACCTGCCCATCGGCAGGAACGGCAGCGTCCCCATCCGGGTGGGCAGCGAAGAGAAGGTCATCCGCATCCACGAGCTGCACATGGAGGAGGACGCGGGCAAGCTGGTGCATGACAACTGGATCGACCAGACCCGGGCGGACTACAACCGCTGCGGCGTCCCCCTGATTGAAATCGTCACGGAGCCGGATTTCCGTTCGGCGGACGAGGTCATCGCCTACCTGGAGAAGCTCCGCTCCACGCTGGAATACCTGGGGGTCTCCGACTGCAAGATGCAGGAGGGCAGCCTCCGCTGCGACGTGAACCTCTCCGTCCGCCCCCAGGGCAGCGACGAGCTGGGCACCCGGACGGAGATGAAGAACCTGAACTCCTTCAAGGCTATCTCCCGGGCCATCGCCTACGAGGCTCGCCGCCAGCAGGAGCGCATTGAGCTGGACCACAAGCGGGTGATTCAGGAGACCCGCCGGTGGGATGACAACAAGGACGCTACCTACTCCATGCGCTCCAAGGAGAACGCCCAGGATTACCGTTACTTCCCGGAGCCGGACATTCCGCCCATGGAGCTGTCCGACGCCTATCTGGAATCGCTGCGGCAGGCCATGCCGGAGATGGCGGAGGCCAAACGGGAGCGGTACCAGGCCCAGTGGGGCCTCTCCGCCAAGGACGCGGAGCTGCTGACCTCCAGCCGGGCCATGGCCGCCTTCTTTGAGGAGACGGTGGCCGCCGGGGCCAGCCCCAAGCAGGCCAGCGACTGGATACAGGGTGAAGTGCTGCGGGAGCTGAAGGAGCGGGGCCTGGACGTGAAGGAGATGATCTTCGCGCCGGAGAACCTGGCGAAGCTGATTGGTCTGGTGTCCGCCGGGCGGCTGAACCGGGGCAGCGCCGCAAAGGTGCTGCGGGGCTGCTTTGAGGACAACGCCGACGTGGAGGACTATATGCGCCAGCACGGTCTGGAGCAGGTCAACGACGCCGGGCTGCTGGAGGAGGCGGTCACAGCGGTGCTGGCGGAGAACCCCCAGTCCGTGGCCGACTACAGGGCCGGGAAAAAGAAGGCCGTGGGCTTCCTGATGGGCCAGTGCATGAAGCGGCTCAGGGGCAAGGGCGACCCCAAGGCGGTCAGCGCCCTGCTGAATCAGAAGTTGGAGGGCTGACACCAACGAATAGAAAACAACGCTGCGGTGCGCTTTTGAAGGGCGCGCCGCAGCGTTTTTGTTTGTAATCTGGACGTTGTATGGAGCGTTACTTCCGATAAATAACCAGCGTCAGTTTGTCATTCACCGGCACTAGCTTTCCCGTCTGACGGTATCCCATCTTCTCGTAGAGGTGGCAATTCCCCGCCTCCTGTAAAATGGTGGCCAGCTCCCAGTTGGAAGCGCCGTGCAGCTCCTCCACTGCTCGAATCGCCTTTTGCGCAAGGCCCCGGTTGCGGTAGCGCGGCAGGATAAAGAGGGGGGAGATGCGCTTCGGGGTACCGGGTTCCTGCGTGTCCACAACGCGAATCGCGCCGACCTCCACCCCCTTTTCCCGAATGAAATAATAGTAGGTAGCGGGCTGCTGCAACCGCGTTATCGTTTTCTGGAGGGGTTCCGCCGCCGGACTGGTCTCCGTATACTGGTATTTGGCATACAGGGCGCGGAACGCCTCCACCTGCATCTCCCACAGCAGCCGGGCATCCTGCTCGCCTGCTCTGCATAACTCCACGGTCATCACCTCGCTTCGATGTTGTGTCCTCGTTGTTTCCCCAATTTTATCGCCTGTTTTTGCCTGCGGGGGCGCACAGACGGCGGCGGTTCTTTTATGAGCTGGGAACTACCATTATCGGTTTATTTCCAGACAATAGAATGACGGCCTGCTGGGATATTGCTTGTCCGGACGATTCCAAATCTCTGCATCGTCGATTTCCCTGATGTGGTTCACGGTAAGTTCGTCAATGGAAATCGTTTGCCGGTGCATGAAAGGTCTGTCCTCAAATTCATAGTAATCCATGAGCCAGACGTGCCAGAGTTCTACGGAAGCCGTGTTCCGCAAGGCGTTTTTGATATACGCAACAATTTGCTTTGCCCTGCCTTCCGTATAGTTCCATTCCAGCGAGACGCCGTTCTGCTTATCGGTATAGTCCTGCACCTCTTCAAAGGGTTGCAAAAAATAGTTATCATCTGCGCCGCCGTCCTCTATTGTGCCGTCGTCGAGATTGATTTCCAGCGGATAATCCTGGGATGGTTCCCAAGCTGCCAGCGGGCAATCCGCAGCGAGAAAGGTGCATACGCTCATAAGCTACTTCCGTTCCATTCTGATTTGATAGTCTGGTTCTCCATGCCAGGGCGCAGCGACTCCTGCTTCTCCACCAGCAGCCGAAAATACGCCTCCATAGCCTCCTCCAGCTTTGGCACCGGCAGCAGCTCACCTGCCGCCACCGCCTGCCCCCGCCGCAGGGCGGCGAGGAACGCCGATTGCAGCTCGCGGAGCGATTCCTCCAGGGCGGATTCCCCCAGCAGATTTGCCATGGAAACGCCGTCCAGCAGCAGCGGGCGAAACAGCGGGTCCCGGGCCTGCCGAAGCTCGGCCCAGGTGTGGGCCGCCCCGCAAAAGACCAGCAGTTCTCCCCGCATTTCCTGAAACACCTGCATGGAGCCAGTCAGATACGGCAAAAGCGACACGGAGGCACAGGGGACGGTTTCCAGCCATCCCACCGTAACTGGGGCGTCCAATCTGGCAAGAAGCTCCTCCTCCGCAAACAGGAACCGGTCACAGTCTGGGGCATCCTCCCGCTTGTTGTTGAGGAAGCAGCAGCGTCCGTCCCCGTCCCGTCCGGTATAAATGACAGCGTGCTTCCTGTCCGCATCCAACCGAAGGCCCACCATGGCCGGGGCGTGACGGGCCAGCAGGTCCGGCACAGCGGAGGGCGTCGCCCGCTGCTCCGCCAGGTGGAACCCCCTGGGCCGCAGAAACAGATCAAACAACTCCCCCGTCTGCATCATCGGCCCGGACAGGTAGCCGCCCTGTTCCGATTTGGCAAAGAGGTAGGGCAGCCCCATCCCCAGGGCGATTTCCCTGTCCGAAGCGTCCACACCGGCGGAGGCCAGCAGATTGGCCACCCCCGCAAAGGCGCAGGAGGAAGGGAAGGTCATGTACTTCATCAGCGCCTCCTATGCCACGTTTCCGCCTTTCCTCACACAAACCCCAGCAGCAGCCCCACGGTGCGCACCAGCAGCGCCGCCACCCAGGCGATAACGCACTGGGCCACCACCACATAGGCCGCCCATCGGCCTCCCAGCTCCCGCCGGATGGAGGCGATGGCCGCCACGCAGGGGGTGTACAGCAGGCAGAACACCAGCAGCGCAAGGGCGCTGAGCGGCGTCAGGATGGAGGACAGGGCTTCGGTAGTGGGCAGCAGGATGGACAGGGTGGACACCACGCTCTCCTTCGCCAGGAACCCGCTGATGAGGGCGGTGGAGATGCGCCAGTCCCCGAAGCCCAGGGGCTTGAAGATGGGGGCTATCACTCCGGCGATGGCGGCCAGGATGCTGTCCTGGGCGTCTGTGACCATGTTCAGCCGGAAGTCAAAGGACTGGAGGAACCAGATGATGATGGTGGCCAGGAAAATAACGGTGAAGGCCCGCTCCAAAAAGTCCTTGGCTTTCTCCCACAGCAGCTGGGCCACGTTCTTGACGCTGGGCATCCGGTAGTTGGGCAGCTCCATGACAAAGGGCACCGCCTCCCCCTTGAACAGGCTGCCCTTCATCAGGAGGGCCATCAGAATGCTGACCAAAATCCCGAAGAAGTACAGCCCCACCATCACCAGCGCCCCATTGTCCGGGAAGAAGGCGGCGGTGAAGAAGGCGTAAATGGGCAGCTTGGCGGAGCAGCTCATAAAGGGGGTCAGCAGGATGGTCATTTTCCGGTCCCGGTCAGAGGGGAGGGTGCGGCAGGCCATGACCCCCGGCACCGTGCAGCCGAAGCCGATGAGCATGGGGACGATGCTCCGGCCGGAGAGGCCGATTTTCCGCAGCAGCTTGTCCATGACGAAGGCCACCCGCGCCATATAGCCGCTGTCCTCCAGCAGGGAGAGGAAGAGGAACAGCGTCACGATGATGGGCAGGAAGCTGAGGACGCTGCCTACGCCGCTGAACACGCCGTCAATGATGAGGGAGTGGAGGGCCTCGTTGACCTCCAGCGCGGTCAGCCCCGCGTCCACCAGGCCGGTGAGCCAGCCGATGAACAGCTCCAGCACGTCGGACAGCCACGCCCCAATGACGTTGAAGGTCAGCCAGAACACCGCCGCCATGATGAGGACGAACACCGGGATGGCGGTGTATTTGCCGGTCAAAATCCGGTCGATGGCCTGGCTGCGGCGGTGCTCCCGGCTCTCCTGGGGCTTTACTACCGTCTCGCTGCAGACCCGCTGAATGAAGCGGAAGCGCATATCCGCCATGGCCGCCGCCCGGTCAAGCCCACGCTCCGTCTCCATCTGCTGGACGATATGCTCCAGCATTTCTGTTTCGTTCTGGTCTAAGGCCAGGGCGTCCAGCACCGACTGGTCGCCCTCCGCCAGCTTGGAGGCGGCGAAGCGGAGTGGGATCTCCGCCCGGTGGGCGTGATCCTCAACGAGGTGCATAATGCCGTGGACGCACCGATGTACCGCGCCGCCGTCGTCATTGGCGCTGCAAAAGTCCGCCTTGCGGGGCCGCTCCTGGAAGTTGGCCACATGGAGGGCGTGGCGCACCAGCTCGTCGATGCCCTCGTCCTTGGCCGCCGAGATGGGCACCACAGGCACCCCCAGCAGCTGCTCCATCTCGTTCACCCGGACGGAGCCGCCGTTCTCCCGCACCTCGTCCATCATGTTCAGGGCGATGACCATGGGGACGTTCAGCTCCAGCAGCTGCATGGTGAGGTACAGGTTCCGTTCGATGTTGGAGGCGTCCACGATGTTGATGATGCCCTTGGGCTTCTCCTGGAGGATGAACTGGCGGGTCACCATCTCCTCGCTGCTGTAGGGGGACATGGAGTAGATGCCCGGCAGGTCTGTGACCATGGTATTGGGGTGGTCCTTGATAACGCCGTCCTTCCGGTCCACCGTGACGCCGGGGAAGTTGCCCACGTGCTGGTTGGAGCCTGTCAGCCGGTTGAACAGAGTGGTCTTGCCGCTGTTCTGGTTGCCCACCAGGGCGAAGGTCAGGGTCTCCCCCTTGGGGAGGGGGGTCTCGGTGGCCTTCTCGTGGTACTTGCCGCCCTCCCCCAGGCCGGGGTGGGGGATGTCCTTCCGCCGGGCCGAGGTGTGGGTGCGGGTGGGGTTGGGCTTGCCCTCCGCCACCTGAATCTTCTCCGCATCCGCCACCCGGAGGGTCAGCTCATAGCCGTGGAGCCGCAGCTCCACCGGATCGCCCATGGGGGCGTACTTCACCACCGTCACCTCTGTGCCGGGGATGAGGCCCATATCCAAAAAGTGCTGCCGCAGGGCGCCTTCTCCGCCCACCGTCAAAATGGTGGCGGAGGCCCCTACCTTTAAGTCTCTCAGTGTCATACTACCATCGTCCCTTTCTGTAAGATTTGCCGTAAAAGAGCATGGTCTGGACAGAGGCGGGGCCGCCCCGCCTCTGGGGTCAGTTGTTTCCTGATAGAATTAGTATAGCCCGGTCGGGGGAGATTGTCAATCTCTGCCAGGAGGGAAGCGCAGCGTTGTCAGCGGAGGGGGCGTTCCCCTGTTGAACCCCGCCCAGGGGATCGCCTGCTGCTGGCGGGACTGCTTTCCAACGAAATTTGGCTGAAAAACTACAAGCGGCATTGCCTTTGCGGGTCAAATCTGTTATAATGTCGGCATATACCGCATAATTGCGGCTCCGCCGACGGCGGAGACCGGCGGACTATCCTGTTACAGTGCAGCCAACGCGCCAGAGGCTCCAGAGGCAGAGCCCGGCCAGTTTGGAGCGGCACAAAGGAGCGCAGCATGGCAAACAAGACAGAGCGTAAGCACGCACGCTACCCCAAAATCAGAAAGGAACCCTGGAGCGCCCTGGAGGGGGCCGTCTTTGCTCTGGCAGTGGTGTTTGCGCTGATGATCACCTGGAACGGTGTTGCCGCTGTGGCCCGCTCCATCCAGGCGGACATAGAGGCGCAGCAGGCCGCCGATGCCGAGTCGGAGCCCTACTATCTGACCTTTATCCGGGGCGTGTGGGATGCCGCTGTTGGGAACGCGGACGAGGAGGAACCGGAGGAGGACGAGACGGAAACGGAGTACGACACCACGGTGGATATTTCCGCCTACGCCAACGACACCGGCTATGCCGGCCAGCTCTACCAGCTCAGGGATGAGTATGACCAGGTCTACACCATCCTGGCCCACTATGACGAGATTCCGGAGCGGCTGATTCGCCTGGCGCTGAATAACACTGAGACGATGGACTATGTGGCCCAGTACGTCACCCTGAAAGACGCCGACCAGACCATCGACTTGTCGGCGGAGGCCGAGAGCGACACGGTGCCCCTGCTGCTGCAATGGGATACCCGCTGGGGCTACGAGACCTACGGCAGCGGTATGGTGGGCTACACCGGCTGCGGCCCCACCTGCATTGCCATGGTAGCCCTGTATCTGACGGGGGACACCGACTGGGACCCGGGGGCGGTGGCCGCCTGGGCAGACAGCGCCGGTTACTATGTATCGGGCAGCGGCACCGCCTGGACGCTGATGAGCGTGGGCTGTGAGCATTTCGGCATTGAGGCCACCGAGCTGACTCTGAGCGAGAGCCTGGTGGCGGAGCATCTGGCTGCGGGGGAGCCCATCATCTGCTCCGTCGGCCCGGGGGACTTCACCTCAGACGGGCACTATATCGTGCTGACCGGCTATGAGGACGGGGTGTTCACCCTGAACGACCCCAACAGCAAGGAGCGTAGCAGCCAGACCTGGACCTGGAGCCAGCTGTCCGGGCAAATCAAAAATCTGTGGGCCTACACCGTCCAGTGAAGGACGGTTCGCCCCTGAGCAATTCCATGCGCATCGACGTACCAACCAAAGAGAGAGAAGGGAGGGCAGTACGATGAGGCGCAGCGTTAAAATTCTGCTGATCAGCCTGGCCGCTGTGGCCCTGCTGGCGGCGGCCGGCATTTTTGCCTGGAGCTGGTATCAGGGCTCCCAGCCCCCGGTGCTGGAGTGCGTGACCAGCGCGGAGGTGGAGTGCGGGGAGACCCTGTCGGTCTATTCCCTGGTACACTCCGTCACAGGCAACGGCACCGTCACGCTGGCCCTGTCCGGCGGAGAGACCGCCGAGGATGGGAAGAGCACCGTATTCACCCAGGCGGATACCTACACCGTCACCGTGACAGCCACCGACGAGAGCGGGCAGCAGACGGAATGCCAAGTGTCCGTGCTGGCCAGGGACACCACAGCCCCCGTGCTGAAGGCCACGTCGTTTTCCGTCTACCTGGAGGAGGAGATCGACTACCTCTCCACCGTGACGGCTGTGGACACGGCGGAGGGCGACCTGCTGTCCCGGGTCAAGGTGGACGCCAGCCAGGTGGATACGGAGAGCACCGGCACCTACCTGGTGAAGTATACCGTATCCGACAGCGCGGGGAACACCGCTCAGACCTCTGCCTACCTGACGATTTTGGCCCCTTCGGCCACCGCTATCACCCTGAGCGAGACGGAGTATACCCTGGCGGGCAACGGCTCTGTGCAGCTGACTGCTACGGTGGAGCCGGCCAGCTGGCAGGGCACCGTGACCTGGAGCAGCAGCGACGAGACGGTGGCCATTGTCTATGGCGGCCTGGTCTCCTGGACCGGCGCGGGCGAGGCGGTCATCACCGCCAGCGCCGGGGAGCTGACCGCCCAATGCACCGTTCAGTGCGGCAAGGTGACGGCTACCTCTGTGACGCTGAACTACCACAAGGCCACGCTGGCGGCCAATACCTCCGCCACCCTGACGGCCCAGGCCCTGCCCTCCAATTACAGCGGCGGCATCGTCTGGAGCAGCAGCGATGAGACTGTCGCCACCGTGAAGGACGGCGTCATCACCTGGGTGGGGGCGGGCGCCTGCACCGTTACCGCCACGGCGGGGGACGTTGTGGACAGCTGCACCGTCACCTGTCAGGAGGAGCCGAAGGAAACACCTACCCTGGTGGACACCATTAAGGAAACGATTCAGTCCATATTGGGCGAATTTTATAACACAACGGGTACAGAGGATACCCGGCACAACGAGCATGAAGAACATGGGTGAGCCCTGACGCACTCTGCCGCAGGCGGAGAGGCGGGGGGATGCTGCGGGAAAGAGGTGAACAGGTTGGAATGGAAGCTGCCCCTGGAGGTCACCGCCCTTTTGGAGCGGCTGCAGGCTCAGGGCCATGAGGCCTTCGTGGTGGGCGGCTGCGTGCGGGACGCGCTGCGCGGAGAGACGCCCAGCGACTGGGACATCTGCACCTCCGCCCTGCCGGAGGAGACCATCGCCTGCTTCCCCGACTGCACAGTTCACCGGACGGGTATCCGGCACGGCACAGTGCTGGTGCTGTTCCAGGGCGCAGGGTATGAAATCACCACCTACCGCACTGAAGGAAGCTATACCGACCACCGGCACCCGGATGAGGTGCGCTTTGTCCGCACCCTGGAGGAGGATTTGTCCCGCCGGGATTTCACCATCAACGCCATGGCCTACAACCCCCAGGCGGGCCTGGTGGATCCCTTCGGCGGGCAGGAGGATCTGCGCAGAGGCGTCATCCGCTGCGTGGGCGCGCCGGAGGAGCGGTTCCGGGAGGATGCGCTGCGCATCCTCCGGGCGCTGCGGTTCGCCGCACGGCTGGGCTTCGCCATCGACCCGGAGACGGAGGCGGCTATGTTCCGGCAGCGGGACGGGCTGGACTGCGTCTCCAGGGAACGGATTTTCGCGGAGTTGAAGGGGTTCCTGTGCGGGGCGTATGTGCTGCCCCTGCTGCTGGAGGGCCGCGAGCTGCTGGCCCAGTTTCTGCCGGAGCTGCGGCCCATGTTCGGCCACCCTCAGAACAACCCCCACCACTGCTATGACGTGTGGGAGCACACTGCCCACGCCGTGGACGCCGTCCGTCCAGAGCCGGTGCTGCGGCTGGCCATGCTGTTTCACGACTGCGGCAAGCCGGACTGTTACACCGTGGACGAGCAGGGGGTGGGCCACTTCCACAAGCACCCCCAGCGGAGCGCCCAGCTGGCGGAAGCCGCCCTGACCCGGCTCCATTGTGACAACCGGACGAAGGAGGACGTGGTGCTGCTGATTGCCTGGCATGACCGGCTCCACCATGTCAGCCGCGCCACCGTGGGCAGGATGCTGGCGTCCCTGGGCCCCCGGCGGGCGGCGCTGCTGATGGAGGTCATTCAGGCGGACGACCGGGCCAAGGCCCCGGCCTACGCCCAGTCGGACGCCAGAGATTTGGCGGAGGCGCAGGCCCTGCTGGAACGGCTGCTGAAAGAGGGCTTCTGCCTGTCCCGGCAGGATTTAAACATTTCCGCCAGAGAATTGATGGAATTGGGGGCCTCCGGGCCGGAAATCGGCCGGGTGCAGGAGGCGCTGCTCCGGGAGGTGCAGGAGGGCGCGCTGGAAAATCAGGCTGCGGTTCTCCGCAGGCGGGGAAAGGAACTGCTGAACGGCTGAGGAATCTGTGCAAATCCACGATTGCGGAATGAAAAAATATTCGGTATAATGAGGTCAGGTAACCACTATCAGAACAGCCCCGACGGCCGCGGAGCTGCCGCGTCCCGGGGCCAGTCAACAGAAATGAGGGATCTGACATGAAACCGCAATTTGAAAACAAAGTGAAACGCATCGGCGTACTGACTTCCGGCGGCGACGCCCCCGGCATGAACGCCGCCGTTCGGGCCGTGGTGCGCACGGCCATGTACCGGGGCATTGAGTGCGTCGGCATCCGCCGGGGCTACAGCGGCCTCATCAACGGCGACGTGATGCGGATGGATGCCTCCAGCGTGGCCCATATCATCAACCGGGGCGGCACCATCCTCTACACCGCCCGCAGCGAGGAGTTTCGCACCAAGGAGGGCCGGGCCATGGCCTACCGCACCTGCAAGCTGCTGGGGCTGGACGGCTTGGTCTGCATCGGCGGCGACGGCACCTTCAGCGGCGCGCTGGCCCTGAGCAATGAGTATCCCATCTCCGTGGTGGGCATCCCCGCCACCATTGACAATGACATCGGCTGCTCCCACTACTCCATCGGCTACGATACCGCCGCCAACACCGCCATCGAGGCCATCGACAAGCTGCGGGACACCATGCAGTCCCACGAGCGCTGCTCCGTCATCGAGGTGATGGGCCACCATGCGGGCAACCTGGCCCTGTATGTGGGCATCGCCACCGGCGCCACCGCCGTGCTGGTGCCGGAGGAACCCTGGGACTTTGAGGAGCACGTTGCTGAAAAAATCCGCAACGCCCGCCTGGCCGGACGCACCCACTTTATGGTGGTGGTGGCCGAGGGCGCCACGCAGAAGGTGAGCAGCGACCATGGCGGTGAGAATGTGGGCGGCGCAGGCGACCAGGTGGCCAAGCTGATTTCCAGCGAGTTGGGCCTGGACCCCCGTGTCACCGTGCTGGGCCACGTCCAGCGGGGCGGCAGCCCCACTGCCCGGGACCGCGTCACCGCCACCCGCATGGGCTATAAGGCGGTGAACGTGCTGGCCGAAGGCGGTACGAACCGCATCATCGTCCACGAGGGCGGCAAGGTGTACGACGTGGACATGGTGGAAGGGCTACAAATGCAGAACAGCTTGAACCCGGACGAGCAGGCGGTGCTGACTGCCATGACTCAGTCCTACTAAAATCGAACCACATTGCAAGGCCCTCCGGCGCTGCCGGAGGGCCTTGCTGCGCAACCATTAAAATTTTATAAAAATCAAAATTAAGGATTGACTTTAACTTTATTTAGGTTTATACTAAAGAAAATGAAAGGAGGGATACCCCATGGCAATCGAGCTTGTGCCGGACTGGATGGCGGAGCTGGAGGAGGAGGACGTGACCTTCATCAAGAAGTTCCTGCTGGCCTCCGGTTCGCTGAAGGAGATGGCCAGGCAGTACGGCGTCAGCTATCCCACCGTCCGGCTGCGGCTGGACCGGCTGATTCAAAAAATCCAAATAAGCGAGCACACCGAGGGCGACCCCTACATTGCCCTCATCAAACGCCTGGCGGTGGAGGAGAAGCTGGACTTCGGCACGGCGAAAATCCTGATCGCCGCCTATAAAAGCGCCCGCAGCGGGGAGAACGCCCCCGCCCCGGGCGACAAGACAAAGGAGGAGTCAACATGGCAGTCACAAGAAGTATAGTGGTCATCATCGTTCCCGTCCTGTTCCTCATCATAGTAGGGGGCGGTATTGCCCTGCAAGTTTTCCTGTCCCGGCGGGAAAGCTCCATACCGGGGCTGGTGTTACCGGCGCTGACCCTGGTGGGGGCGCTGGTATCCAGCCTGGTGACGGCGGCAGGCATGATAGGGGTCACCTGGTTGGAGGCCCTGGTGGGGGTGGCTGTCCCCTTCCTGGTGGGCAACATTCCTACCATCGTGCTGCTGGGCATCTACTTCGGCTGCCGGGAGAAGTTCCGCCGGAAGAAGATGATGGACAAGATGAACATTCAGGATTTGGAGTGAGGAACCTCCCTCACAATGGCAAAGGGCCTGGGCCGCAGTTTGCGGCTCAGGCCCTTTGTGTTTCCTGGGATGGAATTACTGCACCGTCACAGAGGTGATGTGGGGGTTCACGCCCTCATACCAGTACAGGAAGCCCTCCATGTCGATGACGTCGCCCACCTGCAGGTTGGTGACGGCGGCATAGACATCGGTGGTATTGTCGCAGAGGTAGGACTCCACCGTGAAGGTGTAGGTCTCGCCGTTCAGGGAGACGTTGAAGTACAGGTCGTCGCCGTCGGAGCCGGAGCCGTCCCAGCTGTACAGGAAGGCCGCGCCGTCGCCGGAATCCTCCACGGTCATGCCGGTGAAGGAGACGTACTCGTTCTGATGGTCGATGAGCTCATCGGTGCCCAGCAGGTCGGTGACATCCAGGGCCTCAGCGATGTAACTGCCCTCTTCGATTTCAAAGGTGGCGTCAATGATCTCCACCTCGCCGGACCACTCGGACTTGTAGCCGGTGACCTTGATTTTGGTGCCGACGGTCAGCTTCTCATAGTCCTCCTCAGAGCAGGCCATGTTGTACAGGAAGTACGCGCCGTCCTCATCCTGGGTGTAGACGGTGGCCTGGTCTTCCCACCAGGACTGCTTGGCCTGGACGTAGGTTTCAATGACCACTTCCGTGTCCACGTCCGCCGCGATGTACTCAGCGTAGGTCATCACGCCCTCGGACTTGGTGTTCTCTGCCGCAGCCTCGGAGGCAGAGCCTTCGGCCTCGGCCTGGCTCTCAGAGCCGACTTCGCTCTCGGCCTGAGAATCGACTTCGCTCTCCTCCGCGGCGGAAGCGTCCGCCGTGCTGGAGGAGGCTGCCCCGTCGCTGGAGGAGCCTTCGTCAGAGCTGGAGCCACAGCCTGCCAGGGCAAACACCATGGAAAGGGCCAACAGCATTGCTACAAATTTTTTCATCATGCACACTTCTTTCTCTCCGTCTATCCGCGGAGTGGTGGGTGTTGGTTGTTGAGCATACTTAGTTTACTCAATTCTGCCGGACAAGTCAATACCTTTTTCTCACTTTTTCCGCCTTCTGGCGTCCCATATCACATAAATCAGAATCAAAACCCACACCGCCGCCAGGCCCACCAGCAGCCCCACCGCCATGGGCGGCAGGGGGCCAAGCTCCTCCTTGCCGTAGGCGGACTCGCTCTCCAGGCTCAGCCGGTAGAGGGAGGTCACGTCGCTGAACAGCTCCTCCATATACGCATCGTCCACCGCCTCCTGCCGCCGGACGGACTTCACCACGTTCTCAATCAGCTGCCCCGCCGCGTCCCGGAGGGAGGCGGAGCCGTTGAACACGGGGGTGACGAAGGTGTTGTCCACCTGCTCCAGCAGCAGCTGAGACGCCTGAATCTTCACCTCGTAATAGGTGGAGTTGTCCTCCCCACTGCGGGAGAGGTAGTCCTGATATTCCTCGGAGTTCTGGGCCCTGGTGGTAACGGGGACGTAGCCCTCCGTCTCGGCGTAGGCGATTTGCACATCGTTGGTCAGCAGGTACTGGGCGAAGAGCCAGGACGCCAGAACCTCCTGCTCGTCCGACTTGTTGAACACGCAGATGGACGGCCCCTGGGAAATCATCTGGGGGTTCTCCGTGTCAAACTGGGGAACGGCCATCACCGCCGTCTCAAACTCCACCACCTTGTCCTCGCTGATGTCGGACAGGGGGGCGTCGCTGCCCATCCAGGTGGCCCCCGCCGTGGAGTCGATGGCGAAAATGCACTGGCCCGCGTTCAGGAAGTTGGCGGGATAGCCGGAAATCTTGAAGGTGGAGAAGGCCCCGGTGGACACATGGTCAGCAATGGTGTAGAGCAGTTCCTCCGTCGTGTCGTTAAACAGCAGGATGTTGCCGCTGTCGTCAGAGTACCCGGCCCCCAACTGTTTCAGCATCTGAATCATCATATTGTCCGTGGACTTGTAGATGAAGGGAATCATCACCTCCTGGCCGTTCACCAGGTAGGTGCCGTCCTCCGCCTGGGCCGTGGCCGCCTCGGACACCTCCCAGATAAAGTCCCAGGTCAGCGTCTCCGGCAGGGTGTAGCCCAGGGCCTCCACATAGGTCTTGTTGATGTAGCAGGCCTCGGTGGAGCGCATATAGGGGATGGCGTAATGCTGGCCCTCAATGACGCACTCCTCCAGGAACTGGGGGATGATTTCCTCCTCCGTCACCGAGTCGTACAGCACCTCGCTGCCCCCCAGGCCGTACTTTTCATCGGCGAACAGGTCGTCCAGGGGCACCACCGTATTCTCCCCCGTCATGTAGGTGGCGATGTGGTCTGGGTAGGTGATGCAGACGTTGGGGGTGGTGTTGGTGGAGATGTTGGTGATAACGTCGTTATAGATGTCGCTGTAGTTGGTGTACAGCCGCAGCGTCACCGTGATGTTGGGATAAATCTCCTGAAAGTCCTCAATGGCCTGCTGATAGATGGCGGTCTGGGTCTTGTTGGTGTCGTTCTTGGCCCAGAAGGTGATTTCATAGTCCCGGGAGGCGTCGAACTCCTCCGGCACCTCGAAGGCGTCCAGCCCCTTGGAGCCGTGGCATCCGCTGAGGGGCAGGAGCGCCGCCAGCAGCAGCGGCAGCAGGAGCCGCTTCCATGTTCCTCTGCGCTTCACCCTTTCGTCCCCCCTCTTGACACACCGGCCATGATTTTCTCCCGGAAGACCAGGAACAGCACCACCAGGGGCACCGAAATCACCACCACCGCCGCCATCATGGCGGGGATGTTCTCCCGGCCGAAGCCGTTCTCCCGAATCTCCTGAATCCCATTGGACACCAGGTAGTACGCCTCATCGTCGGTAATGAGCCGGGGCCAGACGTAGGAGTTCCAGCACTCGATGACCTTCAAAATGCCTACGGTTATCAGCGTCGGCCTGCAAATGGGGATCATCACCTTCAAGAGATAGTTCAGGTCGGAGGTGCCGTCCACCTTGGCGGCGTAGTACATGGAATCCGGCACCTGGGCGAAGTTCTCCTTCAGCAGATAGATGTAAAAGATGGAGGTAACGGAGGGCAGAATCAGCCCCGGAAAGCTGTTGCGCAGGCCCAGATTGGTGATGGTGGAGAAGTTGGTGATGATGACCAGCTCATTGGGAATCATCATCAGGGAGAGGAACAGGGTGAACACCACGTCCTTCCCCCGGAAGGACAGCCGCGCAAAGGCGAAGGCCGCCAGCACGCTGACCGCCAGCATGATGGCCGTGGTAGCCACGGTGAAAATCAGCGTATTCAGCAGGTACCGGAGCAGCGGCACCTGGCTGAACGCATCCACATAGTTTTGCAGGGTGGGGGACAGGGTGTAGAATTTGGGGATGGCCTCGCTGTTATACTCGCTGTAGCTCTTCACCGAGGTCAGCAGCATCCAGTAGAAGGGGAACAGCACCACCACCGCCCAGAGGCTCAGCAGCACATAAATCACCCCGTGGACGACCCGCTTCCTGGCGGCGGCTCGCCGCCGCACCAGTTCATAGTCAACCTGTTGTTTCATGGGAATCACCCGTTGCCTTTCTCAATAGTAGGTGCGCTTCCTGCTGATGAGCAGGTTGATGCAGGTGATGGTCAGCACAATGGCGAACAGAATCACCGCCGCCGCCGAAGCGTAGGAGGGATAGCCGCCGCTGTCGCCATACAGCATATCGTACACATAGCCTACGATAGTGTTCATCTCTGCGGCGTTCAGGTCGGTGCCGAACAGGGCCACCGCGTCGCTGTACTCCTTAAATGCGCCGATGAAGCCGGTGATGATGAGGTAAAAGATGGTGGGGGAAATCATGGGCAGCGTGATTTTGTAGAAGATGCGGAAGCTGGAGGTGCCGTCCACCCGGGCTGCGTTGTAATAGCTCTCGTCCACGGAGGACAGGGCGCTGGTCAGCAGCAGGATTTTAAAGGGCAGCACCACCCAGATGATGTAAATGCACAATACCAGCATCTTGGCCCAATACGGCCCGTCGATGAAGTCCACCGACTCCCCGCCGAACCAGTTGATGAGCAGGTTCACCAGGCCGTCCGTATAGGCCGTCTTTTGGAACAGCACCATGAACACCAGCCCCACCGCCAGGGTGTTGGTCACATAGGGCAGGAAGTAGATGGTCTGGTACAGCTTCCGCAGCGCCGTGATGGAGCTCAGCCCCACCGAAATCAGCAGCGCCAGCCCGGTGGAGATGGGCACCGTGATGACCACCATCAGCAGCGTGTTTTTCAGCGCCTGCAAAAAGTAGGGGTCGTGCAGCACATAGGAGAAGTTGTACAGCCCCACGTCGAAGTAGGTCTGGGACGCGAAGTTATACCCCTCCTCCACGGAGTAGATGAAAACGTCAATGAGCGGGTACACCATGAACGCCGCCAGGAACAAAACCGCCGGCAGCAGGTAGAGCCACGCTTTCCTGTTATTTTTTTCCATTGTATCCCTCGCTTGCCGGTTCGCCGGCTGAATCTCCGTCTGTCACAGCGCCTGTCCGTTCTGGAAGGGGATGCGCTCCTCCGTCTCCCGGTGGAACAGCAGCACCTTGGCGGGCTTCAGGGCGAAGCGCACCGTCTCGCTGGCCGTGTCCACCCGGCTCTCCGCGTTGATGATGGCCCGCACCGTGGGGTTGTCCGCCTGGGGGTTCGTGGAGAGGATGCTGACATCCCGCCCCATCACCTCCACACCGGACAGGTGGCAATGCAGCGGCCCGTCCGGGCGCGGCACGAAGCCCTCCGGGCGGATGCCCACGGAGACCTCCTGATCGGCTACGCCGTCCAGGGTCAGCACAGCGTCCTCCCCGATGTACAGCCTGCCGCCTGCCACCCGGCCGCGGAAGGTGTTGATGGGGGGCGTCCCCAGGAACTTGGCTACGAACAGGTTCACCGGGTCGTCATAAATCTCCTGGGGCCTGCCGATTTGCTGGGCCACCCCCTGCTTCATCACCACGATTTCGTCGGAGATGCTCATGGCCTCGTCCTGGTCGTGGGTGACAAAGATGGTGGTGATGCCGGTCTGTTTCTGGATGCGGCGGATCTCCTCCCTGGTTTGCAGCCGCAGCCGGGCGTCCAGGTTGGACAGGGGCTCGTCCAGCAGCAGCACCTTGGGCATCTTCACCATGGCCCGGGCGATGGCTACCCGCTGCTGCTGGCCGCCGGACAGTTCATTGGGCTTCCGGTCCATCAAATCCTCGATTTGCACCAGCCGGGCCGCCTCCTGAGCCCGCTTGTCCATCTCCGCTTTGGACAGCTTGTCCTTCCCCTTGAAGTTTTGCAAGGGGAACAGGATGTTTTCCCGCACCGTCAGATGGGGGTACAGGGCGTAGTTCTGAAAGACCACCCCCACCCCCCGGTTCTCCGGGGGAAGGTTGGTGACATCGTCCTCACCGAAATAAATCTTCCCGGCGGTGGGGGTTTGCAGGCCGCAAATCATAAACAGGGTGGTGCTTTTCCCGCAGCCGGAGGGCCCCAGCAGGCCCACCAGCTTGCCGTCCGGAATCTCAAAGGTCAAATCATTCACCGCGGTCACTTCGGCAGACTTCCTGCCCCGGGCCGGGAACTGCTTCGTCAGGTGCTCCAATACAACCTTCATCCTGGTTCCTTCCTTTTCTGTCAGTTCAGCTTCGGCTGATACCTTATAGTATAAACGTTCTGCGCGGGAGAAACAAGGGCCAAATTGGGGGATTCCCTGCCTCAGTTCCCAGTTCCGCCCAGCCGCTTCCGGTACTGGGAGGGGGAGATGCCGTACTCCTTCTGGAAGGCCCGGTAGAAGGTGGAGTGGTCGGAAAAGCCCACCTGCTCCCCCACGGAGGTCAGGGGCTGACCCTCCAAAATCAGATTCTTCGCCGCAATCAGCCGCCGCTGGGTGACGAAGCGGTAAAAGCTGACCCCCAGCTTATTATGAAAAGTCTGCTGGAGGGCGCTCTGGCTGACCAGCAGAGCCTGGGCCGCCCCCTCCAGGGTGATTTTTTCCGCAAAATGGGTCTCCACATAGAGGGTGGCGTGGTCTACCAGCTCCCGCTGCTCCGGCAGGGCAGGCTCCGGCAGGGCAGGCTCCGGCCCATTGGGGGAGAGGGCCCGCATCATATCCACCATCAGCTGCATGGTATTGCCGTAGAGCCACATCTGCCACCCAGGTTCTTCCCGCTCCGCCTTCTCGCAGCCCCGGCGGAAGGTGTCTTGCAAAAAGGCCCATTCCGTTCCGGCAGCGCGCAGGATGCCGGAGTTGTTGACCCGCTCCCTGATTTCCGGCCAGTTGGCGGCCATCTGCTCCTGGAAGGACTGGCTGACCCACAGCACATAGCGTCGGTAGGGGATGGGCATGGCTTCGGGGAGGATGGGCCGGTGGCTGACGCCGGGGGGAATATAGATAATGTCCCCAGCGGCAACCCGGTACCGGTCGGCGCCGATGAGGTACTCAATGTTCCCGGAGCGGCAGCAGAGCAATTCATAAAAGGTGTGGCTGTGAAGCTGGACATCGTCAGCGTCCGGGGAATAGCTGACATCCTCATGGGCGTCCACAAAGGGGGAGTTCATCTCCATCTCCTGATAGAAATTTGCCATCCCGGTTGCATCGGCAAAGTCCTGCCTCGCCTGGCGTCTTTGCTGCGGGGACATGGCGTTCCACTGTCGGCTGTTGAAATCGGTGATTCGCTTCATTTCGGACAATTTCACAAATCTGCGCCTCCCTGCGGCTTTGTTTTGTTCGATTATACCACAGGCTTGACGGATTTGCAATGTTTTTGACGTTTTTTGCAATTTACTTTGCGTGCTTTTTAAAGCATAATAGAAAATGTCCTTGGATCTCCTTTACCGGTCATCCTTATCCTACATATCACAAGGAGGAATCACAATGGCAGAAAAAACAAAAGAGAGACGCCTGACCATGAAGCATAAGGTAGGCTACGCCATGGGCGACCTGGGCGGCTGCATGACCTTTGCCCTGATGGGTGCCATGGTTACCCGCTACTACACCAACGTACTCCAGGTGGACACCGTTGTCCTGGCTGTTATGCTGCTGATTTGGAACATCTGGGACGCCGTCAACGACCCGCTGATGGGCGCGTTGATGGACAAGATTTATTCCAAGAGTCATAACAAGCATGGGAAGTTCCGCCCTTGGCTGCTCCGTTCGGCTCCGCTGGTGGCCATCACGTTCATCGTATTCTGGACGGTGCCCACCTTCTTTGAGGGAACTACCATGCTGGTAGTGCTGTTCTTCTGCAAGATTCTGTATGAAGGCTGCTACACCATGTTCAACATCCCCATGGGCTCCATGCTTTCCGCTATGGCGGATGACGACGAAGAGCGCGCATCCCTTTCCTCCGCCCGGGGCTTTGGCTCCATGATTGGCAACGTGATCCCGCTGATCATCATGCCCCAGCTTCTCGCTACTTACGGCGACACTGCCGCGGCGTTCCGCATCGGCTCCATCGTCTGCGCAGGCATCGGCTTTGTGTTCTGCCTGCTGCACTACTTCTGGACGGAAGAACGCAACGTCTCTGACACGCCCAGCGAGGAGAGCAACAACGTCAAGTTCACGGACATCATCAACGTCTTTAAGGTCAACCGTCCCTTCCTGGCCCTGTGCATCCACGGCGTCTGCATCTGCACGATGCAGTATGTCTCCAGCACCCTGGGGTCTTATATGTATTCCGACGTACTGGGCGATATTGGCATAATGTCTTATGCCAGCGTTCTCACCATGCCGCTGAGCATCATCATTCTGATGGTCTGCCCCAAACTCTCCAAAAAGCTTGGTCTGATTCCTCTGATTCGCTATTCACTGCTCATCAGCTGCGGAATGTATGTGCTGCTGTTTGTGGCTCAGATGCTCTTCCCCGTGTCCGCCATTGTCTACATGGTCTGGAGCAGCCTGGCCTCTTCTGTGGGCGGCATCTCCATCTATATGCAGTGGGGCCTGGTGGCCGAAGCCATTGACTACAATGAGTATGTCACCGGTAAGCGCACCGAGGGTTCCATCTACGGCACCTTCAACCTGGCGCGGCGCATCGGCCAGAGCATCGGCAACTCTGCCGCCGTCCTCGCCCTGGGCTGGATCGGCTACGATGCCACTCTGGCAGTGCAGTCCGCTGGCACCATTGTGGGCATCAAAGCCCTCTGCGTGCTGGTGCCCGGCCTCTTCATTCTTGGCTCCTGGGCGGCATTCCGCTTTGTGTGGAACATCACCCCGGAGGTGCAGCAAAAAATTGCAGATTTTAAGGCGCAAAAGTTAGAAGGAGCGGCGAAGTAAAAGTATCCGACCGCTGAAGGCATGATTCAGCCCTGCGGCGGTCAGCGTCGCAGGGCTGTTTGATTCCCTGTTATAAGTTAGAAAGGAGTGTTACAACAATGGAGCTTCGCACACGAATCCTCCCCCGGATGCTCAACAGTGAGGTAGAGGAATATCTAAAGACCAATGACATTATCATCGTGCCGGTTGGCACAGTGGAGATGCACGGCGGATTCCCCCTGGACAGTGAAACAGTCATCAGTGAAGCGTTTGCGCTGCGCATGGCCGAGGCCTGCGACGGCCTGGTGCTGACCGGCTTGCCTTACTTCTATGCCGGAGCCACCGCCAGCGGCCGGGGTACGGTGCAGGTCAGCATTCGTCAGGGTATCGACTACCTGGGCGCCATAGCGCGCAGCCTGTTGCGTCAAGGCTTCCGTCGGCAGATTTATTTGAGTTTCCACGGCCCGGCCCACATGACGATTTCACCTATGGTGCGGGACTTTTTCGATGAGACCGGCGTCCCCATCCTGTATATGGATCTGGACTTGCAGATGACGGGCTCCTGCCGGGATCTGTTTACCTCTCTGGACGATTTCCACGCCATCACCGTTGGCGCTTACCAGATAATGGGGCGGCTGGAGGATGTGCCGATGACAACTGCGTTCCAGCACAGCGAACCGCAGACCTGCGCTCCCTTTAACGACATCTTCGGCCTGGCCTATCAAAGCGCTTCTATCGGCTACTGCTTTGCTGACCCTAAGGATCATATGACCACCACTGCCATACCAAATGCGGCCGTCCGCCAGCAGCTTGCAGACAAAGGGCAGGCTACCATAGAGGAATGGGTTCGCCGGATGGATATGCCTCATGTGGTGGCTCAGATGCGTGACCTCAACGCATATACCGACGCAGTGGCGGAGGACCGGCCCTGGATGCCCAGCGCGTGGAACAACAGAAAGAACGGATGACAGGGTTGCCAACGCCATCAAAGTAGGCCGCCGTTCTCGCTGCCATTTACGCATTGCAATAGGCGGCTCCTTGGTGTAATATAAAACCAAACTACAACGACACCGCGCAGCGTTGCGCTGCAAGACAATAAGAACAGGAGATGTATTGCAATGGCAACGACCATCCAAACCCCCTGCGGCCCTGTGGCGGGTACAACCTGCCAGTGGCCGGGGGTCACCGCCTACAAAGGCATCCGCTACGCCACCGCCGGGCGGTGGGAGTATCCCGCCGTCGTCACCTACTGGGAGGGCACCTATGACGCCACCCAATACGGCGCGTGCAGCTACCAGCCCCGGGCCTTCTATGACGAGGCTCAGATGCCGGAGAAGGCGTTCTACTACAACGAGTTCCGCAAGGGCGAGCACTATGACTACAGCGAGGACTGCCTCTTCCTGAACGTCTGGACGCCGGAGGACGCCGGACCGGACAGCAAGCTGCCCGTCCTCTTCTACATCCACGGCGGCGGCTTCACCGGCGGCTGCGGCCACGAGAAGCACTTTGACGGCCCTGTCTGGCCCACCAAGGGAGTCGTCGCCGTCACCATCAACTACCGCCTGGGCCCCATGGGCTTCGTCTGCCTGCCCGAACTGGCGGAGGAGAGCGGCCACACCGGCAACTATGCCATCTATGACCAGCTTGCCGCCCTGCAATGGGTGCATGACAATATCAGCGCCTTCGGCGGCGACCCGGCCAACGTCACCCTGATGGGCCAGAGCGCCGGAGCCATGAGCGTCCAGCAGCTGGTGCTCAGCCCCCTGACCAGGGGGCTGGCCGCCAAGGCGGTGATGTGCAGCGCCGGCGGCATCAACAAGATGTTCGACGTGAAGCCTGCCGCAGACAGCTATTCCTTCTGGCAGGCCGTGATGGAACGGGCCGGCTGCGCCGACCTGGCCGCCTTCCGCGCACTGCCGCCTGAAGCGCTGTTCGCCGCATGGCAGGCCGAGCAGAAGGCCCAGAAGGCTGCGGGTATGAACTGCGCCCCCTGTGTGGACGGGAGCCTGATTCCCTGCACCAATGCGGAGGGGGCCAAAGCGGGCAACGCCCTGAACATCCCCTATCTGGTGGGCTCCACCAGCGAGGACATCGTGCCTCCCATCGTCTTTCAGATGGCAAAGGACTGGTGCCGCCTCCAGGCCGACCAGGGCAGGCAGCCCAGCTACACCTGGTTCTTCGACCGGCAGCTGCCCGGCGACGACTGCGGGGCTTGGCACTCCAGCGACCTGTGGTACTGGTTTGGCACCCTTGACCACTGCTGGCGGCCCATGACCGATCAGGATTGGCAGCTCTCCGGCGAGATGGTGGATTACCTGACCAACTTCGCCAAGTCCGGCGACCCCAACGGGGAAGGGCTGGTGGAGTGGCTGCCCATCAAGAAGGGACAGAGCAAGGTGCTTCGCCTGGGCCAGGCGGCCACCCACATGGGCGGCGTCAACATGGCCAAGCTGACCCACACCATGATGACCAAGCCCTCCGTCGGGGAGTAACGCCCGCGCCGGAACGCTTCGATAACTGCAAACAAGTAGGCCCCGCCATCGGCGGGGCCTACTTTGCATGCAATGTCATCGAACAGTTGATGACGTCGCCCTTATGGAATCGTGCGATACCCAGGCCATTACCCTTCCAGCTTCAGGTCGTTCTCCTTGATCCAGCCCAGCTTCCGCTCCACTTCGCAGAAGAGGACGGACAGCACAGCGGGCAGCACGAAGCAGATCAGAATCAGCCCCACCCAGTCAAAGGCGGTGATGGCGGCCTTCGTCCCCGCCTCGATGTCCGCCAGCCAGCCGGTGTAGACGCCGATCTGCCCCACAAAGCCGCAGGTACCCATGCCGGAGGACACCGGTGCGCCGTCCATGGTCAGCTTGAACACACAGGTGGCGATGGGGCCGGTGATGGCGGAGGCCAAGGTGGGGGGAATCCAGATGCGGGGGTTCTTAATAATGTTGGGCATTTGCAGCATGGAGGTGCCGATGCCCTGGCTGACCAGGCCGCCCCAGCGGTTCTCCCGGAAGCTCATCACGGCGAAGCCCACCATCTGGGCGCAGCATCCGGCCACCGCCGCGCCGCCTGCCAGCCCGGTCAGGCCCAGCACGGAGCAGATGGCGGCGGAGGAGATGGGCAGCGTCAGCGCCATGCCCACCAGTACGGACACCACAATGCCCATCAGGAAGGGCTGCAAATCGGTGGCCCACATGATGACCTGCCCCAGGGCGCTGGCGGCCTTGCCGATGGGGGCGGCGATGAGGGCGGCCAGCCCTACGCCCACCAGGATGGTGACGCAGGGGGTCACCAGGATGTCGATTTTCGTCTCCTTGGAAACGGCCTTGCCGAACTCTGTCGCCACGATGGCGACGATGAGGACGGCCAGCGGGCCCCCCGCTCCGCCCAGGGCGTTGGTGGCGAAGCCCACCGGAATCAGGGAGAACAGCACCAGCCCCGGCGCCCCCAGGGAGTACCCGATGGCGGCGGCCATGGCCGGGCCGGACATGGCGGTGGCGAAGCCGCCGATGGTGTAGCCGGTGCCGCCGATGTCGGCGGTCAGAAAGCCGATGTTAAACTGAGTACCCAGCGTGTTCAGGATGGTGCCGATGAGCAGAGTGCAAAACAGCCCTTGAGCCATGGAGCCCATGGCGTCAATGCCATACCGCTTCAGGGAAATGACGATGTTTTTCCGCTTTAAAAATTCTTTCATGCTCTTACTTCCTTCCCTTCCCCGGTGGCGGCGAAGAGTGGTATTCACCTGTCTTGACAGGTGTTGTGTCAATTATAGCCGCCGCGGCCCTTTCCGTCAAGAAACAAATCGGCAAAAAACGGCGGAAGTTTGAGGTGGATACTGGTGGTTTGCCCGAAAGAAGGGTAGCAGGGCGCATTCCTTGCGCTGCAATTTAAGGGCCTGGGGCGGGGAATGTTTGCAGCACACCCCTCCACCGGCCGTCGCCGGTTCCCCTCCCCTTTCAGAGGAGGCAGAAAGTTGTTGTAACCGCTACGTCATTGACTCCGCCGTCAAGCGGCATTTCCGCTGCGCTCCCCACCCTGAAAGGGGAGCTGTCAGCGAAGCTGACTGAGGGGTGAGAATGCCAGACAGTTAGAGATAAAGAATTACAAAACGTAATATAAGCGAACATATATACAAAAAGTTCAGCCAGC
>JAJBUK010000102.1 GCA_020860385.1 Clostridiales bacterium
TTCTCTACTTTTTATTCGGGGGAGAAGGGCCATATCATTTTAGCACATACAGGGGTTTCCGTGTTGTCCTTCACAGACAGCTTGACACCGACCCAAAATCCTGCTATACTACCCCATAACCACATAGCACACACGCAGGGGCGCTGAGGGCATCCTCGGCTGAGATCGGAGCAATAACGCTGCTCCGTGCCGCCTTGAACCTGATCCGGATAATGCCGGCGTAGGAAGCGAGCGACTCGATTGAAGCCATCCGCGCGGCAGCTGCTGTGCGGATTTTTTCGTTAGGAGGGACGTTTCATGTCCGAACAAAAGAAAACCAGCAGAGACAACCATCTGCGCACCCGCGCCCTGGTAGAGGGGGCCGTCATGGTGGCCCTGGCCACTGCCCTGAGCTACATCAAGCTCTTTGAGCTGCCCCAGGGCGGCAGCGTCTGCATCGGGATGTTGCCCATCTTCCTGTACTGCTACCGCTGGGGATTCAGCAAGGGTATGCTCTGCTCCTTCGCCTACGGCCTCTTGCAGCTGCTGCTGGACGGCGCCTACGCCTGGGGCTGGCAGAGCATGATTCTGGACTACCTGCTGGCCTTCGCGGTGCTGGGTGTGGCCGGACTGTTCGCTGGGAAGAAGGGCGGCCTGTATGTGGGTACCGTAGTGGGCAGCCTGTGCCGCTTCCTGTGCCACTTCGTGGCGGGCTTCACCATCTGGCGCATCTACGCCCCCACGGAGCTGTTCAATTACACCTTTACCAACCCCTACCTCTACTCCGCCGTTTACAACGGCAGCTTTGTGGCCATCGACATGGTGCTGTGCATCGTCATCTTTGCCCTGCTGTCCAAGCCCATGGAGAAGTACTTCACCGGCGCGGACATTCGCAGCTGAACGCTGCTCCTGAACTAAAAGCTCCCGTTCGGGCCGCGACCCGAACGGGAGTTCTTTCTTTGCCATTCAGCCCTCCTGATAGAGGAACCCCGCCTGCTCCAGCGCCTGACAGACCCGCCGGTAGGCGTCCTCATCAGGGCAGCGGAGGGTGTGGAGGTGGATGCCGTCGGTGAGTTCGCTGAGGGCGTGGGCCTGCTCCGCCTCCAGCCGGGCGGCGAACTGCCCCACGTCGTACCGGGAGAAGAGCTGAAGCTGCCCCACCAGCTGGCCGTAGACCGGGTGCTCCACCACCACGTCCAGCACGGCGCAGCCCTGGTCGACGCACAGGTTCAGCTCCTCCACCATGTCCTCCGCCCGATGGATGCAGGCCACCTGCCGGAGAATGCCGCCTCCCGCCGCCTCCCGGGACAGCACATAGCCCCGCGGGGTGGCGGCGATGTCCGCCCCGGCGGCCCGGAGCAGGGCCACATCCCCCACGATGATTTGGCGGCTAACGCCGTACTGCCGGGCCAGGGCGGAGGCGCTGATAGGGGCGGTCTCCTGCTGTAGGGTGGATAGGATAGCGGCGCGGCGCTGTTCGGAACGCATGGTGGAACCTCCTTGCTTGGTTTAGTGGCTAGTGACCCCTCCGGCGCATTGCGCCGCCTCCCCTTTCAGGGGAGACAGGAAGTTGTTGTAATTGCCACGTCATTGGCTCCCCTGAAAGGGTAGGGAGCGCAGCGGAAATGCCGCTTGACGGCGGAGCTGTCAGCGAAGCTGACTGAGGGGTGATGCCGCAGTCTGCTCAGATGGGCAAACAGTTCTGATTTTTGCAACCGTATGTGTAGGGGCGGCTCTTGGCCGCCCTTGGGAACTGCCTGCTTACCCCGGGCGGCCAAGGGCCGCCCCTACAGAAAAGTGAAGATTTGGATTTCACGCTCTGCTACAGTTGTATCGTAACGGTTTTAGGCAAACGGGCGGGCGCATACTGTGCGCCCCTGCTGGAACAGGGTGAACGCAGCGGTTTCAACTACCACCACTAACAGCTAACAGCGGCTCTCCCTCTCCCGCCGGTAAAAATCCACCACATAGGCCGCGCCGTCCCGAGGGTCGGTGCGTTCCTCGCTGTGGGTATAGCAGAAGCCGCAGGACAGCTGCAGCTGCCGGGAGGCCACGTTCTCCCTCCGGCAGGAGCAGACCAGGGCGGTCCCGCCCAGCCGGTGAAAGCAGCAGTCTGCCAGCGCCTCCAGCACCTCCCTGCCGTAGCCCTGCCGCCAGTAGTCCGGGGACAGGGCCAGCCCCGTGTCCTCGTACACACCGGGGGACAGGGGAGTGATGCCCGCGAAGCCGATGGCCTTTCCGGTGGCCTTCTCGCAGACCGTCCAGGCCAGATGTGCCCGCTGATGGGCGACGGTGCGGCTCATGCGCTGCCGGGCCTCCTCCCAGGTGGCGGTGGGCTGCCACAGCATATACCGGGCCGCCTCCGGACGGCTCCACAGGCTCAGGTATAGGCTCTCCGTGTCCGCCGGGACGGCCTTCCGCAGCAGCAGACGGGGCGATTCCAGGGTGGCGATGGAATCGCTCACAGCTGCCCGGCCCGCACCAGGGCGGCGGTTTTCAGGATGGCGATTTGGGTCTTGCCGTCCCTGATTTGGTCGGCCATCACCATCCGCTCCGCCTCCCACAGGTCCAGCTTCTCCACCTCCAGGAACTCGTCCGGGTCCAAATCCTGGTCCCCGGCAGGCTCCGTCACCCGGCAGGCCCAGATGTAAATCTTCTCATCATCATAGCCCACGGTGGGGTAGGTGACGCCCAGGGAGACGTAGCGGTCAGAGCGGGTGCCCGTCTCCTCCCGCTGCTCCCGCTTCATGGCCTCGAAGGGGTCCTCCCCCCGCTCCAGCTTTCCGGCGGGAATCTCCAGCAGCTCCTCCCCAAAGGCGTAGCGGAACTGGCGCACCAGTAGCAGTTCGTTCCGGGCCGTCAGCGCGGCCACGCAGGCTCCTCCGGCGTGGGTGACGATTTCCCGCTGGGCGGTGCCGCCGTTGGGCAGGCGGACATCGTCCACAAACAGGTGGACAACGTGGCCGTCAAAGATTTGGGTGCGGCGCAAAAAGGTCTCTTTCAGATTCATGGAACAACGCTCCTTTATTCATCGTAGGTGTGGCTGGCCAGGCGGCGGGTGATGATGCCGGAGGTGCGGTGCAGCACCTGATATAGCGACTGCCACATGGCGGGATACTCCCGCTTCAGGCTCTCATCGTTGATGGGGAAGGACAGATTCTGCTCCCGCAGCTCTTGCACCAGGGCGCTGCTCTCCGCCATGGCCTGGAGGGTGGTGACAGTGGCCGCGCCGTCCTGACCGTGGCTCTCCGGCAGGGTGAACAGGCTGTCGGAATTGCCCTTGTCAATGGAGCGCAGCTCCCGGAACAGAGCGTAAATCTGGCAGCCGAAGGCGTTGGACACCGCCAGAATCAGCTCCCGGCAGCCCAGCCGCCCCAACAGGCCGTACAGGACGGTGACGGAGTTGACGATGAGCTTCTTGTTCAGCTGGGCCATGACGCTGCCCCGGAGGGCATTGTCCTTGTGGAGGCTGACGTCGTACAACTCTTCCGCATCCACCATGGAGCCCTCCCGGTCCAGGGTGCGGCCCAGCAGGTAGTCGGCGGAGACGTGGTAATAGTCGCAGGCCCGCACCACAAAGGCCAGCCCCGGCTCCCGGACGCCCTTCTCATAGTGGGAGAGGAGGGCCTGGCTGATGCCCAGGGCGGCGGCGGCGGTGCGCTGGCTGACCCCCTTCTCCTTCCGCAGGGCGGACAGGGTGCGGGGAAAATCGCTGCAAGGTTCTGCACGCATAAGGGACACCTCTTTTTAACAGTTGGTATTATTCTACCATGGGGAATACGATTTGTAAAGGGGGGTTGACACACTGCCACGGGAATCAGGTTTCCTGCCAAATGTACCAGAGAGGCCCCTCAGTCTGGCCCTGCGGCCAGCCAGCTCCGCCGTGAAGCGATTTATGCCAGCTCCGCCATCAGAAAGGCGTAGCCTTCCAGCCTTGCGCTATTCCCCTGGAAGGCGACGGCCCCGCTGTTGGTCAGCAGAACCTTCCGGATGGGGGCCGGAAGTGCCATCTCCTGAGGCTCCATCTGGAAATTGCCTGCCACCAGAATAGTCCTCCCTCCGTTCCGGCGCAGATAGGCCATCAGGTTGCCCTGTTCCGGCAGATAAGGGGTCAGGCTGCCATGGGCCAGCACCTCCACATAGGCGGCATCCTTCCGCAGGGCAATGAGCTTCTGATAGAAGTGAAAGACAGAGTCCGCCTGCGTCCGCTCCTGCGCCAGGTTCAGCCTGGTGTAGTTGGGATTTACCCGCATCCAGGGGATACCCGCAGTGAACCCGGCGTTGTGGGAATCGTCCCATTGGAACGGGGTGCGGGCATTATCCCTGCTCCACATAGCGCAGACAGCCAGCGCTTCCTCTTCTGAGCAGCCCGCCGCCAGCGCCAAGGCATAGTTTTGGGCAGCAGATACATCGTTCATTTCCGCAATGGAACGAAACTGACTGTTCTCCATCCCCAGTTCCTGCCCCTGGTAGAGGAAGGGTAAGCCCCGCAGGAAAAAGTTCAGCCCGCCCAGCATCTTCTTGGCCTGCTCGTACTGCGCTGGGGACATGGCGGCCCGGTCTGCGGCAGGGATGTATCGGGAGACACCCCTCGGCTCGTCGTGATTCTCAATGATGTTGGCGGGGAAGGCCACTCCGGCGGTGGCCGCCTGATGGGCAAAGCAACAGCGCTTATAATCCTCCGGGGTGATGGGGGTGTAGGTGTGCCATCCCTCCGCCGTCTGTCCGAACAGCTCACTGCTGAAGTCGAACAGCGTAGAGAAGTACCCATCCTCCCCCTCAAATTCCGGCAGCCGCTCCGATGTAATACCGAACAACTCCGCTGCGGTAAAGGCGTTGTAGGGGCGGAGTACCTCCTCATTCATTTCCCTTAGAAAGGCACCAATGCCGGTGGCGTGGGTCTGAACGCTGGCTACGCTGCACAGGTTGTCCTCCCGGTCAGGGGGAAAGTCCCGCCAGGGCAGCGGCTTCTTGATGTTGATGATGGCGTCCACCCGGAACCCGGCCAGCCCCTTGTCCAGCCACCACCGCATCATTTTATAAACTTCCTGCCGCAGCTGAGGATTTTCCCAGTTCAAATCCGGCTGCTTCCTGTGGAAGGTGTGAAAGTACACTTTGTCCGGGTGGCCAGGCAGCACGTCCCAACAGGGGCCGCCAAAGGTACTGCGCCAGTTGCAGGGCAGGTGAGCCCCGTCGTAGGGCTCAATGTAAAAGAATCTCCCATAGGGGCCGTCCGGGTCAGCGCAGGCTCTTCGGAACCACTCGTGCTCATCCGAGCAGTGGTTCACCACCAGATCCATCAGAATGCCAATGCCCCGCTTCCTGCCCTCGGCAATCAGAGTTTCCAGCTCCTCCATGGTGCCAAACCGGGGGTCAATGCCGTAGTAGTCAGAAATATCATAGCCCTGATCGGCCAGGGGAGAACAATAAATCGGGGAAAGCCACAGAATGTCGACCCCAAGCGCCTGGAGGTAGTCTAATCTGGCGAGGATACCTTGTAAATCGCCAATGCCATCGCCGTTGGCATCATAAAAGCTCTTTGGATAGATTTGATAAGCTACCTTCTCGTGCCACCCTCTGCGTTCCATGGACGAGTGCCTCCTTCCCCTTGTGCGCTTTTGGGACATTATAGCATGAGCCGGAGGAAAAGAGAAGTGGATAGGACGTAAAATTAGGCGCTTCAGGTCGGTCAGACAGATAAATAACCCCACCTTTTTCACCGCCGCCCTGCCCCTGCTCCCCCACGCCCGGCCCCCGCTCCGTTCCGGGGTCAGGCTGCGGCTGCGTTCCGTCCCGCAGAGGGCCGAACACCTGTGCAGTTACACACGCCCACCAAAAAGTTAGCCATGATTAACTGTCGAAAATCACCAAATACGCTCCTTTTTCTGGACAGTTTTCAAAAAAATTCTTGCAAATTCCCGGCCAGAAGCAAAAATTAAGGTTTACAAATGGCTCCGAAACTGGTATGATAAGAGGGTGAAAAGGTTTCCCCTGCTTAGGGAACCTCTGAACAAATGCAACTGCGGCGCTTTGCGGGGCGTCCCGCCATCCGCTTCGGTTCATTTGTTCAGGGGTTCCCGGAGAACTCTAACGGATATAAGGAGGCAACTAATTATCATGGTAGTAAGAAAACAAAAATCCATGGATGCGAACAACGCGGCCGCATGGGTATCCTATGCGTTTACCGAGGTTGCTGGCATCTACCCCATCACGCCGTCCAGCCCCATGGCGGACTATGTGGACCAGTGGGCCGCCCAGGGCCAGAAGAACATCTTCGGCAACCCGGTCAAGGTCGTTGAGATGCAGTCTGAGGCTGGCGCCTCCGGCACGGTGCACGGCTCCCTGGCCGCCGGCGCCCTGACCACCACCTACACCGCTTCCCAGGGCCTGCTGCTGATGATCCCCAATATGTACAAGATCGCCGGCGAGCTGCTGCCCGGCGTCCTGCACGTCGCCGCCCGTGCCCTGACCACCCACGCCCTGAACATTTTCGGTGACCACGAGGACGTTATGGCCTGCCGTCAGACCGGCTTCGCCATGCTGGCCGAGGCCAACCCCCAGGAGGTCATGGACCTGGCCCCTGTGGCCCATCTGGCCGCCATCGAAGGCCGCGTGCCCTTCCTGAACTTCTTCGACGGCTTCCGCACCTCCCATGAGATTCAGAAGCTGTCCGTCTGGGACTATAAGGACCTGGCCGACATGGTGGATATGGACGCTGTCGAGGCCTTCCGCAACCACGCCCTGAACCCCAACCACGGCATCGTCCGCGGCTCCCACGAGAATGACGATACCTTCTTCCAGCATCGTGAGGCCTGCAACAAGTACTATGACGCCCTGCCCGACATCGTGGACAAGTATTTCGCCATGATCAACGAGAAGCTGGGCACCAGCTACGCCGCCTTTAACTACTATGGCGCGCCCGACGCTGAGAACATCATCATCGCCATCGGCTCCGTCAATGACGTGATGAGTGAGGTCGTGGACTACAAGGTCGCCCGCGGCGAGAAGGTCGGCATGATTAACGTCCACCTCTATCGCCCCTTCTCCGCCGACCGTCTGCTGGCCGCCATCCCCGCCACCTGCAAGAAGATTGCTGTTCTGGACCGCACCAAGGAGCCCGGCGCTCTGGGCGAGCCTCTGTATCTGGACGTAGTCACCGCCCTGGCTAAGGCCGGTAAGAGCGACATCACCGTCATCGGCGGCCGCTACGGCCTGGGCTCCAAGGATACGCCTCCCTCCTCCATCTTCGCCGTTTACAAGGAGTTGGAGAAGGACGAGCCCAAGGAGCACTTCACCATCGGCATCACCGACGATGTCACCTACCTCTCCCTGCCGGAAGAGCCCGCTCCCAACACCGCTGCGGAAGGCACTGTGGAGTGCAAGTTCTGGGGCCTGGGCGGCGACGGCACCGTGGGCGCCAACAAGAACTCCATCAAAATCATCGGCGACCATACCGACAAGTATGTTCAGGCGTACTTCCAGTATGACTCCAAGAAGACCGGCGGCGTGACCGTCTCCCACCTGCGTTTTGGCGACAAGCCCATCCGCAGCCCCTACTACATCAACAAGGCGGACTTCGTGGCCTGCCACACCCCCGCTTACATCACCAAGCACTTCAAGATCGTCAACGACATCAAGGACGGCGGCACCTTCCTGGTCAACAGCCAGTGGACCTTCGAGGAACTGGAGGAGCATCTCTCCGCCGAGTCCAAGAAGTATATGTACGACCATAAGATCAACCTGTACATGATTAACGCCATCGACCTGGCCGAAAAGGTTGGCATGGGCAAGCGCACCAACACCGTGCTGCAGTCCGCCTTCTTCGCCCTGGCCGGGGTGCTGCCCGCTGAGGACGCCATCAAGTACATGAAGGACGCCGCCGAGCACTCCTACCTGAAGAAGGGCCGCGACGTTGTCCAGAAGAACTGGGACGCCATCGACGCCGGTGCTACCGCTTTCGTCAAGTGCGAGATTCCCGAGTCCTGGGCCAACCCCGAGCCCGATGCCGAGCCCGCCGAGCTGACCGGCCGTCCCGACACCGTGAAGCTGGTCAAGGAGGTCATGAACCCCATCAACCAGATGAACGGCTACAGCCTGCCCGTCTCCGCCTTCGAGCCCATGGTCGACGGCACCTTCCCCTCCGGCGCATCCGCCTATGAGAAGCGCGGCGTCGCCGTCAACGTGGTGGAGTGGACGCCTGACAAGTGCGTGCAGTGCAACCAGTGCACCTTCTGCTGCCCCCATGCCACCATCCGCGCCTATGCGCTGGACGCTGCCGAGCAGGAGAACGCTCCCGCCAACATGAAGATGGCCGATTTCAAGGTCGGCAAGGGCAAGGGCAAGTACAAGTTCGCCCTGGCCGTCTCCCCGCTGGACTGCATGGGCTGCGGCGTCTGCGTCGGCGCTTGCCCCACCGGCAGCCTGAAGATGGTGCCTCAGGAGTCCCAGCTGGATCAGCAGCCCTGCTTCGACTACGCTGTGGCCAACGTCTCCGTCAAGGAAGAGCTGACCGGCACCGATGTGAAGGGCTCCCAGTTCAAGACCCCGCTGCTTGAGTTCTCCGGCTCCTGCGCTGGCTGCGCCGAGAGCACCTACGCCCGCGTCATCACCCAGCTGTTTGGCGACCGGATGTTCATCTCCAACGCTACCGGCTGCTCCTCCATCTGGGGCGGCACCGGCGCTACCTCCCCCTACACCGTCAACAAGGAAGGCAAGGGTCCCGCTTGGGCCAACTCCCTGTTTGAGGACAACGCCGAGCATGGCCTGGGTATGTACTATGGCCAGAAGACCATCCGCGACGCCCTGAAGGGCAAGGTCGAGGCCCTGGCCGAGCAGAACGCCGACGTGAAGGCTGCCGCTGAGGAGTGGCTGGCCACCTACGACGACTCCGCCGCCAACCAGGCCGCTACCAAGACCCTCATTGCTGCCCTGGAGAAGGCCGGTGCTGACGACGTCCTGTCTCAGAAGGACTACCTGAACAAGAAGTCCTGCTGGATCTTCGGCGGTGACGGCTGGGCCTACGACATCGGCTACGGCGGCCTGGATCACGTTCTGGCCACCGGCGAGGATGTCAACATCTTCGTGTTCGATACCGAGATCTACTCCAACACCGGCGGACAGGCTTCCAAGTCCACCAACATCGGCGCTGTGGCTCAGTTCGCTGCCGCCGGTAAGGAAATCGCCAAGAAGAGCCTGTCCGAGATTCAGATGCAGTACGGCTACGTCTATGTGGCGCAGGTCGCCATGGGCGCCAACCCCGCTCAGTGCATCAAGGCCATGGTGGAGGCTGAGGCTTATCACGGCCCGTCCCTCATCATCGGCTACAGCCCCTGCGAGCTGCACTCCATCAAGGGCGGCATGACCAACTGCCAGGCCGAGATGAAGAAGGCCGTGGCCTGCGGCTACTGGAACCTGTTCCGCTTCAATCCCACCAATAAGGCCCAGGGCAAGAACCCCTTCACGCTGGACTCCAAGCCGCCGAAGGCGGAGGATTACAAGTCCTTCCTGCTGAACGAGGCCCGTTACTCCGCGCTGACCCGGTCCTTCCCGGAGCGCGCCGAGAAGCTGTTCGCCAAGAGCGAGGAGACCGCTCTGGCCCGCTACGAGCATCTGACCCGTCTGGGCAAGCTGTACGAGGTGTAAGCCTCGCCGCAGCCGCCTGACGGCAAGCACAACCTAACTTCCCAAAAAACGGAGCAGGCAGCGCCGAAGGCGCTGTCTGCTCCGCAATTTGCGCGGCGGTTTCTTAAAAATTTTTAAACTTTTATGATTTTCCTGTCAAAATG
>JAJBUK010000119.1 GCA_020860385.1 Clostridiales bacterium
TGGACAGGGCGATGGGGAAGCAGTCACGGCTGACGGCGATGATGCCCAGCTTCACTTCGGGGATGTTGGTTGATTTCATCACAGATTTCCTCCTTTGATGTCATGCGGGTCACAGCAGGCCCGCGATGTCGATATTTTCACCGGTGAGGCAGGCGCAGGCGCCCTGCTTTGCTTCGTCGGAATCGGGGTGGGCCAGCAGCCACTTGTTGCAGGCCCAGAGCAGCTGATCCTCCCCGTTCCGGGGCCGGATGTCCGGTTTGGGGCCGTTGGTGCCCAGGGGCAGAGTGATAAGCACCCGAAAGCCCTTCCCCGGGTCGGCGTGGCAGGGGGCATAGTGCAGCGTGGAGCCGTACACCTCCACCGGCACACCGGCGGGGACGCGGAAGGCCCGCACCCTGGCCGTGTCCAGCACGCCATCCTTCACATCGTCCAGCTTGGCCAGCAGGAGAACGAAGTCCTCAGCGCCGCAGTTCACCTCGCTGTCCCTGTGGTACTCCAGGCAGTTCAGCCGGGTGTTGTGGCCGTTGCAGTAGCCCATCTGGATGGGCATACCGCCATACTCGTTGGCGGAGAGGGCCGCCTTGATGTCCAGCGCCTCCAGCGCCGGGACGCTGGCCACATACTCCACCCCGTCGGGCAGCGGGGTGGCGGTGCGCAGCGCCTCCACCAGTTGAACGGTATCATAGCCCTCGATGACCCGACCATAGGTCAGGAATGCAGCATCGTAAATCGATTCAATTTTCATGGGTACAGTCCTCCTTATCATTCTGGGGACGCAACGGAGCCCTTCCTTCTGCGCCGCCGCGCTCATGCAGGAAAGGCGCCTTCAAAGATTGGGCGCCATCTATGGCTTTATTTTAGCACATCGGAAAAAAATGTCAATCCAGGCTTGTTTGATTTCACTATTTTTTGAAGCGTTTGCAACATCTTTTTTCTATTTTAGCTAATTCTAACAATAATCTAGCAATCATAAGTCCTTGCCTGGGGAGAGTGGGCTATTTTTACGCGCTCCTCCCAAAAAAAGTTGAATTTTTTACGCTTCCGTTATGACCTGTATGCCTTCTGTTCCTCGCTTTGCCGTGAACGCCTGAAACCGTGCGGCAGCGGCGCGACACCGCTCACGAACCGAAGCGCCAACGCGGTTCTTTGCAGCAGTCGTGCGCACCTTTTTGGGCACAAAAAAGCCCCGCGTCGCCGCGTGGCAAAAACGGACAAAGTCCGTGAATTGTTTGCCGGGCCGCCCGGCGGCTTACGCCGGACGGCCCGGTTTTGAAAAGGAGAAAAAATGAAAAGAGAAAAGCTGGCGTTTGGTCGGTTCCTGTCCACGCTTATAGCATACCAGATAGGCTGAGGCAAATGGTGAATGGACTGAAAACAACCTGTTTCCAATTTGTGAACTGTTTCCGAATCCGGCAGGTTTCCCCGGCTGGCTCCGGGGACGGCGCAGGACTGCGCCCCGCTTACTTCACCGGGGCGTCGGCGTAGCCGTAGTCCTCCTCAATGGCGGCAATCATCCCCAGCCGCTTGGCGTGGCGGCCGCCCTGGAACTGGGCGGAGAAGAAGCTGTCACAAATCATCTTGGCCAGTTCGCTGCCCACTACCCGGGCGCCCATGGCCACGATTTGGCAGTCGTTATGCTCTGTGATGAGGCGGGCGGTGTACGGCTCGCTGCACACACCGGCCCGGATACCGGGCACCTTGTTGGCCGCCAGGCTGATGCCCACGCCGGTGCCGCAAATCAGCACGCCCTTGTCCACCTCGCCCCGGCGGATGGCCTCCGCCACCAGCCGCCCGGAAACGGGGTAATCCCGCTTCTCCTCCGGGCTGTAGGAGCCGTAGTCCACGCACTCATAGCCCTGGGATTTCATATGCTCCATCAGGATGTTTTTCAGTTCTACCGCTGTATGGTCACAGCCAAATCCGATTTTCATCACGGTTTGCACTCCTTCCAATGGTCGGCCCCGTGGGGGCTGTTAGTGGTTAGCGGCTAGCCGCCCCCTGCGGGGGGCGTGGGTAGCTGTTAGCTGCTGGCTGTTAGCTGCTGGCTGTTAGCTGCTGGCTGTTAGCCACCCCTCCGGCGCTTTGCGCCACCTCCCCTTTCAGGGGAGGCAAGGGAGTTGCGGGAATCACCACATCTTTGGCTCCGCCGTCAAGCGGCGTTTCCGCTTCTCTCCCTACCCTGAAAGGGGAGCTGTCAGCGCAGCTGACTGAGGGGGTACTAGCCACTAACCACTGCCCCCGGGCGGGCTTACTCGTACAGGGGGAACCGGGCGGTCAGCTCCAGCACCTTAGCGGAGATTTCGTCCTTCTTCTCCTCATAGTGCCAGATGCAGTCGGCAATGCAGTCGGCGATGACCTTCATCTCGTCCACGCCCATGCCACGGGTGGTGACGGCGGGGGTGCCGATGCGGACGCCGGAGGTGACGAAGGGGCTGCGGGTCTCGCCGGGGACGGTGTTCTTGTTGGCGGTGATGTGGACGGAGTCCAGCCGGGCCTCCAGTTCCTTGCCGGTGCAGGCTTCCTCCCGCAGGTCAATGAGCATCAGGTGGTTGTCCGTGCCGCCGGACACCAGCTTCACTCCACGGGCAGTAAGCTGGGCAGCCAGGGCCTGGGCGTTATCCACGATGCCCTGGGCATAGGCCTTGAACTCCGGCTTCAGCGCCTCACCGAAGCACACCGCCTTGGCGGCGATGACGTGCTCCAGCGGGCCGCCCTGGGTGCCGGGGAACACGGCGGAGTTCAGCCGCTTGGCCAGCACTGCGTTGTTGGTCAGGATCAGGCCGCCGCGGGGGCCGCGAAGGGTCTTGTGGGTGGTGGTGGTGACTACGTCGGCGTAGGGCATGGGGCTTTGATGCACGCCGCCAGCCACCAGGCCGGCGATGTGGGCCATGTCCACCATCAGATACGCGCCGTAGCCGTGGGCGATTTCGGCCAGCCGCTCGAAGTCGATGGCCCGGGGATAGGCGGAAGCCCCCGCCACGATGAGCTTGGGCCGCACCTGCTTCACGGCCTTCTCCAGGGCGGCGTAGTCGATAAAGCCGTCCTCATTCACACCGTAGGAGACGAAGTGATAATTCTTGCCGGACATATTCACCGGGGAGCCGTGGGTCAGGTGCCCACCCTGGGACAGGTCCATGCCCATCACCGTGTCCCCCACCTCCAGCAGGGCGAAATACACCGCCAGGTTGGCCTGAGCGCCGGAGTGAGGCTGCACGTTGGCGTACTTCGCGCCGAACAGCTGGCAGGCCCGCTGAATGGCGATGTTCTCCACCTGGTCCACATAGGCGCAGCCGCCGTAATAGCGCTTGCCGGGGAGACCCTCCGCGTACTTGTTGGTCAGGATGCTGCCCATTGCCGCCATCACGGCGGGGGAGACGATATTCTCGCTGGCAATCAGCTCGATATTCTCCCGCTGGCGGGTCAGCTCACGGCCCATCGCCGCAGACACTTCCGGGTCTGTGGCGGCGAGGAAGCCGATGGAATCCTGCATATTCTGATACATATTACTACCTCCTGTGGGGTTTTGGGGCAAAAAACGCCCTTGCGTTCCCTATTATACTGTGAATCGGCTCATAAATCAATTTGTTTCTGCGGAATTTTACCGAATTTTGGGAAATTTCCGCAGGGAAGAGCGCTGTCCCCGGTTTTTTCAAAATTTTATAGTTCTGTAACAATTTCCTGTGAACTTCTGTAACAACCGGGGTGTATCTTATGGACATGAGCTGAGTAACTTCTTCTTTTCATTCTATCCTCCCTAATTTCCCAAAAGGAACAGGCGGCAATCTTTTGATTGCCGCCTGTTCCTTTTTCCGGCCTCCCCCCCGCCGGCCTTGCGGCGGAGGGAAATGCGCGCTGCGGTCCATGCCGCCTGACGCCTGCAAACCCCAGGGAACTGCCAGCGGCGGTTCCCTGGGGCCTGGTTAGCTCAGGAACTCCATGGGGTCCACATAGTCCCCGTCCAGCAGCACCGCGAAGTGCAGGAAGCCGTCCCCGCCGTGGGTCTCGCCCCCGGCGGTCTCCCCCACAGCGCCGAGTACGTCCCCGGCGGACACCTGGTCCCCGGCGGAGACGGCGGCGGGCTCTGCCAGGTTGCCGTACACTGTGGTGTAGCCGTCGCCGCAGTCAATGGTCACAGTGGTACCCAGCACCGCATCCTCCCGGACGCTGACCACCTGACCGCTCCAGGCCGCCACCACGTCATCCCCCACCTCGGCGGAGAGATCCACACCGTTGTGGGTGCGCCAGTCCTCCAGGGCCTCGTTGTAGGTCAGCGTGTCCGAGGAGAAGGCGGCCACCACGCTGCCAGGAACAGGATATTGCATTGTTTGGTGCAAGTTATCCACCGTTTCCACAGCGGTTTCCACAACTTCATTTTTGGAAGAACTGCTTTCCTCAGCCGTCTCCTCCGCTGCGGCGGTCTCCGTCGCTGTGGCGTCGGCGTCTTCTCCGGCGTCCTCCTCCGTCTCCTCCTGGGCGGCTGTGCTGTCAGAGACAGGGGTAGCGATGGCCTGCTCCTCCTCCGCTTCGGCGCTGGAGGGTTGGGCCTCCTCCTGGGCGGCGCTGTCCTCCGGGGCCAGCTCCTCCGCTTCCGGCGGCGCGTCCGCTTCCTCCTGGGCCACCGTCACCGTGGCGGCGCCGGAGGCGGCCTCCGCCATGCTGTCCGTAGCCAGCCGCATGGTCTTCCAGAGATACCAGCCGGAAACTCCTACGGCGCCTATGCACAGCACCAGCACCATGTAGAAGCCCTTGCCGCTGAAAAATGCGCCTATCCTCTGCCAAACTGTCTTTTTGTTCATCCTGATGACCTCCGTTGAGAGTACCGCCAGGGTCGGCCCGGCGGCGGGACAGGAACTGTCCCTGTGTGCAGTATGGACGGTCATGAAGGAAAGTATTCACAGCGTTGCAAAATTTTGCCGCCGGAGGGACGTTTTGACGGAACACTTTATTCATTTCGGGAATAAAAATTTGTCAAATTCGGCAGTTTGGTAAAAAGCAGAGGGAATCGCAGTTAAATCGGCCGGAAAAGTGTTGTGTGATTTTTACAATGAAAGCCGGATTTTTGGCGATTTCACAGAAACAAAATAGAACCGAAGCCGTTCTCCCTGGTAAAACAGCTCCCCTTCTGTTTGCTGCACTGGAGGCGGCCTTTTTTGCTTCTGCGGAATCATCTCCCTCTGTGCCCTACTGTACCGCCCCTCCGCCGGGCCTTACAGCATGAAAATAATAAAGGAGTGTATTCGTATGGCAAACAGCAACACAACAACCAAGTCGGGCGTCCGTCCCTTCGGTGTGCGCGATAAGTTCGCGTACATGATGGGCGACTTCGGCAATGACTTCACCTTCCTCCTGGCCTCCAGCTGGCTGATGAAGTTCTACTCCGACGTGATGGGCGTCGGCACCGGCGTGGTGGGCATCATTATGATGGTGGCCCGCTTTGTGGACGCCTTTACCGACACCGCCATGGGCCAGATCGTGGACCGCAGCCCGGCCACCAAGGCGGGCAAGTTCATCCCCTGGATGCGCCGCTTCATGGCCCCCGTGGCGCTGGCCTCCTTCCTGATGTACGCCAGCTGGATGGCCGACGCCTCCTATGTGGTGAAGGTGATTTGGCTGACCGTGACCTACCTGCTGTGGGGCAGCATCTGCTACACCGGCGTGAACATCCCCTACGGCTCCATGGCCTCCGCCATCTCTGACGACCCCGGCGACCGGGTGGAGCTGTCCACCTGGCGCAACATCGGCTCCACCATGGCCAGCCTAATCACCGGCGTGGTGCTGCCCCTGGTGGTCTACTATAAGGATGCCGACGGCAACAGCGTTATCTCCGGCACCAAGTTCACCATTACCGCCCTGGTCTGCTCCATCGGCGCGCTGGTGTGCTACCTGGTCTGCACCTCTCTGACCACGGAGCGGGTGCCCATCGAGACCAAGACCGAGAAGTTCAGCCTGGGCGCTCTGTTCAAGCAGCTCTTCTCCAGCCGGGCGCTGATTTCCATTATCGTGGCCGCCATCGTGCTGCTGCTCTCCCAGCTGACCATGACCGGTATGTCCACCTATGTCTGGGCCAACTACTTCAACAACACCGTCTATCAGTCCGTGGCCAACATGGTCGGCGTGGTGGTGATGCTGGTGCTGGCCATAACCGTCGTCCCCAAAGCGTCCAAGAAGTACGGCAAGAAGGAACTGGCTATTGTGGGCAACCTCATCGCCGCCGTCTCCATGTTCGCGGCCCTTATCATCCACACCAGCAACCCCATCGTCTATATCGTCATCGTGGCCCTGGGCTATGTGGGCATCGCCTGCTTTAACACCGTCATCTGGGCAATGATTACCGACGTCATCGATGAGGACGAGGTGCGCCGGGGCACCCGTTCCGACGGCACCATCTACTCTCTGTACTCCTTCGCACGGAAGCTGGGCCAGGCGGCCTCTGCCGGCCTGACCGGCGGCCTGCTGAGCATGGTGGGCTACACCGCCGCCACCGCCTTCGACACCGAAGTGGTCAACGGCATTTACAACGTCTCCGTCCTGGTGCCGGCCATCGGCTTCACCCTGCTGGTGATTGTGCTGGCCTTCTGGTATCCCCTGGACAAGAAGACCGTGGAGGCCAACTCCGCCGAGCTGGCCCGCCGCAAGGCAGAAGAGGAAAAGCAGTAAGGTTCCTCACCGCGGAAGCGGACAGGTTCCGGATTCCTTCTGACATCGCGCAGGAGCGCCGCAGCGTTTGCTGCGGCGCTCCTTTTGCGGTGCGGGGAGGGTGTATTCTGGAGATGCAGCGCACCTGCCGCCCCTGAAAGGGGAGGAAACCACTTATTTCCTTTATCATTCCTTATCTAAGGAACGTCCCGTTGGCACCCCCTCCACCGCTCCGCGCCCCTCAAACCCTCCAAGTTTTCTTGACAGCCGGGGGAAACTTCGATAAAATAGAACCGCAGTATCTGATACATGAAGGAAGCTGAATTATGGCTGCACGAAAGCAAGCGAAGCAAGCTTATAACAACGAATCCATCTCCGCCCTGAAGGGGGCTGACCGGGTGCGCAAGCGCCCCGGCGTCATCTTCGGCTCCGACGCCCTGGAGGGCTGCCAGCACGCGGTGTTTGAAATCCTGTCCAACGCCATCGACGAGGCCAGGGAGGGCCACGGCGACCTCATCATCGTCACCCGCTATGAGGATAAGTCGGTGGAGGTGGAGGACTTCGGCCGGGGCTGCCCGGTGGACTGGAACAGCAGCGAGGGCCGCTACAACTGGGAGCTGGTGTTCTGCGAGCTGTACGCCGGGGGCAAGTACGACCAGGACAGCGGCGAGAACTACGAGTACTCCCTGGGCCTCAACGGTCTGGGCAGCTGCGCCACCCAGTACGCCAGCGCCTACTTTGACGCCACCATCTACCGGGACCAGAAGAAGTACACCCTTCACTTTGAGCGGGGGGAGAACGTCGGCGGCCTCCATTCGGAGGACGCCCCCCGGCACAAGACCGGCTCCAAGTTCCGCTGGCTCCCCGACCTGGACGTGTTTACCGACATTGACATCCCCCTGTCCTACTACCAGGATGTGCTGAAACGCCAAGCGGTGGTGAACGCCGGTGTCACCTTCCGGCTGCGGAACCAGGTGGGCGGCAAGTTTGAAGTCACCGACTTCCGCTATGAAAACGGCATTGTGGACTACGTCACCGAGCTGGCGGGGAACAACGCCCTGACCACCCCCGCCTTCTACCAGGCGGAGCGGAAGGGCAGAGACCGGGAGGACAAGAAGGAGTACAAGGTGAAGCTCAGCGCCGCCTTCGTCTTTTCCAACACGGTGCAGCTGGTGGAGCACTATCACAACTCCTCCTGGCTGGAGCATGGCGGCTCCCCGGAAAAGGCCATGCGCTCCGCCTTCGTCTCCGTCTTTGACGGCTACCTGAAAAAGCAGGGGAAGTACAACAAGGGGGAGGCCAAGGTCACCTGGAACGACATTCAGGACTGCATCATCTTCGTCTCCAACAACTTCTCCACCCAGACCAGCTATGAGAACCAGACAAAGAAGGCCATCAATAACCGCTTCGTCCAGGAGGCCATGACCGAGTTCCTCCGCTCCAGTCTGGAGGTCTACCTCATCGAGAACCCTCTGGACGCGGAGAAGGTGGCCGGTCAAATCCTGGTGAACAAGCGCAGCCGGGAGACGGCGGAGAAGGCCCGGCTGAACATCAAGAAGAAGCTGTCCGGCAACATGGACATCTCCAACCGGGTGCAGAAGTTCGTGGACTGCCGCACCAAGGACGTCTCCCGCCGGGAGCTGTATATCGTGGAGGGCGACTCCGCCTTGGGGGCCTGCAAGCTGAGCCGGGACTCCGAGTTCCAGGGCATCATGCCCATCCGGGGCAAGATTTTGAACTGTCTGAAAGCGGACTACGCCCGCATTTTCAAAAGCGACATCATCACCGACCTGCTGCGGGTCATGGGCTGCGGCGTGGAGCTGACCGGCGGCAAGCAGCGGGCGAAGGATTTGGCGGAGTTCGACCTGGACAACCTGCGGTGGAATAAAATCATCCTCTGCACCGACGCCGATGTGGACGGCTACCAGATACGCACCCTGCTGCTGACCATGCTGTACCGGCTGACCCCCACCCTCATCAAGGAAGGCTATGTGTACATTGCCGAATCCCCCCTGTTTGAAATCACCTATCAGGACAAGACCTGGTTCGCCTACTCCAACAAGGAGCGGGACGACATTCTGGAGCGGGATTTGAAGGGGAAGAAGTACACCATTCAGCGCTCCAAGGGCCTGGGCGAGAACGAGCCGGACATGATGTGGCTCACCACCATGAACCCGGAGACCCGGCGGCTCATCAAGGTCATGCCGGAGGACGTGGAGCCCACCACCCAGATGTTCGACCTGCTGCTGGGGGACAACCTGGCGGGGCGGAAGGAGCATATCGCCGCCCACGGGCACGAGTTTCTGGATTTGGCGGATTTGTCATAACCGCGAAACAGGCAAACGCCGCCCCACGGAGTACCGTGGGGCGGCGTTTTTGTGGCGCTGCGGGCCTTCTTCAGTTGACGAACAGGAAACTCCGCTTCTCGAAATAAGTGCGGTTCAGGACGTACATCACCACGGTCGTCACCAGGGAACTGATGGTGGATACACCCCCGGCAAAGCTCCCCAGCGCCAGGCTGGAGGCGAGTACATAGAGCAGAGACACGGCGACGCTGGCCAGCAGGAAGTAGAGGTACAGGGTCGGCCCCTTCTGCTTATAGCCGGACAGCTGGAAGCGGACATAAATAGCCGCTCCGGCCAAGGCAAGGCACAGCAGCGCGATGATGATGTCCAGCGCGCGTAGTCCGTCGTAAAAGGCGTACACCAGTCCCGCATAATCTCCGTAGATCGAGCCGGTCAGCAGGCCGATGGCGGTACCCAGATTGGTCAGCGCGGCCAGGAACAGTTGTACCCAGATGACGAATTTAAACCACTTCAATAGAGGGCTGCTGGAACGGCGGCTGATAGCTCTGCTGCTGCGGGACAAAGCCGCCGTTTTGGAAGGGCTGGCTGCCTCCGTTCCATTGCTGGGGCTGTGGCGCATAACCGCACTTGGGGCAGAACCGTGCGCTGTCCTCCATGGGTGCGCTGCATTTTGCGCAATACTTTGCCATAGCTTTGTGCTCCTTTTCTCTCTTTTTGCGGAACGCCCCGTTTCCAGGCGGATACGACGGTTCCTTATGATTAGTGTAGCAAAAAATATTTTCTTGTCCATCATTTTGA
>JAJBUK010000089.1 GCA_020860385.1 Clostridiales bacterium
CCTGACCCAGTTCTACCCCTACACCGGCCCCGTGACCTATCTGGCCATCACCCAGGACGGCAACGGCAACTTCAAGTTCGTGGTGGCGGAGGGTGTCAACGAGGAGGGCAAGATTTTGTCCTTCGGCGACACCAATATGCGCACCCGATTCACCTGCGGGGCGCGGGAGTTCGTCACCCGCTGGAGCGAGTGCGGCCCCACCCACCACTTCGCCGCGGCCACCGGGCGGCATATCGACACCATTTTGAAGGTGGCGAAGATTTTGAATGTGCCGGTGGATGTTGTGACGCGGTAAGTGACTAGTGGCTAGTGGTTAGTGGCTAGAAAACGGAGTTATTTGCCGAAAATCCTGCTTCTATCGAACAAAACCGTTACCAATCGACAAGCATACCCCCCTTGCCGCCCCTGAAAGGGGAGGTGGCACGGCGTAAGCCGTGACGGAGGGGTCTTCAGCGAAAGGCTTAGCAAAAGGATAACCAATTAGAACAATAGAACTGATATTCAGAAAGGATGGACACACAATGAAGGTTTTAGATTCAAACTTTATGCAGGGCTTTATGCGCATGGCGGACGACGGCTGGCAGCAGGGCTGGCACGAGCGCAACGGCGGCAACCTGACCTACCGGATGAAGCCGGAGGAGGTGGAGGCCGTCCGGGAGGATTTGTCCTTTGACGGCGAGTGGAAGGACATCGGCACCAGCGTGCCTGGCCTCGCCGGGGAGTTCTTCGTGTCCACCGGCTCTGGCAAGTACTTCCGCAACGTCATGAGCGCCCCGGAGGACTCCTGCGCCATCTGCGAAATCGACAGCAAGGGCGAAAAGTACCGCGTCTGCTGGGGTCTGGTGAACGGCGGACGGCCCACCAGCGAGTTCCCCTCCCACCTGATGAACCATGAGGTGAAGAAGGCGGCCACCGGCGGCAAGCACCGGGTCATTTACCACGCCCACCCCGCCAACACCATCGCCCTGACCTTCGTGCTGCCCCTGACCGATGAGGCGTTCACCCGGGAGCTGTGGGAGATGGCCACCGAGTGCCCGGTGGTGTTCCCCTCCGGCATCGGTGTGGTGCCCTGGATGGTGCCCGGCGGGCGGGACATCGCCGTGGCCACCAGCGAACTGATGAAGCAGTACGACGTGGCCATTTGGGCACATCACGGGATGTTCTGCTCCGGCGAGGACTTTGACCTGACCTTCGGCCTGATGCACACCGTGGAGAAGTCTGCCGAAATTTTGGTGAAGGTCATCTCCATGACCGGCGGGACGAAGCGGCAGACCATCCAGCCCGACGAGTTCCGCCACCTGGCGGTGGACTTCGGCGTGACCCTGCCTGAGAAGTTCCTGTACGAAAAATAAATTGCCCACAGGGGCGGGTTTCCGCCACTGAGCGGCCAGCGGCAAAATGATTCCCCCGCAGCGGCAGGCGCACGGCCTGCCGCTGCGGGGGAGTTTTGCGTTTGGGAGGACGCGAGATAAAAGGAACGCCGGGGACACTGGCTAAGGAGAGAACCGCTCCCCTCCGGGCGGAACAGCCGTTGCATTTCTGTCCTGCCCGTCCCGTTTGCGCAGGAGGGGCAACACCTGGGGTGCGTAGAGCAGCAGCGCCATCAGGCTGGGCCAGGCCATCAGGCCGTTGCATACGTCGGAGAGCTGCCACACCGCCTCCAGCCGCGCCACGCTGCCCGCCACGATGCAGGCCAGGAACAGGAGGCGGTACCGCTTTTCCCACCGCTCCGACAGCAGGTATCGCACCCCGCAGCAGCCGTACCAGCACCAGCCCAGCAGCGTGGAGAAGGCGAACACCGCCAGACACAGGGCCACGAAGCACGGCCCCGCCTGGCCCAGCCCCTCCGTAAAGGCGGCCACGGACAGGGCCGCCCCCGTCAGCGCCGCGCCGCTCTGGTAGGCGTCGGAGGTCAGCACCGCCAGCGCTGTGATGGTGCAGATGACGAAGGTGGAGAGGAACACCTCCAAAATCCCCCAATACCCCTCCCGCACCGGGTCGGTGTTGGCGGAGGAGCAGTGTACCAGCGCCGTGGAGCCCAGCCCCGCCTCGTTGGTGCAGACGCCCCGGGCGATGCCCCAGCGCACCGCGCTGCCCAGCAGCCCGCCCCGGGCCGCCTCCGGACTCAGCGCCGAGCGGATGATCAGCGCCAGCGCGGCGGGAAGCTCCGCCCGGGCCCGAATCAGGGTGACGCAGCCTCCTGCCAGGAACAGCGCCGCCATCACCGGCACCAGCTTCTCGCAGAGGCGGCCGACGCTCTTTACCCCGCCCATCAGCACCAGGCCGCAGGCCGTGGCCGTCAGCAGGCCGGTGGCCAGGGGCGGGAAGCCGGTGGCTGCCTCCACCGCCGATGCCAGGGAGTTGGCCTGCACCATGTCCCCCATCCCCAGGGCGGCCAGGGCGGTGAACAGGGCGAAGCACTTGGCTGCTGTGGGCAGCCCCTTCTTCTCCAGCCAGACCATGGGGCCGCCCTCCCAGGCCCCGTTTCGGCGGCGGCGCACCAGGATGGACAGGGCCTTCTCTGCCCAGCCGGTCATGGCGGACAGGAAGGCGGACGCCCACATCCAGAACACTGCCCCCGGCCCGCCGAAGGTGATGGCGGTGGCCACCCCCACGATGGAGCCGGTGCCCACGGTGGAGGCCAGGGCGGTGGACAGCGTCTCCAGCGGGGAGAGGCCGCCCTCCGTCCGGCCCTTCGCGGTCAGAGCGCCCAGGGTGCCGCCCCACCATTGGCGGACGCCGAACAGCTGGAAGAATCCCGACCCTACCGAGCAGTACAGCCCCACCGCCAGGAACAGGGCCAGCGTCCACGGGCCCCATACGATACGAACAGCAGCTTGCAGCATTTGATTGGCCTTCCTTTCTGAGCGCAAGGGGATGAAGGGGGATTGGCTGACCGGCGGGGTGGTCGTTCCTTAGATATGGTTCGTTGAAGGAACAACGGCTTGCCCTCCCGGCGGGCCTGACTACCGCCTGCTGACCCTTTACGGTATTCTCCTCGGACAGCGACCCTCGCCAGCATAGCTGGCATCGGTTTCCGGCTAAAAATATGCCACTGGCATATTTTTTAACGCCGTAAATTGTCCCGCCAAGAAATAGGGGAAAGAAGGCGGCTCAAGGGGGAGCTTCGGGGCCTCGCTCCCCCCTAAGAACCCTCATCCTGTTCCGGGGGGGGCTTCGCGCTGTCTGGTCTATAGGTGGTCTATTAGGGCAACAGACGATGTGACTTGATACGCACCAAAGCTGCCGCCGATGGCGGCTGGGGAGGGATTGCCGCCCACGTCCCCCGCCGTCAAGCGACATTTCCGCTTCGCTCCCTAGCCGTTGGCGGGACGGGCGGCAATTTTGTTGGCCTTTGGTCGCTGAAACCTGGCAGTAAGGGTACGCTGTTACTCCTAATCCTGAAAACGTTGGTTTCTCATCCGCTTTTCATCAGAGGCGAAAACTTTGCCTCGCAGTCAGATGTTATCCACCGTTGGATAATAAAATTGCTCGTTCCGCCCGCCTCCGGCAGGGCGGAACGGCAATCGTCCCCCAGCCGCCATCGGCGGCAGTCTCACATCGTCGGCATTAGCTCCGTATCGCTCGCATCCGTCTGTAAGCCGAATGCTCGTTCGCTCCGCAACGCCTCCTCTCAAAATCGAACCCGCTTCGCTGGGCTTCGATTTTGTTAGTCTCTAACGGGACAGACCACCTGATTGAGGGACAAGGCGCTAGCCGGTTGTGGGATAGGAGGAGGGTTCTTAGGGAGGAGCGAGGCCCCGAAGCTCCTCCCTGAGCCGCCCTCTTTCCCCTATTTCTCGGCGGAGCGAGAAATAGGGCCCCCGGAGGGAAACAACGTTGTTCCTTCAACGAACCTGATCTAAGGAGAACCACCCCCGCCGGTCGGGCAACCACCGACTCCCGATCTCAGCCCTCGCCCAAGAAAACCACTGCTCCCAGATTGACACAATTCTCCCTCCCCCACTTCCTGATAGTGCGCCGACCTTTTATTTTGCGTTTTCGCTAAAGCGCTGCCCGAAATCCTCAGGTATTTTATGGAATCCTGAAATCTTGCAAAACCCTCTTGCATTTCCCCCTGGGGCTTGCTATAATGCGATTGTGTCCATAGAGGCGGCGTACCCGCAAAATGTGGATTTACTTTCTATATGTGGTTAGTTTTTCCTAATCTCATCTTGTGGTTTTCTTTTCCTGCTGATACCAGATGTGGAATTGGTATGAGTTCCGTTTGAATGGGAACACTAACCCGCAATAGACAGCGCTCTGCCCCGCATCGCGGCAGGCGATAAACAAACTCCTATTTTTGACCCATTGGAAAGGTAAGGTATTCGTATGAAACAGTTCGCGCAATGGGACGGCTTCGAGGGCCGCCTCTGGAAGGAAGAGGTCAACGTCAGGGACTTCATTCAGAAGAACTACCAGCCTTATGACGGCGACTGCTCCTTCCTGGCAGGGCCCACCGACGCCACCAAAACGCTGTGGAACGCCCTCCAGACCCTCCAGAAGGAAGAGCGGGCCAGGGGCGGCGTGCTGGATATGGAGACGGAGGTGGTCTCCGGCCTGACCGCCTACGGCCCCGGCTATATCGACCCGGAATTAAAGGACCTGGAGCAAATCGTGGGCCTCCAGACGGACAAGCCCCTGAAGCGGGCCTTCATGCCCTACGGCGGCATCAAGATGGCGGAGCAGGCCTGCACCACCTACGGCTATCAGCCCAGCCCGGAGCTGCATAAGATTTTTAATGACTACTGCCGCACCCACAACCAGGCGGTGTTCGACGCCTACACCCCGGAGATGAAGCGGGCCCGCCACAGCCACATCATCACCGGCCTGCCGGATACCTATGGCCGGGGCCGCATCGTGGGGGATTACCGCCGGGTGGCCTTGTACGGCATCGACTATCTGATGGAGGAAAAGGCCCGCGATTTGGCCAACTGCGGCGACGGCACCATGACCGACGACGTTATCCGCCTGCGGGAGGAAATTGCCCGGCAAATCAAGGCGCTGAAGGGAATGAAGGAGATGGCGGCGATTTACGGCTTTGACATCTCCCAGCCCGCCCGGAACGCGAAGGAAGCCTGCCAGTGGCTGTACTTCGGCTACCTGGCCGCCATCAAGACCCAGAACGGCGCGGCCATGAGCGTGGGGCGCATCTCCACCTTCCTGGACATCTATATTCAGCGGGATTTGGACAGCGGCGCGCTGACGGAGACGGAAGCCCAGGAGCTGATTGACCATATGGTGATGAAGTTCCGCATGGTGAAGTTCGCCCGCATCCCCTCCTACAACGAGCTGTTCTCCGGCGACCCGGTGTGGGCCACCTTGGAGGTGGGCGGCATTGGCATGGACGGCCGCTCCATGGTGACGAAGAACGACTTCCGCTTCCTCCACACCCTGGAGAATATGGGGCCCGCCCCGGAGCCCAACCTGACGGTGCTGTACTCCTCCGCCCTGCCGGAGAATTTCAAGCAGTACGCCGCAGGCATCTCCATCAAGACCAGCTCCGTCCAGTACGAGAATGACGATGTGATGAAGCCCGTCTGGGGGGACGACTACTCCATCTGCTGCTGCGTCTCCGCCACCCAGACGGGCAAGGAAATGCAGTTCTTCGGGGCCAGAGCCAACCTGGGCAAGTGTCTGCTCTACGCCATCAACGGCGGCATGGACGAGAAGCTCCACGAGCAGGTGGGCCCCCGGTACGCCCCCATCACCGGCGACTATCTGGACTATGACGAGGTCATTCAGAAGTACACCACCATGCTGGACTGGCTGGCGGGGCTGTACGTCAACGTGCTGAACCTGATTCAGTATATGCACGACAAATACTATTATGAGGAAGCGGAGATGGCGCTGATCGACACCGACGTGCGCCGCACCTTCGCCACCGGCATCGCGGGCTTCTCCCATGTGGTGGACTCCCTCAGCGCCATCAAGTACGCCAAAGTAAAGGTCATCCGGGACGAGACCGGGCTGGCCGTGGACTATCAGGTGGAGGGCGACTTCCCCAAGTACGGCAACGACGACGACCGGGCGGACGACATCGGCGTCTGGCTGCTGCGCACCTTCCTGGACATGATCAAGCGCCGCCACACCTACCGCAACTCCGAGGCCACCACCTCTATCCTGACCATCACCTCCAACGTGGTCTACGGCAAGGCCACCGGCGCCACCCCGGACGGCCGGAAGGCGTATGCCCCCTTCGCCCCCGGCGGCAACCCCAGCTATGGCGCGGAGCAAAACGGCCTGCTGGCCAGCCTGAACTCAGTGGCCAAGCTGCCCTATCACTGGGCGCTGGACGGCATCTCCAACACCCAGACCATCAACCCCGACGCCTTGGGCCACAGCGGGCAGGAGCGGGTGGACAACCTGGTGCAGGTCATGGACGGCTACTTTGACCAGGGGGCCCACCACCTGAACGTCAACGTCTTCGGCAAGGAGAAGCTGATGGACGCCATGGAGCATCCGGAGAAGGAGGAGTACGCCAACTTCACCATCCGCGTCTCCGGCTATGCCGTGAAGTTCATCGACCTGACCCGGGAACAGCAGCTGGACGTGCTGGCCCGCACCTGCCACGGCGGGCTGTAAGAGAACAGAGAACGTCCCTTTCACACATCCCCACCGGACGCCGGTTTTCCGCCGGCGTCCGGTTTGTCCCCTTTCTTTTCTGACGATATAAGGAGGTATCACCCTATGGAGCCTGCGGAAAGCGCCGTGCTGGGCAACGTTCACTCCCTGGAGACCTTCGGCCTGGTGGACGGGCCGGGGGTCCGCTTCGTCGTGTTTATGCAGGGGTGCCGGATGCGGTGCCAGTACTGCCACAACCCGGAGACCTGGCGCATCGGCGCAGGCCAGCCCTGGACGGCCAAGGCGCTCTTTGACCGGGCCTACCGCTATCACAACTATTGGGGCAAAAACGGCGGCATCACCGTCAGCGGCGGCGAGCCGCTGCTGCAAATCGACTTCCTCATCGCCTTCTTCACCCTGGCGAAGCAGAAGGGCATCCACACCGTGCTGGACACGGCGGGGAACCCCTTCACCTATGAGGAGCCCTTCTTCGGCAAGTTCCGGCGGCTGATGGAGGTTACCGACCTGGTGATGCTGGACTTGAAGGACACCAGCCCGGAGGGCCACAAGGCCCTGACGAAGTGGGATAACCAAAACATCCTGGACATGGCCCGCTGCCTCTCCGACCTGGGGAAGGATATGTGGATACGGCGGGTGCTGGTGCCCGGCCTGACGGACGACCCGGCGGAGCTGGCACAGCTCCGGGCCTTCGTGGACAGCCTGGACACAGTGAAACGGGTGGAGGTGCTGCCCTATCACACCCTGGGGCTGCTGAAATGGGAAGAGCTGGGCATCCCCTACCCCCTGGAGGGGGTGCGGACGCCCACCGAGGAAGAGGTGGCCCAGGCGGAGAACATTCTGGGTATCCGGCAATAGAGGACACTTTCACAAAGACAGCTGCGGCGCGGGAAGGACCTGCGCCGCAGCTGTTTGACGGTTTTGACCTTGACGGGGCGGGAGCCGACCGCCGCGTTATCATTTATGGCGTGTCTTCCTGGGCCAGTGAGACCTCCGCTGCCGCCTTTCAAAGAAAGCCCTTGCCAAAAGGGCCGGATTCGGAGTATACTAAAGGAACTGGGTGCGCCCGCCTGCCGCCCCATAGGCGGCGGCCGGGCGGATTCACCCCATCGGGAGGGAAGGTCGGCATGGACGCCAGAGAAGTTTTGGAACAGGTGCAGCAGGGAACCATGAGCGTGGAGGAGGCGGAGCGCTTCTTCCGCCGGGAGCCCATTGAAGAAGTCGGCGGCTACGCCAGGCTGGACACCCACCGCAAGCTCCGCTCCGGCTTTGCCGAGGTGGTCTATTGCAGCGGCAAGACGGTGGAGCAGCTTTCGGCCATCTTCGCCCGGCTGTACGAGGCGGAGGGGGAAGCCTTTGGCACCCGGGCCAGCCAGGAACAGTATGAGGCTGTGGCCCGCCGCTACCCCCAGGCGCAGTACGACCCGATCTCCCGCATCCTGAAAATCGAGGGGCCGGAGAAGGCCTACACCGGTTGCATCGCCGTCTGCACCGCCGGTACGGCGGACATCGCCGTGGCGGAGGAAGCCGCCCAGACGGCGGAGTACTTCGGCTCCCATGTGGAGCGGATTTATGATGTAGGGGTCAGCGGGCTGCACCGGCTGCTGTCCCGCCTGGAGGACATTCAGAAGGCCAACTGCGTCATCGCCGTGGCGGGCATGGAGGGGGCCCTGGCCAGTGTGCTGGGGGGCCTGGTGGATAAGCCGGTGATTGCGGTGCCCACCTCCGTGGGCTACGGCGCTAATCTGGGGGGCATCTCTGCCTTGCTGACCATGATAAACTCCTGCGCCAACGGCATCGCCGTGGTGAACATTGACAACGGCTATGGCGCGGGTTACATCGCCACACAAATCAACCGAATTGCAACGCAAAGCGAGGGGAAAGCGACATGAAACTGTATTTGGAATGTGCATCGGGCATCAGCGGCGATATGACGGTGGCCGCGCTGCTGGATTTGGGGGCGGACGAAGGGACGCTGCGGCAGGCCCTTGCCAGCCTCCCGGTGGAGGGGTACCGGGTGGAAATCAGCCGGGTGTTCAAGGCCGGGCTGGACGCCTGCGACTTCGCCGTGCTGCTGGACGAGGCCCTCGAGAATCATGACCACGATATGGAGTACCTCCACGGCCACAGCCATGACCATACCCACGACCATGAGCATGACCATGACCATGACCACCACGAGGAACACGGCCATGACCACCCTCAAGACCAGAATCATCCCCATCCCCACGCCCATCGGGGCCTGCCAGACATCCTGCAAATCATTCAGGCGGGGGCGCTGACCCCTGGGGCCAGGGCGCTGGCGGAGCGCATCTTCACCATCCTGGCCCAGGCGGAGGCTCAGGCCCACGGCGTGCCCCTGGAGCAGGTGCATTTTCACGAAGTAGGGGCGGTGGACTCCATTGTGGATATCGTGGCCGCCGCCGTCTGCCTGGACAATTTGGGGGTCACCGAGGCGGTGGTGCCTGTGCTGAATGAGGGCAGCGGCTTTGTCCGCTGCCAGCACGGGATGCTGCCGGTGCCGGTGCCCGCCACCCTGAATATCGCCGCCCAGCAGGGGCTGAACCTTCACATCCTCCCGGTGGAGGGGGAGCTGGTCACCCCCACCGGCGCAGCCATCGCCGCGGCGGTGAAAACGGAGGACACCCTGCCGGAGCGCTTCCGGGTGGTAAAGACCGGCTACGGCGCGGGCAAGCGGCACTATAGCGTCCCCAGCCTGCTGCGGGCCATGCTGATTGAGCCGATGTAACAAAAGGGCTTGCCGCCGTGTCTTCGGCGGCAAGCCTGCCTGTTTGCGCCTGCCCGAAAAATCCCGGTTCTTTCCAGAAAAAAGCTTGACAAAGGGCCGGTTTTGCGGTATAGTAAATAAGCACTTGTGAAGTGCGCCGATTTGGAGAGATGTCCGAGCGGTTTAAGGAGCCAGTCTTGAAAACTGGTGATACGGCAACGTACCGTGGGTTCGAATCCCACTCTCTCCGCCAATCTCTTTCCTACAACTTGACAGTTACGTTGATTCTACCTTTTTGCGGAAGTACTCAAGAGGTCGAAGAGGCGCCCCTGCTAAGGGCGTAGGACGGGCAACCGTCGCGAGGGTTCAAATCCCTCCTTCCGCGCCAGCAAACCCCCTGATTCTGATTCGGAATCAGGG